>CAZETM010001464.1:0-2075 GCA_964514885.1 uncultured Polyangium sp. | reverse complement strand
CGCGGAAAAAGCTATCCGCACACAAATCCGGATGCGCTGCGCTCCAGTGCGCAATGTTTCGCGCGCGAAACGCGTGCACAATTCATGTTACGCCCGCGCAAGCGGCAACAACGCGGGCATAAGTTATATGTTCGCCAAAAGATGGACGTCACGAAACTAGCGTGATAGCCTCACGAATGGCGCTAGAGGAATCGCGCCATTCGTAGGGAGGAACGTGATGAAAGCGAAATACACAGGCGTGAACAGCACAATGTGCCGCACAGTCGTGCTAATAATCGCAGCTCTCGTGATGGCACTGCCATGGCGCGTGCTGGCGGGCGATGATGAATACGGCAATATGGTGAAAAGCTCAGACTTTAGTTTCACGACGACCCTGCCAGACGACGGAAAGGAAGAGGGTGGCGGGTGGCAAGAAGCACATGCAAACGTCCCAATAACAGATGCTCGTGGTGACATGTTTTTGGGATGGACGTGCAAAGTCAAAGTGGGAATGCCACTTCGAACGAAAACGCACGGCGCCGTCAATGCGAAGCGAGCTGCGCGCGTTTCGGCAGACGTGGGAACCCGTGCGTACAAGGCAGTTCTTCCGCGCAGACAGCCCGGTGAATGGACGCCCGGGACTTTCTGCCCGCTTTTCCGGAAAGAAATGACGGACCTTTTCAAATCAATCGAGGCGTACAAGCTCCTTGGTGCTAGGGTCGAAGGATGGAACTAAACGCGACCACTCAGGAACTAGTCGACGTCGTGGCGAAATTTTACCCGATCGGACCGAGCGATGCTGACGGGCTGTTCGAAGGGTACTGGGTGGCTAAGGAATACGAAACATTGCAATTGGCACGAGCGCGCGCGGCAGCAGAAAAAACACGGTGGAACGAGCTACTCGACCGTCTACGTAAGCAGTTTCCGGGCAATATCGAAAATCGCTCACTACATCTGCATACTGGTACTTGGGATGGTGGATATTCTGCAACGGTGAGCGTGCCGCAATCGACAACCAACGTCAAAAAAGACGTGAGCCTCGTTGTCAGTTTCCTCACGCCCTGCTACATGCTCTATCAGCAGCGGTGGGAGCTTCCAAGCGGGATGACGAAATGGCCGACGATCGACGACGAAACGCTAACGACTGAACAACTTCGCTGCAATCATACGGAAAGCATCGAATTCGATGAAGATACCGCCAAGGTTGCCGCACTCATCGCCAACGAAGTGAAAAACATTTTTCAAGGCTATGGCGCGCTTTCATTGGTCATGGCCAGAAAGTTTGTCGCCGATCGCTGGCTAACAGCGGATCAACTCGGAGCACCGTTGGCGCATTTCCTATTATCCAACCAAATACCAATTGGCGACGCGACCGGCACCGCATAGCTCGCGACTTCGCTACGCTCCGCACGCATAACGCGAAGTCTGTAGAACCGTACTTGCGCGCCCCACTCCGGCATGCGCTTGGCTGACGGCAATCCAGCACGAACTTTGCTCGTCCATGCCACTCTCGCGATCCCACGGAAACGACACACGAACGTGTCCATATTCATCGCAATGAATTTCTTCGCCCGGTGGACCTACGACCGTCGCCGTCTCGATACCTTGCACGCGTGGTTTTGGACTTTGCCTATGTGGCCGATAGGGTTGAGATACCGGGCGAGCTTCGATATGGTGCGTCCAATCGCCATCTTGTTTGCCAGCAATACGTGCGGAGACAACGAGCATCCCTTTGGCCGTGTCTGGGTGTGCATGCCCGTCGACGTGCACCACGACGCCTGGCGCCAGATCCAATGCATTCGTCTCAAAAGAGATCACCGTAGCGTTCTCGCGAAGGGCTTCGATCCGCTTTTGCGCAAGCCGTTCGGCGTGGCGTTCGTCGCTCCGATACATTCCGCGATCGTCCGCGACTGGTGTTCCGCCACCTTGCGTCGATTGCACGAGAAACCTACCCGGAACGACTTCCAATTGCTCCATTCGCGTTTCCACGTCGAGCGCCTTTGCTTGCACGCTAGCCTTCAGCGCATATTCAGGCGGTAAACGATGGTCACGATCGCGAACCATGAGCCGACCCGGTTTCAATTCGCGCGCGATTT
>CAZETM010001463.1:0-2078 GCA_964514885.1 uncultured Polyangium sp. | reverse complement strand
AGCGGCGCGAAATCGGAGTCGTGCTTGAAAAGCTCGCTTGTTGAATACTCGACCAGCACCGCATTCCAATGGTATTCGACGTTTATGGCGACGACAATTCGTACCGCGATAACGATCCGGCGACGGGGGTCGGTGCCAAAAGGGCCCGAAGGTGGCGAGGCTCGGCACTGAAGGAGCGGCGAGGTGTCGATAAGTGGCGCATGAAGAACGAAATGGCATCGGCGCGCGGCACCGAAGGAGCGGCGAGGTGGCGATAGGCGGCGCATGAAGAACGAAAAGGTATCGGCGCTCGGCACCGAAGGAGCGGCGAGGTGGCGATAGGCGGCGCATGAACACGAAAGAGGTACCGATGATTGGCACCGTATGAATGCAGGGGTGACGCCATTGCTTCCGTGCTCCCGTGGAGGCGCGGGTTCTTGTCGGGGCAAATCAAGAGCATCGACGACTTGGCGCCCAACGATTACCGTCGTAGCTCGCCGCGTTTTCAAGGTGAAAACTTTGCCAAAAACCTCGAGCTTGTCCAAAAGGTGGAAGAACTCGCTTGTCGTCGCGGAATCACCGCTGCGCAATTGGCGCTTGCGTGGATACTCGCGCAAGACAAGAACATCACCTCGATTCCCGGCACCACGAAACTCGCGCGCTTGAAAGAAAACATTGCCGCGACCGACATTGTTCTCACGGCGGACGAGTTGAAGGACATTGAAGCGATTCTGCCGCGCGACGCCGCTGCCGGAGCGCGTTATCCCGGGTGAGCAATGGCTCTACGTTCAACCCTCTTTTGGGTCCGAGTTTCGAGGATGCATTTGCTGAAGCGCTCTCGAAGTTTCGGAGTTGACGCCGAGGTCGACTTCGTGGATTGGTCAGCAATGTTGAAAACTGACCGTCGCACAGCGCTCGTCCTCGCCATTTCTTCGATGGCTGTACTTTCTGGGTGTGGTGGCTATAGCCCGAGCGAAACACCAAACAACACGCGTCCTGCAAAAGAAATCGTACGTGATCATCTGCGCGCCGTCGAAGCGGGCGAGTGGGACAAGGCCTCCGCGATGCTCTCGGACGCCTACACGATGAAGATGAAGGGGATGCCGTTCTTCGTAAAGATCGACAAGGCCCACGCCTTCGACGTCCACAAAGCCCGCAAAACGGCATTCCCCGATTTCAAATTCAATGAAACCATGGAAGACGTGGGTAAAAACGGCGTCAAGATCACCGTGAAACTTACCGGGACGCACACAGGCTTGCTCGATTACCCCGTCGGTGACGTGCCGAAAACGCCTGCGACCGGCAAATCGGTCAACTTGCCCAATGAATATTTCACCTATTACATCGAAGGCGACAAGATCGTCCACACGTATGGTGAAATCCCCGAAGGAAGCGGACCACCGGCACTCAAAAAACAACTCGACCTGAAGTGAGGGCTCGGCGTATGCGATTGGTCATTGGACGAGCGTTGCTCATCCTTCTCGGGGTCATCGCCGTGATCACCGGCGGCCGGAGCGTCGTTTCGGGCCTCGACGCCATCGTCGACGTCACCACTCGACCCGCTATCGAACTCGATAACAACATCAGATTCGTCAGTGCGATCTGGACAGCTCTCGGTGTTGGACTCTTCTCATGCGTTCCGGATCCGCGCGGCAATCGATCCGCTTTGCGGGTGCTCGTTTGGCTCGTCTTCGCCGGCGGAGTTGGTCGGCTCGTGGCATTTGGCCTTCACGGGGTGTCAGCGACCCCCTACATCGCCATTGCTGCAAGCGAACTGCTCGCGCCTTTTCTCCTGCTGCTCTTGCCCAAAACATGACGCCGCAGATCCGGTATTCAGAGTGCCCGCTTTCGACTTGGAAACAGCCGTTCGGTCGACCGAACAGACCGAGCCTTAATCGCCCAATGGCCCCAAGTCCTTCCGAAAGCACACCCGTTTATCTCGTAAATGTCCTCGAGTGCATCGACGACGCTGCGCCATAACAATCGAGATATCACCCGGCGCTCCAGCGAGCCGTTCGATAAGGCGGGCACCTATTGCGGGGTCCTTCCGAGAGCCCTGCCGCAAGGTCGACGTCTATCCGGTGGTGCTTCGGCAAGCC
>CAZETM010001462.1:0-2086 GCA_964514885.1 uncultured Polyangium sp. | reverse complement strand
TTTTGTTGGGCGGAAGGCCTGCTGAGGCGTCTCAGGAGGCCTTTCTGTTGGGGAAATTGCCTGCTTGGACGGCTCAGGAGGCGGTTTCGCGTGGAGGAAGGCGTGCTCGGACGGCTCTGGAGGCATTGGGGCGGGGAGGACGGCCTGCTTGGATGGCTGGGGAGGCAATTCGGTCGTACAGTTTGAAGCAATCAGCTTTCCTCCGTCCAGGTCGAGTCATTGCCAATGGGCGCCAAACTCGCGACCACGACTGGCCGCATCAGGCGAGCACTTCGGCAGCGGCACCCGAAGCATTCGGCCGAGCTTGCGGTACGTTCGGCAGCTCCAAGAATGCATGCTGCACTTGTAACAGCCCATCATTTTTCGAGTTGCGTTCCACCATGTTCCCGCGGCTCAACATCGGCACCAGCGACAGATCTTCAGCCTGCTGTTTCGCGTCCGGCCACGGCTCGAAATCGCATATCGAGATCGCGACGACGTCGGTGAGCTTTGTGTACCACTTCTATGCCGCATTGCTGCGTGGAGGTGCAGGCGCGCATGAAGCGCTGGCATGGATCGAAGCTCGACGTGAAGACGGCTTTCGTTCGCGCTTTACGCTTCCTGCCAGCCGCGATGTGAACGCCATCCGTGAAATGTGTACAATTCGCTAGACCCGTCAACCTGCATATTGACTCCACTTCTTTTAACTGATAATTCACAAAATCTATGCAGCTCCGTCTCACCGCCGTATTTGCTGGAATGGCAATTCTCGTCGCATCATCTGCCGGAATCGCCTCTGCGCCGCGTGAAGAACAAGCAACTGCGGTAATGATCCGACGCGTATACGGCTTCACTCCATCGGATTTCGCTTTCGCCGTCGTTGTGCCCGATGATCTGCAGGGACCTGCAGGCGGTTGGCAAAAATCGACCGTCAAGCCGTTATTTCGCGATGCACGAAGTGGCACCGAAATCAACTGGACGTGCACCGTTGACGTAGGAATGCCATTGCGCACAGAGGCCGACGGAGAAATATCTTCCAGTCGCGCGCGACGGCTCAGTGCACGAGCGGCAAATGCGGCATCTGATGCCGTGATGGCAACTCGTCCAACCTGGCTACCCGCCGCATTCTGTCCCTTGTTCGGGGCAGCAATGGAAGCGATTCTGAAAAAGTCTGGCGCTTCCGGCGCTCGCGTAACGAGCAAGCACCCATGACCGTTACCATCGAATACCTCACCCACGTCGTCCACCAATATTTCCCCCGCGGCCATATCGTCGAAGTGGCAGGGATCGGACGCTGCGTCGAATTGCTGAATCGGCCTGCCTTGCCTGGGTCGGAAATGCCCGCAGAGGCTTGGCCGCCGCCTGGGTATGAAGACACCGACGAGCACCTTCGCCTCATTGCGACACGAAAGCAAGCGGGCGCAAACAAAGCGGTTTGGGATAACGTACTTGCGCGCATCTCAAAACAGTTACCCAACTGTTCAATGATGAATTATTCGCTCCATCTGCCCACGGGCGCACACGATAGCGGATACGTCGCTGCAATATCGTTGCCCGATCGCTCGTTTGCGGAGCGGCGGCACGAGCTTCGTTTCGCGGTTAGTGTTCTCGCGCCAGTATTCGCCTTCGCGTCATCTTTCACCGTCTACCCGCCCGGGTTTCAGGAATCCTCATTCGATGACGATGAAGAAGATGATAGCGATGAATTCAGTTCCGAAGTCTTGTACATTGCTGGGCCACCGAATCCCTTGCCTCCGCAGCCAATACGCCATTTGTCATTCGATCTTCGCCCAGACGAGCAATCCTTCGCGCAAGCAGTAATGGAAGTACTCCACGCCGTTTTCCCAGGCTACGAGCGTTTATCGTCGGAGATTGGCTGCGAGTCACTTCCGGATGTCGTCACGGACTTCAAACCGATCGGCGAAGCCACGCTCTACGATCTTTTGTTTACCAACGATTGGTAGTCCAACCTCACTCCGTCACGAACCACAACCGCGCCAAACACCTCGGTCGCGTTGCACCGGCAACGCGACCGGAGGCGTTCATGCCGCCGCGATGGGCAGCTTGTGGCAAGCCGTCGTCTTCGGCGTGGCGGGCGTTCATCCAG
>CAZETM010001461.1:0-2088 GCA_964514885.1 uncultured Polyangium sp. | reverse complement strand
CGGCGGTGCGTGCATCAACGGCACGACCTGCAATCAGGGACAGTGCTGCACCGAGAATGAATGCGAAGGGAAATGCATGTTTCCCTGCGGAGGTGGCGATTCTTGCCCTGATGGCACATGGGTTTGCGCACATAATTATTGCCTCGAACCATGCTCGAAGGTCACCCCATGTACGCAGCCTGGTTTCGTGTGTCACCATTCTTGCACAGCGTGCGAGATCAAGGGGGCGACAGACTGCAACTAGCGCACCTGGTCGACCCGCCCGAGTCGTCCAATGGTTTCCCCGCGTCGCCAAAGTGGCCACCGTTACTCGAAAAAGGCGCTTGGTTTCTACGGCGAGTTATGGTATCCGCATCCGCCATGACAACTTCGCAGAATTCCTCAGGCAACCCGATCCTCGACAACCCCGCCCTCAGCGCGGTCGTCTTCGCAATTGTCGTGCTCTGTGGCTTCATGGGCGCGCTTTACAACGTCGCCACCAGCCATCATCCTCATGCGGGTGGGCACCACGCTCCGGCAGGCGCTGCAAAACACTGAACCTGCTGAATGCGCTTCGCACGCTCCCACGCGCCAATCGTGGGCGATCAGTTACCCCCAAGACGCATCATGGGCGGATCGTAGGCTATGATCATCGCCGAACGTGGCTCTGTCTATCGGCTTCTTTTGTGGCAGTGGCGTTCCGTGCTCGCGTTTGGCCTGGTCGGGACCATCGTGACGGTATCCCATCAGTTCGAAGTGCTACGTTTCAAGCTTCCCCCATTGCCTTTGGCCGTCGTCGGTGGAGCGCTCGGCATATTCGTCAGCTTTCGGACGAACAACGCCTATGCACGTTGGTGGGAAGGTCGTCAGCAATGGGGCAAGCTCATCAACAGCTCACGCCATTTCGCGTTGCAAACGCTGACCTACATCAAATCGATCGATGATGTCGATCTGCTGGAAATCCAGCGTGAAATCGTGCTGCGCCATATCGCGTACGTGCATGCTTTGCGTGCGCATTTGCGCAAGCAAAACGTTTTGGCGGACGAGCATGTCGAACGAATGCTCTCGGATTCCACACGTCGTTTTTTGGCGCGGGAAAAGAACATTCCTTTCGCCATTTTGCACGAACAGTTCGCTCAGCTCGAGGAACTGTCCACGCGTGGAGCCATTGATCCTTATCGATTGCAAGGATTCGACCGGCTCATCAATGATTTTCTCGACGTGCAAGGCGCGTGCGAGCGTATCAAGAACACGCCGATACCGCGCAGTTACGGATTCATCGGTGAACGGCTCATTTGGGCCTATGCGTGCCTGCTACCGTTCGCCATCGTGGACGACATGAGTTGGCTGACGATCCCCGCCAATGTGCTCGTATGCATTGCGTTCGCCTTGATTGGCGAAGCCGGTCGGGTGCTGGAAGATCCGTTCAACATGTTTTGGAATTGCGTGCCAATGTCGGCATTGTCGACGACGATCGAGATCAACCTGCGGCAAAGGCTTGGGGATACGGATCTTCCCGAGGATCCAAAACCGATTCCGCCGGGTGTTTTGTTGTAAACGGCCCTTGACCCGCCATTCACTTCCCGGTTTGCCGCAGCAACATATCGATACGCCGCAACCAATCCAACGCTTCTTGTTCATCGGTGAACATACGCGTGGGCATGACGGGCTTGTTGATGGTCAAAAACAAATTTGCAATCACCTTCATGGTGCTCGACCCGGCGAGCAAAGCAGCCGCGCTGGCGTTTTTCGACAACTCGGGGCCCGCATAATATTCACGCACCCCGGGATCGGCGGTCAGTGCCGCACGACCATCCACGAGACACCCGCGCTTTTGGCCATTACACAGTTGACCAAATGCCGCCACGTTCTCCTTCGCGTCGGCCATGGTCTGCTTCGCCTTGTCACGAAGCCGCTGCACGATGACGCCGTCATCATGAAGCGCATAAATCGCCGTACGCGTCTCGATCGTCCGTACGACCGCACCCAGCCCAGTCCCTGCCGCACTTGATTGGCTCATCGGTTATGGCCCACATACCACCACTGCGCGGCAAAATCTACAGCTTCATGGCTTCCGATCGCGAATTGCTCCGAGCGCCGCCGCGAGCG
>CAZETM010001460.1:0-2088 GCA_964514885.1 uncultured Polyangium sp. | reverse complement strand
CGCGCGAGGCCGGAAACGTCGACCTCGCCGAGCGTATCCACTCGGTGCTCGAAGTGTCACAAGGCCCAGTTTCGGTCGAGCTTACGAACGAGACGGAAAGCGGGATGATGGAGGAAGCGCTTGGATATTACGCCTGGGCGCCGAATCGGATCGTGATCAAGGTGCCGTTCAGCGAGATGGGGCTTCGTGTCACGCATGCGCTGACGATGCGGGGCATCCAGACGAACGTGACGTGCTTGATGAACTTCAACCAGGCCTACTTGGCGGCGCTCGCTGGTGGCGCGTACGTGTCGATCTTCAGCGGTCGCGTGCGGGACATGGGTTACGACGTGCGACCGATCATCGCGCAAACGCGAGCACAACTCGATCGCGAAAAGCTCGCGGCGCAGATCATCGTGGGCTCGGTGCGACACCTGATGGACGTGAACGAAGCGCTGGAGGAAGGAGCACACGTGGTCACGGTGACGCCGACGATCCTGCGAAAAATGCTGCACAATCCGAAAACCGACGAGACGATTCGCGAGTTCAACGCAGCGTGGGCAAGTCGTGCTAAGTAGCCGCGCGTGAGTGACTCGTTCGAAGCAAACGCCATCAAATACGTCGTCGAAGAAGAGAATCTAGCGCTCGTGCGCGCCATCGGGCGTCCTCGAACAGTGCTCGATGTGGGATGCGGCGTGGGTTTGAATGGCCTCGCCGCTCGTCACAAAGGCGCGCGAGTCACGGGGATCGAGATCGTCGAAGCAACGCGGGCTCGGGCCAAAGAACGGCTCGATGAAGTGCTTTCGATCGACATCACGAGCGACGAAGCCGTTCGTCAAGGTCTTTCTGGGCGAACCTTCGACTTGATGCTTTTTGCCGACGTGCTGGAGCACGTTCAGGATCCGGTCGGTGTTCTACGACGCCTTCTGCCGTACCTGGATGATGACGGCCAGATCCTGGTGTCGTTGCCGAACGTGGCGGCGTGGCCGGTGCGTTTGGACTTGTTGCGTGGGAAGTTCGAGTACACGCAGAGCGGGATTCTCGACAACACGCATTTGCGGTTTTACACACGTGAAACGGGCCAGAAAGTTCTCGAAGACGCGGGGCTCGAAGTGTTGCGGGTCGAGCAGAACCCGATGGTCGTACGAGCGGCGAAAGACGTGGTGCTTTCGGCGAGAACCACCCTTGGCGCAAACGATCAAGATCCCGAAAGCCTGCGTAAGTCATTGCCTTACAAGCTGTATTTGGGGCTGGTGCGTCCGGTGGAAGATGTCGTGGCCGCGCGCGCTCCCGAATTGCTTGCATTCCAGCACGTGTATGTGGCGCGTAAACCTTGGCGTCCACGAAAGCTGCGACTTACCGTCGGAATGCTTACGATGAATGAAAAGGAAAGCATCGAAGCGATGATTGGCGAGATTCGTCGCGTGGCTCCCGATGCACAAATCCTTTGTGTGGATAGTTCGAAAGACGAAACTCCCGAGATTGCGGCGCGTCTTGGGGCTCGAGTATTGCGTCAGGTTCCTCCGCGAGGTCATGGGCCGGCGATGGAGCTGCTGATGTACAACGCGGCGGCTCAAAGCGATTTGTTGATTTATCTCGATTGCGACTTCACGTATCCGGTCGAGAACATTCCGATGTTGCGGCGGATGGTGGAAGAACAAGGAATCGACGTGATCAATTGCGCCAGGACGCGGACGAAGCCGGCGGCGATGCCATTACCGAACTTCTTAGCGAATCGGACATTTGCGGCAATGGCGCACGTGATGCACGGGGTGCCTACGTGTGATGTGCATAGCGGGATGCGGGCATATCGTTCGAGCGTGATTCGGGCATTCGATTTCGATGGTGAGGGGGATGCGATTCCGATCGATACGTTGCTGTACCCTGCGAAATGCGGTTATCGGGTGGTGGAAATGCCCATCGAGTATCACGAGCGGGTGGGTCAATCGAAGCTGCGGAAGCTGGCGGGCACGGTGTGGACGATGATTCGATTGGTGGGGGCATTGCCGGTGGGAACGCGAGGAGCGCCAGGGTTCGAAGTGCGGTGACGAGGTACTAGCCCTTAATCAAGCGCTACCACAACGCAACAAAATATACAAATTCGCTTGT
>CAZETM010001459.1:0-2091 GCA_964514885.1 uncultured Polyangium sp. | reverse complement strand
GGGAACGTGTTCGCCACGCTGTCCGGCGTCGTCGTGAGCAAGCGCGTGGAGCGGGCCTTCTTCGGCAAATGTTTGATGCGGGCAAACAGCGCCGGGTTCTGGTCGCGAACCGCCCGAATCTCGGCCAGATACTCCAGCTCGCTCTCGGCCTCTTCGTCCTCGCCGGTGATCGTCTTGCGGGAGTTTAGCTTGGCGAACAAATCGTGCGACTTCACTTCCTCGCCCTCGGTCAACAGCCGCGCGTCCGCGCCCAGCATCTCAATAAACGCGTGAATCTTCGCCTCGGCCGCCTCTTTGAGTTTAATCAGGTCGTTGCTCTCCTCAGTCGGGAAAAAGTTATAGGTGTGGATGGTGTCAAACGTGGTATCGACGCGGTTCACGCGCCCCACGCGCTGGATGAGGCGCGTTGGATTCCACGGAATGTCGTAATTGATCACGATGTTCGAGCGATGCAGGTTGACACCTTCAGCGAGCACTTCGGTGCTGACCAGAATGCGATAGTCGTCACGCGGGCGGAAGGCGTTGGCGTCGAAATTCGCAATCACGTCCCGGTGCGCCTCTTCGCCGGATTGCCCCGTGAAGAGAATGACCTTCGGCTCGACCTCATCGACGATCCGGCCAAACAGATAGGCAGCCGTTTCTTTCGACTCGGTAAAGATAATCAGCTTGCCGTTCTTCAATTTGGCCTGCGAGGTGAGCACCTCGTGGAACGCTACCCACTTCGGATCGCGCTTAACCTTCGCCCAGAGTTGCTGAACGTCACGCAGAATCCTTACGTCATGTTGCAGGTCGGGCAAAAAATCGGCCCGGAACTTGGAGGCATCGAGCCGTTCGGCTTTGTCCTCTTCCAGCAATAGCTCAATCGTCTCCTGATCATCCGCCTCCAGTGCCTCGAAGATTTTGTCGATCTGTTTCTTGCTGAGGTACAGATTGCCCTTCTGAAACTCGTCGATCACGCGCTCATACGAACGGATGAAGCGGCTGAGGGTCAAGCGAAAGGCGTAGAAGCTGCTTTCAAGGCGTTTGATCATGAGGATCTTCATGAACTTCGCTAGGTTTCGCTGTCCCTGGCGCTCCTGCGCGGGCCGCGGGCCTTCGTAATACGTGAGCGGTTTGTAGCGCGCATATTTGAAATCTCTAACCAGCAGAAGCAGTGTTTGCTGGAAGATTTCGTTCTCGTGCGGGTTGAGCTTGTAGAAGAGCGGTTCGGGGTCTTTCACTTCCGGAAACGTAAGCCCCTGTTGGCGCATGTCTTCGCCGTAGTAGCGCTCAATCTCGGTGCGCGTGCGCCGGATCATCAGGAACTTGAGCACCTTCTCACGGGTCGCTTTGGCGTTGGCCTGTACGGTCTGAAAGTAAAGCTCGCGGTCATGTTGTCGATCCAGGCCTTTGAGATTCTTTTCCAGTCCCGCAAAAAAGGCTTCGAGATTGTGCAGGTTTGGAATCGTGCTCTGCTTACCGTTTTGGAACAGCTTCACCTGGCTTAGAATGTCGCGCGGCGAATTATTCAACGGCGTCGCGGAGACCAGAATCACGCGTTTGCCCCGGCAAATCTGCGCCAGCGCTTCATAGCTGTGCGTGGTCTCGGTGCGGAAACGGTGCGACTCATCGATGAAGACATTGGTGTACTTTGAAAGATCGCGCTCCAGCAGATGATCAAGCTTACCGATTGACTCAAAATCGGTTTGCCGGATTTGAAAGTCACTGAACACATTCGGCCACGAGCCTCGTTTGTCGCGATCCAACAATTGCGGCGGGGCGATCACCAAGTTGCGACCATCAAGCTGTTGCGCCAACAAGGCGGCCATGTAGGTCTTGCCTAAACCAACCACATCTGAGAGAAATGCCCCGCCATACTCATCAAGCACCTTGCGCGCGTTAAGCACCGCCTCTTCTTGATACTTCAGCTTTTTGAACCCAACTGGGATATACACGTCCGCCAGCTCGGAAGGGCGGCTGAGCTCATTGCGAAAATACTCATACAGAAATTTGAGATACAGCTCGTAGGGCGTGAACTGGGCGTAAGGCGACTTGTTACTGATCGTGTCGTCGTACGGCTTGGAAACATCTACGGCAACCGCCCAAAGCTCG
>CAZETM010001458.1:0-2091 GCA_964514885.1 uncultured Polyangium sp. | reverse complement strand
GGGCCGGCGCCTTGGACCTGCTCGGTATTCGCCCATTGACGTAACGTTTCGGTGCGCATCGTACCCCTCGATCCGATGAACCGAGCAAGATGCCCCCCAACGAATTCGCCGCCCTGTCGAAGATGCCATCGAAAAAGCCCGCATCAGGCAACGCGCCAAACAGAACGCCGCCGGCAAGAAGCCTCCCGAGGCCAGTGGCGGTTGAGCGTCGCTCGCCCAGCAAACCTTCGAAGGTCGATCCAAGTCCCGCACCGAAGTGGAAGTGACCTTCGACGGGGAGCTCCAAGCATGGTTTTGACGCTCCTGTGCCCCGCGCGAGCCCCCACGCACCGCAAAGTGCACCGCATGGCCCAGGGCCGCCCCGTATTCGGGACAAAGTGAGCGCAAACCACGTTCCGACACCCTTGTTTCGCTTTGTTATGCGCGACATTTCAAAAGCGGCAGCAGAAGTTGCCCTGCCATTGACGCGCAAAGTGCCCAGCGATGATCATTCACGCCGCACGCTGGCCAAGGGCCCCGATGCGCATACGCATTTCTTTCGCACGCTGGCCAAGGTACCCGCTGCGTGTGTTATTTACGGTTGACACCGCCCAGAATGTTCGTGGACACTGTCGGCTGGTGCCGATCGTCAGCTTTTTGTCAGCCACCCGAGGCCGGACAGCATGATCATCCAGAGCGCGCCGTCAGGTTATTCACCGCCGGGCTGAAGCGCAAAAGCAAGCCATGCCGGCCGGATTCTCGGCGCGGTAAAAAAACGTTCCAGACTCCTAACTAATTACATGATACCCTCGCCGCTCTTGACAACTGCGGCTGCGCATGACGCGCGATTCGCGAGCTCCCCGGGGAGCAGTGCGATACATTCATGCAGATCCGCATCCTAAAACGAAAGAGACGCTTCATGAAACGAACCTTGAGATTGTCTGCGCTCACGGCCCTTCCCCTTTACCTTTCTCTGGTCGTCGTCGGCTGCACCAGCACTGTTTCCAACAGCAGCACAGGCGGCGCAGGCGGCACAGGCGACACAGGCGGCATGGGCGGCGCAGGTGGCTCCGGTGGAGCTGCTGTCGCGTGCGGCGATGGCGCCATCGGCGGGTCCGAAGCGTGCGACGATGGAAACGTGACGGCCGGCGATGGCTGCGCTGCCAGTTGCACGATCGAAACCGGTTATACATGCACCGGCACGCCCAGCGTGTGCGCGGACATCGACGAATGCGCCATGAACAATGGCGGCTGTGCTGTGAATGCGACGTGCGTGAATACGCCTGGATCGTTTCTCTGCACCTGCCAGCCACAGCTCGAGGATATCAATGGCAATGGTACGCTCTGCGAGGCATACTCGAGTTGCCGCACGCTCAAGGCGGGCTCGCCGGCTCTCCCAGACGGCGTATATCCCATCGACCCCGATGGAAACGGCCCGCTCCCATTGTTGGAGGTCGCTTGCGACATGACGACTGCCGGCGGTGGCTGGACCATGGCGTTCAACAGCGGCTTCGCGGCTTTCGACATGGCAGCAGATGGCGTGGTAACCACCGTCGGTCCCAACGTAAACGCAACCAGCCTCGCTTACTCGACCGTGCCGATTTTCGCAGACATCATGCTGGATGCGAATGACGGCGACATTTCGGGAACGGCCGCTGTCCGGACGATCGTGACCGGCATTCATTCCGGGTCCGTCGGCATGACCGTACGAGCATTGTTTACTTCCGCCGCTCCGCATTACCTGGAGCTGGAAGACAACTCGAACGTCGTCAATGTCTTCGCCGGCGGCGAAACGTGCGCCACGCTCAGCATTTGGAGTGACTACGCGCCTCTCATCTGCAGCACGCAAGTCATTACGACTGCCGACGTGAGTGGGTGCACTGCCGACAAGTACGCGATCGGGTCGAGCATGAGTTACACCGTTTCGCACGGCAATTGTGCCGGGTGGCCGCAAAACCCGGGCGCGGATGTTAACCACTGGCCCGACAACTACCGGGTCTGGGTTCGCTGAAATCTGTCCCGCGGTATCCTCCTCGCCCTCAAAACAAGCGCCACCGCCAATAAATGAATCGTGCCCCGGGTTCGCTCGAGCCGTACCGAGTCCAAACAAAG
>CAZETM010001457.1:0-2091 GCA_964514885.1 uncultured Polyangium sp. | reverse complement strand
GCGAGGTGGCGCTGACGGCGGAGGCGATTCGAATCGGTTTGGCGCGAGCGGGTCTTTCTGCACGAGGGCCGCCTCGGCGAAAGAGCGCGCCGCTGGGGCAGCTCTCGCTTCCATTTCCGAAGATGCGTCGCGGGTGATGCAGCGGCGCATTTGGCGTGATGTTGCGCTCGTGTTTGCCGGCGCCGATGTACACGTGTGTTCGCGGGTCAAGGAAAATCGACGCGAACGAACACGGAAGAGCGCCTGGTGAAGATACGCCGCGACTGAATGAACGCGAGAGCACAGATTGGCTCGGGCGACGCGGAGCGGTGTAGACGCGTCAAGTGCGGAATTGTGGGGTTATTTTTCCTATGCGCTGCGCCCACAGACAAACACCTGCGGTGATGGACTTATCAGCAGTCGAAATGGCGATGGGCCAATCGATTGGGGTCACAGTCCTTATGGTACCAGCAAAGGGTAGGGCGAGTCAAACTTCGTCCTGTGCGTCACGCGACTGTCTACACGGGAAGCTGGTTGACGATGCCCGCAATGCTCGGACCATTATAGAAATCCTGCACCTGGCGCATGTCGCCCTTGGCGACGGCGAATGCGACGGCTGCTCCGGCCGCAGCGCTTGTCGCCGCACTCGGCTGGTTTGGAACATTTTCCCCTGTCGCTGGATCGAATCCATCCGTGCGTCCATCCGCCTTGACGCCTCCAAACCAGCCGGTTTTCAAGTGACCATTGCCCATGACGTAAAGCCAATTCGAATTGTTCGGCGTGCCGTCAGGCCAACCGTTCGCCTGGCGTGGATCTTTCGGGGTATCGCCGTGCACGGTCATGATTATGTTATCGGCAAGCGAACGCGCCGTGCACAAAGGATCCGGGATGGCGAGCAGGTCATTCATGAACTCGTCGAGCACTTTGCCCAATTTTGACACCGTTGTCCGCAGATTCGTCATGTCGGCAAATGCGCCATGCGGATCGTCTTGCATGGCTGGAATGATGACGCTTTGCGTGAGACCAAGCTTGAACGCATTGGCGGCGGTAATGAGAGCTTTGCCTATCTCGACGATTTTTGTATCTGTACCACCATCAATACCATAGCGAGTGATATCGGCCATGGTTGGAGCGAGTTGCGCGGCGAGGTTTGTTCCAAGAAAATGGGCGCTTGTTTTGCCAATGCCCAGTGCTCGCGAGAACGTGGGTCGATTGGCTGCGGCGTGCAATCCAACAAGCGCCTTGTAATACGCCTCGAAGATTGCGGCGTCATGTTCGAGCGCCAAGGTTTGCCTCGATGCGGCACTATTGAAAAGCTCGACCATTCCATTCGCGTTCGACACTGTCGCAACCTGCGGAGCCCCCAAAGCCGTGCCAAATGGAAATGGCTCTATGGCGATCACCGGTAATAATGATGGAGTTTGAGACTGGATTGACGCCACTGCCGCGAGCAGGCCAACTCCATTGCCCAAGGTCGCCGCGGTAAACGGCACAGGAGTGTGCTGTTCATTGACGCCGGCCATGAACGCAGAGATGCGCCGACGTTTGTCGAGGGTCTGCCATGGCGCTTCGGGAACATTAATGAATGCGTTGTTCGTGTCGATCGACTCGGTGTACGTTCCGTTTGCGTGAAACGCGAATGCAGGATTGTTCGCTTTCGCAATGTCGACGTGAGGCCATAGAAGCTGAAACCAAGCGAATCCACCATTGCCCGCCACGAGATGCACGGACCGGCTCGTCGCGGCACACGCGGCTTCGTCGGCCATCGCTATGCCCGCGCTATCTGCAATCACGTCGAGTACCTTGCTACGGTCGAGTGCGAGAATGGCCCCCCCAGCAGCAGTCCAACGAAGAAAGTTACGCCGAGCAATACCGTCGAGGTGCTTCAAATGTTCATCAATCATCGTATCACCTTTACTCGCACGAATGAGCGGCAGCCATCAACGTAGCAACCGCGATCCTTTTGCCGCTGTCGGTGTTCGAGGCCGATCGCACGATAGAATTGCAAGCGGCTACATGGTTTGGCGAAGCGGGTCGACCCGTGATACAAGTAATCGCCACTGCATTGCATTGATTCTGCGCGTCGAACATGGCCGGACCGACCCCATTGAG
>CAZETM010001456.1:0-2097 GCA_964514885.1 uncultured Polyangium sp. | reverse complement strand
GCTTGATGCGACTCGAAGCGGAGGCACCTGGCGGTTCAGTAGGTAGCGGCCGAGGAAGTTGTTATTCGCGTTGGCGGGCTGGTACGTGGAACCCTCTCGCCGCGATAGACGATGACGACACCGCGGTTTGGAAACCGAAGCAATGGGTGGGAAAACCGGCATTCCTTGGAATTCCAATAATCGGCTACCGCACGCCGAACATCTGGCTGGCGATCCTCCCTCCGGAAATCGAATTAAGTCTGTTTGTCGGCAATGAGAGGGCGGTCAAGATATCAAACTGGCTGGAAGAGGCACGGGTGCAACTGGAAAACGATGCGGCGACGACTAACGGCAGGGAACGAGGGCAAAAGAGTCCCAACTCGGCGTCGATTCGGAGCCCGGAGTACCCCGCACTTCAAGAAGTTAGACAGTTGGGCGCAGAAGTGCGCTCTCTTGGTCATGTTCTTGACTCGACAGAGGATAGAGAGGCGCCCGGTCCCGCTTCTACTTTCGACGCCTGGCTAAGACGGCAGAGCGGCAGGCTTGGCGATCTGAGTGAAACCGACGGTATCTTCCACGTCGGAAAAATTGCCATCCTGCGCGCCGCTCAAACATCGCAGGCGTACGACACGGCCCTCATCTTTCGAGAGAAACCAATCGACTTCCAGACCAGAATCGACAAAAAAGATCTCCCAGCAATCAGACGACATCGTAGAAAACTGGAGCGAAGCAAACTCTCCGACGGTATACGCGCGGCAGTCCTTCGCTTTGACGCCTGCTTGAGCGACGACGAGGCATTTCGCCTCTGGTATCAGCCCATCTCGTACCTCGACGCGAAGTCGTATCACAATTTCCTAGAAGCCAAACCAGCCACGGTTGAAACGTACCGACGGCAAGCGCTGAAGATCCTTTGGAATAAGCAAACAACGGTGCCGAGCATCTTCGGTGTCGCAACCCTGATTGTTCTTAGCGACGATGGCGGCAATCCGTGCGTGCTCCTCTGTCATCGACAATCCCGAGAAGGTGGCTACTGCGGCGGCACCTGGTGCCTCTCCATCACTGAACAATTTCTCCCTGACCCGACACGACGAACAGATGGCTCGACCAAAGTCGACAACACGATCGACGATCTCATCAGCCGTGGTTGTAAAGAAGAGGTACTCGGCAACGAGTCCGTAGATTACTCGAGAACTGTTCACGCTTTTATCCTGGAAGAGTCCTACACCAATTTCATGGTGCTGGCCATCGCAGACTTGAGACACCTGACGTTCAACGACATTCAGCGACGATGGAAGACTGCAATCGACCGCGACGAGCACGATCTCCTCGCCGCACTACCGCTCGAACGGGAAACCCTGACGAGCTGCCTGACGGCAGAATCACTGCCGGACCATATATGGAAGGCAATGCTCAAGAAGAACGCTGTCGCTTCGGTCGTCGGGCCGGTCGAAAATATTCAGCCAACTCACGGCCTGATCGATACAAGCAGAGCAAATCTCCTCCTAGCACTATGGTACGAAGACCTCCTCGACCAGACGCACCAGAAGCCGACAGGAACTTTCGAAAACCAGATCAACGCGGCAGCGGCCAAACAGAAGTTGCGTCGGCAGTCGCGAGCCGTCGATGACGAACGTTGGGAGGAGCGGACGTACCGCAAGTACCGAGCCACGGAAATTCCCCCAGCTGTCTGGCCGGATTTGAGCTGCCAACTCGGTGAGCGCCATGGCGTAAAACCGTTCGTCTTTCGCGGAATTCCGCTACCAATAACCGTCATTTGGGAGAATGCAACCCGAGTAATTCTGCCGGATCAGATCCTCGGGGAATTCGACAACGACACACGACCAACACCGGTGACGACGTCCGGGACGTTCTCAACCAACGAATACCAAGCGGCCCGGAATTACATCAAGCAGGTCGAAGAACAAGGGCCCATAAAGCACGAGGGCCTCAATTGCCGAATGACCAGCATCACTTTGGACGGGAAACTTCCTCGGGTGAACGGCAGTCTCGGTTGGTATTACGACAATCTCCTAACACAGTACGCCATCGAATGGGAACTCCGGAAAGTACTCAGCCAGAACGTTCCGGTCGCCGAACTGAGCCGGCGCGGCGCTCTTC
>CAZETM010001455.1:0-2103 GCA_964514885.1 uncultured Polyangium sp. | reverse complement strand
GTCGGCAATGGGACCTTCGAGGCCCAGGAGAGCACCGCTCGGGCAGCTCTCGCTTTCGTTTCCGAAGATGCGTCGGGCCTGAAACAGCGACGCATCTTGCGTGAGTTCGCGCTCGTGCTGACCGGCGCCGACGCCCACGTGTGTCCGCGGGTCGAGAAAAATCGCGGCGAGCAAGCATCGACGATCGCGGAGCAATGAAGCGTCACGCATGGATGTGCGTGCCCGCGCAAGATCGCGCGAGTGCCGCACAGCGCCGTAAACGCGTCAATGACGAAATTGCTGCTTTGATTTTCCTACGCGCCCAATGAATTGGAATCCATTCTCAGCAACGAATTGTTTAACGAGAATGGCCTGGATCCAGATTTTTTCCGCAATGTGACGCGCGGTAGCGAAGTCGAAAATCATGACGCAAAGAAGATCAGCAAGAAGCCCGATTTGATTGGGACAATGGACGGAAAGCGACGCCCATCGACGTGTTCCATTCGTGGCACGATTGCGGATAGCTGGCTCATGAATTGACTCAGCACGATCGAAGATGACATCGGTCGGTTGATTTACCCTTGACCCGCCATCCCGTGTTCGTGTTACCGTTCGCGCGATGCTCCCAAATTGCAGCTTCCGTTCGCGCTTTTTCTCGCCGACTGCGGCGCGCGCTGCGTTTTTCTTGAGCGCCGTTGCCCTGACCGGTTGCCCGAGTAGCGTCTATACACCTGCCACGGAACTTCCGGGTCTGTCGCCAGAGAAGCTGTCTCGGTCCAGCGATTGGCCGACCGTTCGAACGACCACAGGCGAGACCGAACAAATCCGCGGTGTCATCAAAGAGATTTTTGTTACGCACGACCGAGTCGGCGACCCCGTAGGGACACAATTCGACGCGTCGATTGTCGGCAATGAGCTTCGGGTTGTCGATAAGTATGGACCGCGCACGTACGCATTGAAAGACAAGCTTTACGTCACGATCAACTACTCGGATCGCAAAACCGCATTGATTGTGGGTGGCGTGGCGCTTGCTGCCGGTGGTTTGCCCTTGGCCATCCATGGGATCGTGATCATGGTCTATGGCTTCAAGCACTATGACTCCGGGGGATTCTTCGGAAGCGGCACTGGCCTTCTCGTGGCGGGTTTCGGCGTGGTTGAACTTGCACTTGGAGGGGGTATGATGGCCGGGGGCGTTGTGCTCGCCGCGCATATCCCGATCAAGCCCAAGCCCAAAGGGGCGAGTTCTTCGCCGACGTTGCATGTTGGACCAACGGGAGCAGGCTTGTCTTTCACGTTTTGAGCATCGATTACGATTGCATCGATTGCGGGATCACCGGAGCCATATTCACGCATGGACGAGCAGCGGGGGGACATCAAAACGGGACCGAAGTTGCTCGTCCAAACGAGCGATACGACGGAAATGCCCACGATCGCGGAAGCGCCATCGAGTATTCGTGGCGTGCCGAAGGTGCCCATTCAAGTAAACGCGACGGACGAAATGGCCACATTGGGCGAACCTTCATCGATGCCGTCGTAGCAGATCACGCTTTCGCCGCGATTGCAACAGACGAATCCGACCGCAGGATCGTTGTCGGCGAGCAGCGTTCGATTGACGCATTCCACGACCAATCACATTGAATTCGAGGTTTTGCGGAACGAAGAAACCGCGCGAGCAAGCGCTTTTGGGCGAGCGATCGCGATTTTATGCATCATTGGTTTTCTTTTTAAGCCGTTTGCGCCGCCGTCTCTTTTGCAAGTGCCGCTGTATTCATCCCTCGTGGCGATGTTGGGTGTGAGCC
Organism: uncultured Polyangium sp.; assembly: GCA_964514885.1. Classification (GTDB taxonomy): domain Bacteria; phylum Myxococcota_A; class Polyangia; order Polyangiales; family Polyangiaceae; genus Polyangium. Next base: position 325 of record CAZETM010001455.1, on the reverse strand, counting down.
TTTGGGTTTGGCGTCGTGGGCGCAATCAAGCGACATACACACGTAATGTATTCCGCGTGTTTGCCGTGGCTTGCGTACTCGTCGCACCCTTTGTCGTCTACTACATTGGTGTTTTTTCGCCGGCACCTCTTCTGATGGCGCTCGGTTTTTTTATCTTCAGCCATAGCGATGACCGCAAGTTCATGTGCCTTCGGACAGTCGGCAGGCGCGTAAGGAAAACAAAGCCAGAATTTTTCCGATGACGCGTCTACGTCGCCTCGCGTCATCCGTGGGCGGTTGTGCTCTCGCGCGCATCCAGACACGGCGCTTCTTCGCCAGGCGCTCT
>CAZETM010001454.1:0-2104 GCA_964514885.1 uncultured Polyangium sp. | reverse complement strand
TGTTCCATCACCGTTCGACTATGCAGCTCGCTCGCTGCTCTACACGCCGCTTGATCTGCCTGATGTCACGGATCCATCGTTTGCCGCGGCATCTGCCAATCGCATCGCGGAGTTGGTGAGCTTCGTGGGCGGTGGAGCGTTTGTCCTGTGCACCTCGAGTCGCGCGATGCTTGGGTTTGGCAAGGCACTTGCTGGACGTGTTCCGGGTTTGTTGATGGTTCAAGGACAAGCGCCGAAGCGGATTTTGCTGGAACGTTTTCGTGCGGCGAAAGACGCGGTTCTCGTGGCGACGATGAGCTTCTGGGAAGGCGTCGATGTGCCTGGCGATGCGCTGCGTTTGGTGATCATCGACAAGATCCCGTTTGCGGTACCGACCGACCCGGTCGTCGTGGCGCGATCCCAAGCGATCGAGCAAGCGGGAGGAAACCCATTCGTTGCGTATTCGGTGCCGCAAGCAGCGATCACGTTGAAGCAAGGGTTCGGGCGATTGATACGAACTCGTAAGGATCGTGGGATCGTCGCGATCCTCGATCGTCGCGTACGCACACGAGGGTACGGACAAACCTTGTTGGCAGGTTTGCCTTCGGCGTCACGCACGGAGCGTTTGGAAGACGTGCAGGTGTTTTGGAGGACTCTGCTGGCGGAGAACGATTAGTTCACGCTCGTAGCGTTGCGCCAAACTTCTTGTGCGCGGCGTCCACCACGCTCTTGTGACGACGATCGACCTCTTCGTCCGTGAGCGTTTTCGCCTTGTCCGGATCCGTCGCGGCCCGCGGATCGCGATATACGACGTGGAACGCGAGCGATCGGTGTCCCGCAGCGATCCCTTGGCCGCGGAACAGATCGAACAGCTCGACCGACTCGCACAAGTCGCCCGCAGCTTCGCGAATCGATTCACCAACGACGCCCGCTTCGATTTCATCCGACACGACCAACGCGACGTCTCGCGTCGCAGCCGGAAGCATCGGGATGGGTCGGTATTGCGGACGGCGACGACCAATCTGCGCAAGCGCGCGCAGATCGATCTCGATGACGACACATCCTCCGCCGAGATCGAGGTTGTCCGCGACATCGGGATGCAGCGGCCCGAATGAGCCCACGATGCGATCCTCGACGAGCACATGGCCCGCTGCGCGCGGATGCAAATACGGCGCTCGTGTTGCCTCCGGTTGATGCTCCACGCGAGCTTGCCGATGCGTCACGCGCTCGACGATCTCCACCGCGATGCCCTTCGCATCGTACACGTCTACCTCGACCGGCTTCTGCAACACAGCAGGGCGTGAGCCCGCCAAGATCGCCGCGAACGAGGGGACTTCATCGGCTAGCGGTGCCGCCTCGGGATGGGCCAAGAAACGCGACCCAGCCGTGAACAGACGCACGTCGTGCACGCCATGACGACGCGACCTGGCGAGCGCTTCGAGAAGCCCCGGAAGCAGCGACGTACGCATCACCGATCGTTGCTCCACCAACGGATTGATGAGCTTGAACGGCGCGGGCTCGAGGCCCAACGCTGCGAGCTCTTGAGGTGATACGAAACCGTACGTTATCGCCTCGGACAAACCCAACGATACCGCCGCTGCACGCACTCGACTTTGCAGATCGAACGCGGTGCGCGGCTCCTGCGGACGAAGCGCCGGAAGCACCGTGGGAATCGTTCCTAGGCCGCGCACTCGCACGACTTCTTCGACGAGATCCGCTTCACCCGCGATGTCCGGACGATGCGGCGGCGGAACGACGAGCGCGTACGCCGTTTCATCCTCGCCATGCGTTTCCGTCACGTCAAAACCGAGTCGCTTCAGGATGTCCGTCGCTTCGGGCATCGGCACGGCTACTCCGAGCAACGCATGCATACGCGACGCACGCAAACGCACGGGCTCGCGTGAGGGAAGGGGCGCACCTGCGAAAAGAGGCGCGGATACGGCTGCTGCACCGGACAAATCCGCCAAGAGCGCCGTGGCTCGCGCCAACGCATTCTCAAGCGTCGCGTGGTTGATGCCCCGCTCGAATCGATGACTCGATTCGGTGTGCATGCCATGCCGGCGCGCTGCACGACGAACTCCTCGCGGCACGAAGTACGCACACTCGAGCAGCACGCGACGTGTGG
>CAZETM010001453.1:0-2105 GCA_964514885.1 uncultured Polyangium sp. | reverse complement strand
TCACGCGCTCGGTTAGCCATACCGCCGTGTCGCTCATTCGACGACCCAAACACGATGGGCAGAATCCTCGGTGCTTGCACGAAAACCCGACCAATCGCTCGAATCTGCAATCGGTACATTGTACCCGGATAAACCCATGTTCGAGCAGCCCGCAACGCAAATACTCGTCCACCTCATTCACGACGAACTTCGGCAAATCGCTCAGTCCTTCAATGCGCTCACGAAACGCTGGCCAATGGTCGCTCACGACCCGATAAAGGACGCTCTCCTCGGGGCGACGACGCTCGTAACGATATGCCTCTGCGTGATTCGCATGTCTCGTCGAGGCGGGGCAAAAAATCTGGGAGGCGGGGAATGGTTGATAGGCTGCGGGGATGGCGTTGTGGAGAATGGCGTTGTGGAGAATGGCGTTGTGGAGAATGGCGTTGTGGAGAATGGGCGAGCCTGATCCAGAAAGCGCGGGGCTGGCCCAACTGGATCGATTTCTGGCTGGCCTCGGGCTCGATCAGGGTTGGCTGGTGATGTCCCGACGTTCGTGTTAGGGTCGGGGCATGTTCCACATCGCCAAACCGCTCCCCGTGCCCTTGCCGCCGCCAGCGCCGGTCCCTGTGACACCCTCGGAGGAGCAGTGGCGAGCGATGACACCGGCCGAGCGGGAAGCATTCATCATTGCCGTCAACGATGCGCTTTCGGATCCGGTCATCACGATGTCCGAAGGACGGCCGCACAAGAAGGCGAAAAGCAAAGCGCTGGACATGCTCGGGCTGCATTTCCGGGCGATGGGCAAGCATATCTACTTGGCGGAGGAGCTTTCCGTTTTGTATCCCGGCGTTTCGGGATTCACGCCGGACATCATGGCGGTGCTCGACGTCGAGGAGCCCGATGACGATCAGCGCATGGCGTGGGTCGTTCAGGACGAAGGCAAGGGGCTGGATTGGGTGCTCGAGGTGTTATGGGCGGGGGATCGAAAAAAGGATTTGGTCGACAACGTCGAGAAGTACGCGTCGCTGGGGATTCCAGAATATTTCGTGTACGACCAGAAGCAGCAGCGCATCGTGGGATATCGCCTTGCGCCGGGAACCAAGCGTTATCAACCCATCTTGGCGCAGGCCGGGCTTTACCGGTCGAACGTGCTGGGCATCGATTTGGCCATCGTTGGCACCAGCTTGCGGTTTTACCAGGGCGCAGCCGAACTCTACGACACCCAGCACCTGATCGAACGGCTCGAAACGATGGTGGCGAGTTTGCAAGAGCGGGCCGAGATACGCGAGCGTGACTTGGAGGCGGCGAAAACTGAAGTTGACAAGGCGAAAACTGAGGCCGACAAGGCGAAAACTGAAGTTGACAAGGCGAAAACTGAAGTTGACAAGGCGAAAACCGAGGCCGAAAGGGCGGCCTGGAACGAGGCCCAAAGTTTACGCAAGGCCATCGTGAGGGTATTGCTGTCGCGCAGCGTGCAGTGTTCGCCCGAGAATCTCGCGCGGCTCGATGCGTGCACCAGTCGCGAAGTGCTCAATGCGTGGCTCGATCGAGCATTCGAGGCGAATTCGGAAGCGGACGCGTTTGGCGGCGGATGATCGGGGCGAGCCATTCGGTGCTGGGATGGGAGCGCGAGTTTTTATCCTGCCCCCAACACCGTGTTCGTTCATTCCTTGAAGCTGTGGACGACGCACTGATGCATTGTATTGGGCGGACGAACCAATCTCTTCACAAATGACCCTCACGTCGGCCGCCGAGCTGGAAGAGGCATGTAACAAATCTCAAATTGCCTGCTATCGGCGTTGCATCAACAACCCCAACACGAAATGGCCAGCCATCATCGGCGGCGTCGCTTATATCGTGTCTATATGACCAATGGTCAGTTGGAAAGGGGGCCAGGGGGTCAGGAGCGAAAAGCAGTAGTATTAAACTTTAACTTCGCCCCGTGCCTCGATAAGCTGCGCCCCCTATGAAGAGGTCTCTCCGTCGCACGGGCGTCGGCTTGTTTTTCGTTCCGGTCATCGTCGCGCCGATGGGTTGCTCGGCTCCCCCGCCGCCGCCTCTGGTCGTACCGAAACCGCCAGTCGTGGTTGCTGCTCCTCCCCCGCCAGCTCCACTGCCCCCCG
>CAZETM010001452.1:0-2106 GCA_964514885.1 uncultured Polyangium sp. | reverse complement strand
CGCGGTCCAGCACAGTCTGGTTGCTGTCCATTTCGGATTTCGCCAAGCGGATTTTGGTTTCCAGCTTCTCGACCTCAGCATTGACTTCCTGCAGGCGCAGCGACTTTTCCGCCAGGACCACCTTGGCTTCTTCGCGCAGAATCGTGCGCTTCTTCGCTTCTTCCTCTTTTAATTTCTCGGCTTCCACGAGTTCCTTTTTGCGGCGCTCTTCATCTTCGGCGCGCTTTTTTGCCAGCGCCACCGCTTCGGCTTTCAGCCGTTCTTCCTCGGCCTTCTGCTTCTGCCGCGCCAGGCGGCCCGCGATCTCAAGGCCACGATCAAGAACGAGCCGACGACTGTCGACGTCGCGTCGCAGAAGGTCACGTTCATCGGCGTCGATTGGAACTTCAGCGACCACACCGTCAAGCTCGGCACCAAGACGCTGCGCAAGCTGCCGGAGAAGATGCCGGAGCGGCTCACGGCGCAGGAGGTCGAGCAGATGATCGGCCGCCTCATCTTCGCCGCCGGGCTTTTGCAGATCCCGCTCGCCGAGTTCTACTTCACCATGAAATGGGCCAAGCGAGTGTGCAGCAAGATCAACTCGGGCGAGTACCGTCTCGACACCGAGGTCGAGGTGCCGCCGTGTCTGCGCAAGGAGCTGCCGCGCTGGCTGAAGAGCGCCGGGACGACGCATCGTCCGCGCGTCATCGTCCAGAACTCGATCAAGCCGATCTTGTTTGTCGACGCCACGCCCGACGACTACGGCGCGATTCTCGTCATGCCGTCCGGCCAGGTCCACGTCACCGGCGGCAAGTTCGATCGTAGCGACGGCCTCGACCCGATCATCGCTGTGCGCGAGGCACAGGCGATTCTGTACGCCATGCAGGACTTCCAAGAACTGCTGCGGCCGCACGACGATGTCGATGTCCGTTGCGACAACACGACCGCTGAGCAGTCGTTGCGCAAGGGCAACTCGAAGTGCGCGGAGATCGCGGACGTCGTGTGCCGAATTCTGCGGCGGTCGGTCGCGTTCAAGATCAACATCTCGATCTCGCGCATCGGCACGAAGGAGAACCCCGCTGACGAGCCGTCCCGGGGCCTCGAGGTCAACTTCGAGAAGCTGCGCTTGGCACTGGCGACGAGGGTAGCGTACCAGCGAAAGGGAGCGGGAAGGGTCTTTGTGGTAGCACGAACACCGGATACCCCCTGTCGTTACGACGCACACAACAGGTGAGTAAGAAAGCTGATTGAGCGGGCGGAAACGAAAAAGAAAACACCAAACACAAAATCCTGCAGCTCGTCAGAGAAAACAAAACGAGAAATAAAATGGAGAAAAGCGCCGCAGAGAAATTCTAACAATTTATTGTAGGAATATGTCAAGAAGCGGTCGTAATTTGTTGTCGAGCGAGTGTTTTCGGCAACCACAAAAAGCAAGTCAGAGAAGAGCAGAAGCGAAACGCCCCCGCGATTTAGCTTCAAAAGTTTTTTTTGAGAACACACGTCAACTAGCATGGACGGTCTCGGCATGACGCTACGCGTCATGGGCCACGATTCCCTCGACTTGAATCAGACATCCGCGGCCGGCCAGCAGACGCAGGCGCCGATGGTCATGAACGTCGATCAGCTCGTCTTCCAGGTGAATCAGCTCAAGGAGCAACGTCAAGCGATTGTGCTGTCGCGCAAGAACGCCGAAACGGGCACGATCGAGCACTTCGCCGCCGCGCTCGACACCGTCTGGGACGCAGAGGGCAAACCCACGCCCGCCATCCGCTTCACGAAGAGCTTGCTCATCGCTCAGCAGTACAGCTGCATGTCTGCGACTGCCGACATGATCGCCATGGGCGCGATCCCGCTGAACAGCGACACCACGGAGCGCGTCACGAGGATCGTGTCGCTCGTCACGCACATGCACGAGTGGCACAAGGTTCGCGCCAACTACGTCGCGCTCGGCGAGAGGAACTTCCCAGGCTTCAGCGACGTCTGGCCCGACGTCAACGGCTCCGCCAACGACGACGCCGAGACGATTCGCAAGCTGCAGAGGACGTGCGAGGCACTTCGTGCCGATCTTCAGAACGCCGCAAGCGCTGGCCTTCAGTGCGATCAGCTCAGGGGCCAGCTCACGCAGGC
>CAZETM010001451.1:0-2110 GCA_964514885.1 uncultured Polyangium sp. | reverse complement strand
CGAGGCCTCCGAAGAGGCCGACGTCACGCAGGCGCTCTTTGCCTTCGGCACCAAGTTTCACTGACATACGCCGTAGGTCTTCGTGCCAATCTTCGGTTCGATCGCATCCATGCCGATGGTGAACGTTTGGCAGGTTTTCCCGACCGGACAAGCTGCCCCGCCGATTTGGCACAGCTTCTCGCACGTGCCGAAGCACAAGTTCCCCGCGGCGCACTCGTCGTTCGATGTACAGGCCGAACCTAGAGGAGTCGTGCCTGCCGTACCGCAAAGCGTGAACAGTCGCATCAGTCCATCGGGCTCGCGTCCGAAACGGCATGCCGTTCCCGAGACCGAACAACCCGAGTTCGATGCGAGATCACAGTTCTCCGTGCATACTGCCGCCCCGACGATCGGGGTGCCGCTGGCTGCTAGCTCGAGGCACAGACCTCCTGGGGCCGCGCACTCCGCATCGGACGAACAGAACTTGTAACAACTTGCGTTGACGTCGGACGTCAGCAAGCAGATGCCATTGACAGCGCAATCAGTAGGCGCAAAGCACTCACTGCCCGGTTGCGTGGACCCTGCTTCTTGACACAACCGATCGTTGTTTGCGTCGAGCGTGCAGGCTTGCCCCGCGGTGCAACCGCATTGAGGTGGAGACAGCTTGCAGGGCGATTCACACATGCCCGAACTCGACGCGGACGTCGAAGACGACGACGCGTTGCCGCCACCGCTGCCACTCGACGACGAACCGCTTCCACCCGCGCCACCGTTACCCGAGGACGAGCTGCTCGACGCGGCGGGCCCCGTCCAGTCGGCACCTTCACCACCTTCGCCGGTCGTAGGTCCTCCCTCGAGGGGTTTGGCGCAGTTGGCAAGCGCCAACAGTCCGAGTGACGTGACCGCAACCTCGAAAAGCCACCGAGCTTTCATCGTTGTACCTCGTGCGTGACGACGAAAATGCAGGAAGACAAAGCACGGAAACGTTACGCGCGCCCGAGCCAAATTCAAAGCTCAGAGAGACTTCGTAAACACAATCCGGTGTCTGCCTCGCCCCGCGTAGTCTTCCACCTCGGCCACGCTCCATCCGAGCGCATCGTGAAAGCGCACCGAGCCTTCGTTGCCCACGTTCGTGATCGCCTTGAGCCGCTTGGCGCCGGCCTTTTTGCAGTCTGCTTCGAACGACGAGTACAGCAGACGCGCCACGCCTCGACGCCGAAAGTCTGGGTGGATACCCACGAGATGCACGTAACCCACTGGCCCTTCGGGTGCGACGATCCCGAACAAAAAGCCCACCATGTGCCTCTCGAGCTCGACCACCCGTGCAAGCTGTCCCAGCTCGTAGAAAAAGATCGGGTGCGCCAGCGCGCTCGTCGGACCGCCCCACCACCTGTCGATCACGCTCACGATCTGGTCGAAGTCGGCCTTTTCCAGGGGTCTGGTGCTCAAATCGTTCATGGCGCCTCCGCTTCAAGCCCGCTTCGGGCTCGCCCAGGGTAACCGTTTCACCACGCCTAGCGAAAGCCCATAGGAATGCCTCATCGGCCCGCGCAAAACATGCTAGCCGTACGCGCGTGAGTTCTGCCCCGATTCGTATTGCCCCCTCCATTCTCTCCGCCGACTTCGGACGCCTCGCCGAAGAAGTCCGCGCCGTCACGGCCGCCGGTGCCGATTGGATCCACGTCGATGTGATGGACGGCCGATTCGTCCCCAACATCACGATTGGGCCTCTCGTCGTCGAAGCCGTACGTGCTGCAACGAATTTACCGATCGACGTGCATCTGATGATCGTCGAGCCAGAGCGATATGTCGCTGACTTTGCCAAAGCTGGAGCGGACATCATTAGCGTGCACGTGGAGGCATCGCCGCACTTGCACCGCACTTTGCAGCAAATTCGATCGCTCGGGAAAAAAGCCGGCGTCGTGCTCAATCCGCACACGTCCGAAGAATCCATTCGTTACGTGCTTTCCGATTGCGATTTGGTGCTCGTGATGAGCGTGAATCCTGGGTTTGGCGGGCAAAAGTTCATTCCGACGGTGCTGCCCAAGATTGCGGCATTGCGGGATATGGCGTTGGCGCAAAATGTTGCATTGGACATCGAAGTCGATGGTGGCGTGACGGTGGGAACGGC
>CAZETM010001450.1:0-2113 GCA_964514885.1 uncultured Polyangium sp. | reverse complement strand
CGGCATTCCCACGGTCCGGTGGTCGCGGCGGATGCGGTGTGCGCGATTCGGCAGGTGGCGGGGCGCATTTCGGTATCGGCGGGCGCGGAACGAAGGACGCCCCGGTATCGTATCCGGCTGGCTTCGAAGAAGATTGCATTGGTGCCGTAGTCGGAAATGCGTGCGCGAGCGTTACTGATTGTCGCAACAGCGATGGTTTACCGACGGTGGCAGGTTTGCCATTTTCCCATTCGATTTATGACATCGAGTTTGGTGCTGCAGGCGGCGACAAGGGATGCCGCGACGGCGACGGGTTTGCCACGGGCAGCTTGGGCGGGCATGGTGGCGGGCGCGTCGTGCTGTATGCGGCAAACGCTGCGCAAACCGGTTCGGTGATGATCGAAGGGACGATCAACGCGAGCGGCCGCCGAGGATGTGCGGGTGGAAATGACTCGGCGGGCGGCGGCGCTGGCGGGTCGGTGCTCGTTATCGGCGACACGGTGGCGATTGGGCCGAATGCCAAAGTGCTTGCGGCTGGCGGGCGCGGTGGTGATTCACAACCCAAGTGTTTGCCGTGTACGACGAATGTGCAATGCCAGACTGGGCAAACTTGTCAAAGTGGACGCTGCGGTCCGTGCAATTGCACGCCGTGCACGAACAACGCTCAATGCAATGCATTGCTCGGACAAACCTGTAAAGCATTGGGCGGTGCGTTGGGATCCGTTTGCGCCGACGTAAACAACCAGTGCACACCGTTCGACCCTGCCGATAACGAAGTGGAATGCGTCGGTTCGCAGACGACCGGCACGTGCGACGATTGCGCGGGCGGCGGCGGCGGCGGCATCATCAACGTACAATCGCGCCAGGCAACGATTCATCCGCAGGCCGTCTTCAATGTACGCGGATCCAAGGGCGGGATTTGTCCCATCTGCACCGGTGAAGCAGGTGGTGGCGCAGGCGAATTGCAAATCGATAGCGCATACGTCGGCGAAATCTGCGACGGCTGGGACAACGATTTCAATGGTCAGGTCGACGAAGGTCTCGGCATGATCACCTGTCCCGACATGACCATGATTCCGGCGTGCGTGAACGGCATTCCGCAGATTTGCTCCTACAATTTTGCGCAATGTGCCGTGCCTGCATCCGATGCGCGTCCGCGTTTCGCGCTCGTGCTCGACACGTCCGGCTCGATGCTCAATGACCTCGCCGGCAATCCCACGTTCGGAGATGGCTCGACCGATTATCCCGGTGTGGATACCGCGAGCGATCCCGATATGGTGGCGGGTAACAATTCGCGTCTGTTCATTGCGAAGGAAGCGCTTACGCAGGTGCTCAGTGCATTCCCTGAAAGCGATTATGCGCTGGGGAGGTATTACCAGGACGTAGGGGTCAATCGAAGCTGTCAATCTGCGGCGAACTTCGAATGCGCGCAGAGCTGCTGTTCGTACGACGATCCGTCGGACAACCTGCCTCCGCCGTACCCGGCGCTCTACCCGGACAATCAATGCATTCTGTCGCAGCTTTATCCGGGCGCGGGATATCCGGCCATTGGATCATTCACGGGCAACATGCCGATTGGTTGGGCGCCCGAAGCGATGGAGATGACGCCGACGTCGGACTGTATCAATTACGCCGGGTCGTGTGGTCCACCCCGTCGAGGTGCTCAGTTCTTGGTTGGGTTCAATGAGCCCATCAACAAATACCTGAAATGGCTCGACGGCGTGGAAGATGCCGATGGAATGTTCGATCCGAGCACGGTCGAAGGGAACCATTGCGCGATGGGCAATTGCGAGCTTCGAGGCTCGGGGCCGACGCCTTTGGCCGGGTCGCTGCAAGCCACATACGATTACCTCACGCCTGTCGTTACGTGTGACAGCGCGGCGGCGTGTCGATCGTATGCAACGATTTTGCTGACGGACGGCGCGGAGAGTTGCGAAGGCAATCCGGCTGCCGCGGCTGGTGCGTTGTTTGCTGGTATCAATGGCAAACAGATCAAGACGTACGTGATTGGTTTCTCGGTTCTTCCGAGCGAGCAGACGCAGCTCAATCAGATTGCGTCGGCAGGTGGAACGACGCAGGCGTTCTTCGTGTCGTCGAAGAGCGAACTGGCGAATGCGCTGGCGCAAATCATTGG
>CAZETM010001449.1:0-2122 GCA_964514885.1 uncultured Polyangium sp. | reverse complement strand
GTCGAAGCACCGATCGTTGGCCTTGCATGGAGCGGTATTGCACGGCCGATCATCGCAACGACATCTGCGTGCCGATTGCTCACGAGCTTCGAGCCTATCGAAGAAGTCGCCGACGGTCTGATCCTGCGCATCGGCAACCAAAGTGCCCTCGATGCGTTGTCCCGCAGCTCGTCGGGCAAACCCAAGCAAGAGCCTCCACCCGTGGTGGTCGCTGCGCTCAGTGATCCCCACGAGGTGACCGATGCTGGTCGCGCGCGTTTCTTCATCCGTCCCATTCGCGGAATCGATACGACGCGACGGGGAATCATGATCGGCGAGGAGGCAAGGCCTGGCATGCGTTTCGCGTTCGCGGTGCGCGATGCATCAGCAGCCCGCACAGAGCTGGACACGACGACGAGGTTTGTCGCACAGAACCTGCTTGGATCTGCGCCCCAGTTCGGCATTTATCTGACGTGCGCTGGTCGCGGGCAGAAGCTTTACGGAACACCGGATGCGGAAGTGCGCATCTTGCGACAACGCTTCGGAGACTTGCCCATCGCGGGCATGCACTCCATTTTTGAAATCACGCCACGGGAGAAGAACGCACCACGGCTCGAGCTGTACACGAGCGTGCTGGCGCTGTTTCGATCGTTGAGCTAGCGGGCGCGATACGCGTCGATCACGGCCTTGACGCGCGCTTCTACGACGGCGCGTGCCCGGACAAACTCGGGTGCTGTCCGGTATGGATCGAAGAGCGGGCAGTGGTCGAACCAGGTCAAGTCTTGCAGTGCGGTCTTCTCGGTGAGACTGAACGTCTCGAGGAGATATGCATCATTGCCGGCAAACGCCGACATTTCCGCGTCGAGCTGGAGGAAGTACGCGGTGCGACGAAGGCCCGCGCCGGGTCCAAACGCGTAGTTGCGAAACGGCATCTGACGGTCGCGGTCATGTCGTTGGCGGTAGGAGTCGAGCACCGTTTGCTGCAGCGGTTGTGCTTCGAGCTTTTGCAAGTCGGCAAGGCTCTTGTCGATGAGCGCTTCGTCACGGTTCCACAAAGCAAAACGCAGCAAGTGAGCCCAATACGAAAACTCGCCATCGATGGGGCGAGACACTTCGATCAGCTTGTACGCGCGTTCCCACTGATGTTTGGTGCACGCGACGCGTGCGAGATTGCGGGCAACCGTAGGCATTGACGGATCGAGGCTCATCGCCGTTTCGAGTTCTCGTTCGGCACCATCGAGCGGTCCGGTTTCGGCAAGAATCATCCCGAGCACCCAGTGCGCTTCGGCATTCGACGGTGCACGCGTGAGACATTGACGAAGGCTACGAACGGCACCGGCCAGGTCGCCTAGTTGCATGAGCGCGTGACCCATCGCCAAGTGGGCTTCGGGCAAGTGGGGAGCTACAGCGAGCGCTTTCTCTGCTGCGGCTTTCGCGGTCGTCGCATGTTCTGCGTTGTAGAACGACAACCTCGCCAACGCGCTCGCGTAACCTGACAAAATCGTCGAATCGTTTGGTGCACGTTCGAGCGCTTGTTCGAGAAGCTTCGCCGCAATTTCAACGCTGTTCGCCCAGAACTTTCGGTACTCGGCACGCGCGCGAAGATACAGCTCGACCGCAACAGGATCCGTAAGCGCTTCACGCGCCGGGGACGCAAGATCAAGCGTCAACGCTTCCGCAATCGCCTTCGCTACTTCGTCGTTGACGACGAACAAGTCTTTCTCGGGACGATCGAATCGCTTGGCCCAAAGCTGAAAACCGTCCGCGACGCTGAGCACTCGCGCGGTGATGCGCAGGCCCGCAGGCGATCGTCGCACACTACCTTCGACGACGACCTGCACACCAAGCTCACGGCCGATTTCACGCGGATCTTGATCGACGCCTTTGAAGCGCATCACGACGCCGCGCGGACGCACCTTGAGACCTGTAGTCATCGAGAGCGTATCGATCAGATCATCGGTGAGACCTTCTGCGAGGTAGTCGTCATCGGGCGGGCCGCTATTGCGAAACGGGAGCACTGCGACGGTCTTGTCGGTGGATGCGACCTGCGCAGGCAGCGATCCGGTGTTTGTCGGTGGAGCAAAGGACACACTCGACTTGAACGTCGTAGTCACCGCGCTCGAAGCCATCGTGCCCGCCAGGG
>CAZETM010001448.1:0-2123 GCA_964514885.1 uncultured Polyangium sp. | reverse complement strand
CCATGGCGGGCGTGGTGGCTTTCCTGATCTGGGCTTCGGTCCCCAACTTGATCAGATGGACTCCGACCTGCCCGGGGCACAGGCCGTCCTCGGGGAGCTTGCCGCCGGGATAGTGGGCATTCACCACGCGCCCTTCGACGCGCAGGAACCATACGCCCTCTTTGCCGGGGTCCTTGCTCTCGTAGAACGCGATGGCCTGGATCGTCACCAGCCCCTCGAATGCCTTGGGAAAGAAGGGGTTACGACCCGCGAACGTAGCCTTGCCCAGATTGCCGAAAAGTCCCATGATGATCTCCTGCTCTTGTGTCACGTCACGTCACGGCAACACGCCGTAACATGGCCAGATTACTCGTCATCCAGATCGACCGCAACGTGTTTGCGCATCGCAATTCGAGTCTCGAAGCCCTCGAAGGTGGCGAAATTGAGCTTTTGCCGGTTGCCTGACACTTCCTCGATGTATCGGGCATCCTCCCGCGCCTGCCACATGGCCGCCTGATAGATGCCGGTGTGTTGCCAGACAAACGAATCCACCTCGTCCACAAGCTGCCCCGGGCGGTGCGTTCGGCCTTGGACCTGTTCCCATCGCTGGCCGCTCGACATGGGCTCAAGGAAGGCATTTGTGTGCCATGCTTGCAGGTTGAGCCCGTCCCCGTGCGAGCGGGTCGACAAGGCCACCCGGCAAGGCTTGCGCGGCACTTCCTCACCCGCGGCGCAGCACAGGATCTTACGAGCCCTCAAGCCCTCCAGGACGGCCCGTGATTCGTACCAGATAATCGCATTCCGGTTGAGGTCTTGCGCTTGCTTCACGGCTGCGTCGAGAAAGAACGGCGACAACCAGACAGTGCGCGTCGGGGGCGTCGGTTGCTCGCTGTTGTCAGGCCAGCGCCATCGTTTGACCTTCTGGCCTTTCCACCCGGCCCATGCACTTTGAAGCGCGCGGTTTTGCGTACTCTCGCGCTCGCAGGCCGATGCAACCAGAAACTCACTATCATACCCCGCGGCGGCGCGCTTCTGTAGCTCCTCCCGACATTCGGAATTCCAGGTGCGGCGAGCCTCCAACCACTCCAGGTCGGGCTTGTTCTGGGGCCAGTCCCACACATAGAAGAAGCCCGCCGATAGCTGACGCTGGATCCGCCAAACGGCTATGTCATCCGGGATCGGATCGCCGTTCGGATTCTCGCCCGCTTGCGCCGTTCTGATTGCCTCTTTGATGACGTCGGGCACAGGCGTTTGCAGGCTGTGCAGCACCAGGGAACAAACCACGGCTTGCTCATCCGTGGCGACCACCCCGGGGGCCGATTTCATGCGCTCGCGAAACGCCACCCGGACCGACGAAGCTCGATCCTTTCCGGTCCCGTGGAGCGCCGTCTGATTCCACTTGGCCAAGGGCGCGACCTCAAGCCAATCCGTCGGCCCCGGCTTGCCCGTGACGTCAATGCAATTGGCCCAGGCATCCAGCACCTTGTCAACCTGCGGCACGGGGGCACGGGCGCCGAGGGCGAGCCCTGCCAGGTGCGCGAAATCGTGAATTGACTTGCTCGTCATCGTGCCCGACAGGCCAACGAATTTCGCGCCATCGTGCTCTTCAAAAAACCGCATGACGCGACGCGTTCGCGCGCTTTCCATGTGCCGCAGCTTGTGGGCCTCATCCGCGATGACACACACCCGATGCGCCCCGATGCCCGTGGCCAGCCTTTCGAGCACCCGTGCGGCGTTGGGCGTGCTCAACTGGTCGAAGGTGAAAATGCTCGCCTTGTAGTCAATCCGGAACGCGCGACGCCACGCCGCGAAGGTCGCCCGAAGCTGCGTCAGGGTGCCCGAAGTCGTCAGGATGATGCCCACATCGCAATCGAGCGCCACGGGCGCCAAAAGGGCCGCCCCGGCCTTGCCATGGCCAACCCCTACCGGGAGCAACGCGCCTTGTGCGTCTTCGATTGCGGCGAGCATTTGAGACTGAATCGGTAGCAGCCCGTGGACCATGGCGCCCGAAGCATCCCGGAACGGGAACACGGCCCCCGGTCTTGAATACTTGGCCGTGAGGTCTGGAGTATCATCGTAGGAGACGCGCGGCAGATTCAGGATCCGGTATGTCTCGCCGACCGCCTCGGGGAGGTCCGTCGGGG
>CAZETM010001447.1:0-2125 GCA_964514885.1 uncultured Polyangium sp. | reverse complement strand
AGCGAGCCTGCTTTGGCGAGTGCGAGCACGAATCGAAGATCGTCCCAGTTCATGGCTGTGGATTTATGCACGACCGGCGCGCGATGTTGGGCATTGTTTCGCTGCTGCGCGCGATATACGAAGAAAACCCCTCGTCACGAAAGGATCTCCGCATGCGTTCTTTGTCATTTTTTCTTGTTGCGTTCTCGTCGTTTGGTTGCGTAGCGCAAGACGTGGATGCAATCAAGGACGGTCTTGCCGCCGCTTCCTCTCAAGCCTGCGTTGTAGCAGCTCCCTCCAATGTCTCGTCGCTCGTCGCGACGGAACAGGGTGTTGTGTTCGCCGTTCCGACAGCAGAAATGGATGCGCCCTCGTTTTTGCTCCAGCGTACACTTGGAAAAGGCTGCAATCTTTCCGCCGATGGCCAAAAACCCATTGCCGCCGCGGCCTTGCTTGATGCAGATGACCGGGGAAATGTGTATGTCTTTCCTGCGCACTCGAATGATCCGGGCGTGGTCGCTACGATGTTGCCGGAGTTTTTTGAAGGTCGGGTGAGTACGGCCGCGAAGGTTGATACCGCGAACAACATTTCCGAGGTGGTTTACGCAGGTAGGGGTATTTGGAGTTTTGGAGTTTCCCAAGAAGGCACGTCGTTATGGGTGACCGCTTGCGGTCCGACGGGTATCTTTTCGATAACCGAAACCGGCCTCAAGGCATCCCTTACGCCTCCCGATTCGCTGTGGGAGCAAATGCCGAGCGTTTTAACCGACGATCAAACGTTTTGGTCTGTTGGTGTTCGGACGTATGGCGTTGGCGAAACCATGACGCCCGATTGCGGTTTTGCGCTTGTGCGTACGACAAACGATGGCAACAAGGATGTCGGCACAACGCTCATTGACGTAGGCAATGGTTTTGAACAAACGACATTGGCTCGTTGCGGCGATTCTGTTTGTGGCGTTTTGGATAGCGCCGTCGTTGTTTGGGATGCGGAAGGCAAGGTCTCGCGCACGATCAAATTGGGCGACGTGGAAGCATTGCCGACGGAGCGAATTGTGATGGCTTCGGGCAATCGAGACGGCGTGTATTTACTGCTCCGTGGCGATGGCGGGACGCGGGTTGTATTTGTGTCGACAACGATGGCTGATTGAAGCGCAGCGGCTGATTTGGATGGGAATGACGCTGGACGCGACGCGGAATGGTGCCATTGCCCACGGCGCCGATGGGTTGTACAAGCTGGAGAATCGGCGATTGCTGCGTTTTCCACGGGAGTGTGCGTTCTTTTTTGATGTGCCGCGCACGATCAAATTGGGCGCGTCATTGACGAAATTGCCAGGTTATTTTTCCTAGACACGACAGAGCCATGAACGATCCTCCAATCCATGCGGAACATTGCCGCTCGGGCCGCGCCACCACGTTGACCCTGGTTCCTGACGGAACGAGGCTGTTCAATTCGAGCGTCAACCGTTCGGTCAGGCCCGGGAATTGGGAAGCACCGCCAGAAAGCACGATATTCTCATACAGTTCGTCGTGAATGTTGCGATCGCATTCTCGAATGGCGTCGATTATCTTCCGATGAATTCCCACATCATTGAGTCCTATTTTGTCGGGAGCGAATAGTCCCTCCGTGCAGCGAAAGCGTTCGCGCCCGAGCCCGAGTACGCGGCCGTCGGGGAGCTGCTCAGATACCTCCAGACACTCGCTAGCCATTTCATTGTCAAAATTCTGTGCGACGTAGGCCAACGCGTGCTTGAGGTCGCTCATGATCTGCTGCTCGACGATGATATTACCGTGCGCACGCAACAGTCTGGTCAGCTCTTGCGTCACGTTTCTTCCCCCGAGCTGAAGCCGCTTTTCGGCGTGGGTCAATACCAGGTCGTCCAAAATCGGCACGGCGTCACAAACTTCTTCGCCCATATCGAGCACGATGCCCGTGGAGCGCCCTGTCTGGAACAGCGTCAAGATGGCTTGATTGACGAAACACACAGCAGGAACCTCGAAGTGTGATGACGGAAATGCCACGGCGGGTGATGGCTGTGCCGCGGACTGCTCGATTGAAACGGGTTTTGCGTGCGTGGGCATGCCGAGCGCGTGCGAAGACATCAACGAATGCGCTGCGATGCCTTGCCAGAATGGTGGCACGTGCGCC
>CAZETM010001446.1:0-2125 GCA_964514885.1 uncultured Polyangium sp. | reverse complement strand
CCGTGGTGCGGAAGAGCTGCAACGCTTCGTCTTTGGTGATCGTGCCGCCCGATTGCGTGGCCAAAAGCGTGGTCCGAGCGGACAGGGCCACATCGAAAGTGGCGAAGGCTGCCTCCGTGGGCGCCAGAAGGGCCGTGAGATGAGCGGGAAGCGCGGATACAGCCTTGAGCTTGCCCAGGTGGTCCTCCGTGAATTGGCGCAGCTCTTCGCCACTGATTTCGCGGTTGGCTAGATGATTTTCAAAGAATCTCTGGATGTTGATCATACTGTCTTGCAGCTATCAAATGATTCACTGGGCGCCAAGGGAGAAATAGGTAGCTGCACAAAATTCGGACGCACCGAAACCATTTGGCAGGAGGTCTTCGGAGTTTGCTGAATGACCGTTGTCGGTTGACAGGAGGCACTCGGAATTTTCCGAACGGCCGTTGTCGGTTGACAGGAGGCGGTCGGAGTTTGCTGAATGACCATTGTCGGTTGACAGGAGGCGGTCGGAATTTTCCGAACGGCATTTGTCGGTTGGCAAGAGGCGGTCGGAGTTTTCAGAGCGGCCTTTGTCGTTTGGCGAGAGGCGGTCGGAGTTTTCAGAGCGCCATTTTCCTTCATGCAGCGTATTCGCGGGCATTGGGAGGTAAATCCTAATTGAGCCACACGTGGTGCCACGCGGCACGCACGTCGTCGGGGAAGGCAACGTAGTCACGGTACATGTTTTCTTGGCTTAGATTTGCGCGACCCCACTTGACGAGTGCATCGATGTCGGTTGGGGGCGTGCAACGCATGACCTCGGGCCAGGCCCGCTCAAAACAGATGTACCTGAGATGCGAACTGAGCCAATCGAGGGGGCTCAGTTCCTTTGTTTCCCACCGATAATCGGCGTAGGCGATCGCATCCCAACCCGAAAGAGGCTCTTCGTCCGCCGCTTTGACGCGCTCCTTGTTCACATTGGCTTCGCTCCTGAAGCGCGCAGTGATCTCGACCAACCGTCGAGCGATGTGGTGAGAGATCCCGTAGTGAAGCAGAAGCTGGTTCGGGTCCTCGTCACCGAGCCGGTAGAGCAGGCTGTTCCACGCGTTGTGCCACATGTACCATGGGTCGCACGTCCACTCCTTTTTGGCTCCGAGAACAGGTCCTGTCAGCCATCGCGCGATGCATTCCGCGTCCTGCGCTCCCGCCGTTTCGTTGATTCGGCGAAAACAGAGCTGAGGAAGATCTTTTTTGGGGTCGGGGGCCTCGAGATCTTCGGGCGCATCGGGGTCGGCGAAGTATGCAGCGCGCCATTCTGCGTCAATGGCGAATTGGACGCGGAGCACTTCGCGCACGGCGGACTTGACCGCTGTACCGTTCGAGAGAGTGAGCCCGACATCGGGCCAAAAGCGCTCGAACCGGTCGAGGCTCAACCATACACTGGCCGTGCTCCATGCATGGTCCGCCTTACCGTCACGTAAGTCGAGAGGGAAATCGATCATAGATGATCTCCGGCGCATCAAAGATGCTGATGGAAGGCAAGCCTATCACTTGGAGGGCTTCTTGGGTTGGGGAAGGATAACGATGGGGCTTGTGGCCGATGAATAGATGGGTGTGGGTGCGGGCACCAAAGGTTTGCCCGGACCGAGTTGCGGTTCCTGAGCGGCATATTGTCGGGCCAGGTGGGGCAGATCCTTGTCTTCGCACCCTTTCGCGTTCCATTCATCCCTTAGCTTGTCGACGAGTCTCTCCTGCTGTCGTCTGTATTCTTTGATGTGGTTTTCTGGTTTCGTGCCCAGTTTCCCCTCTTTCGTATAGCCCCACTTCCCGATGTTCTCGGCATATTCGCTCCAACGTTTGGCGAGGCCCTGATAGCCTTGGGGGTAACCACCCGGCGGTGTCGCGGGCCGCTCTGCGGTGATGAGATACTTGATCTCTCCTGCGATCTTCGCGCACTTCTGAGCCTTCTTCTCTTGCTCCCGCTGCTCTTGTGGGCTCAGCGCTGGCGTTGGCGCAGGCGCAGGGGCCGGGCTCGGCGCAGGTGGCGGTTGCGATTGTGTACTTTTAATGTATTGCTGTCGTAGTTGCTGAATCTCCTGTGGCGACAAGCGGATCACCTGTCTGTATTCGGTCGGGCTCGTATACGGGCGTCGCGTAATCGGGT
>CAZETM010001445.1:0-2131 GCA_964514885.1 uncultured Polyangium sp. | reverse complement strand
GCCGACATGATTGCTTTGCCCACAACGGGCGCAGTCGTGACGAAGGCCGAGGTCATTGCCGCGGCAGGTATGGGCCCCGCAGCCATTGGGGAATACTGCAAGCTGACGGTCGCGATTCATCCGGTCGATGCAAGCGCGCCGGACGTTCAATTTGATCTGCGCCTCCCCGTGGAATGGAACAAGAAAGCCATGCAGACCGGCGGGGGCGGATATGACGGAGAACTAGGCCTTTTCGTGGACGTCGTGCATGCCGGTTCGACCGCGCAAAAATCACATCTTGGCCGCGGATATGCCGTCTTTGGTAGTGACTCCGGCCATACGCAAATGCCGCCGTTTATTTATGGCCGCGATGCCTCCTTCGCCGCCAATGACGAAGCACTTGCGAACTTTGCCGGAGACGCATTGAAAAAAACACACGACGCGGCGATGGTTCTGATCGAAAAGCATTACGCCAACAAACCGCAGAAAACGTATTTCTTCGGCGGCTCGTCCGGCGGTCGCGAGGCCTTGGCTGTGGTGCAGAAATGGCCCCAGGACTTCGACGGCGTGATCTCCCTGTTTCCTTTCTGGAATTTCACCGCCGCGGTGCTAGCGTTCGGGAAAGTCACCAATGCACTTGCCGCGCCTGAAGGTTACCTCAATGTGCCGAAACGCGAGCTGATTCTCAAGGCGACCCTCGCGGCATGCGATGCATTGGATGGTCTTGCGGACCGCATCGTCAGCAATGTCCCGGCCTGCAATGCCGCGTTCGATCCGATGACCGCCTCCGTTGACGGCACGCCTGGCGGTGCTCCATTACGTTGTGCAGGCGGCATGGACACGGGCGATACGTGCCTTTCCGACGCACAAATCGCATCCTTGAACGCTTACAACGCATCCGTCATGTTCAAAACGCCATTAAAGAGCGGAGAGACAGGACATCCTGGGTTTAATGTTTGGGGGTCGAACCTGGGCATACCGTCCGACAAACCGGAGCTAGCTATCCTCCCGATCCTCAACCTAAACAGCAAACCACCCAAGAACCCGATGACCATCGATATGCCCTACATGTCCGTATTCAGGGATCAATGGGCCAAATACTTCGTCACGCGCGACGCGAGTTTCGATTCTTTCGCTCTCGACGCCGAGGACCCTGGCATGTGGAAAGCCCGCATCGACGAATTGTCGTTGTTGGTCGATGTCAACAAGGCGGATCTATCGGAGTTTCAAGCCAAAGGTGGCAAGCTCCTGCTCGCCCACGGCTCGGCGGACGTGCTGGTGAGCACCAGGTCGACCGCGGAGTATTATGAACGCGTGAAGAGCGCGATGGGGGCGGCGAAAACCGACGGCTTTCTCCGATATTACGAAATCCCCGGCTACGGTCACGCGAGCAGCGCTGACTTCAATGCTGGTTGGGATTCGGTCGGTGCACTCGAAGCGTGGGTCGAAAATGGCACGGCACCTGCGAATCAGATCGTGGAAGACAAGACAGGCGTTCCGGGACGTACACGACCATTGTGTGAATACCCCATGTGGCCGAAGTACAGTGGCAGCGGCGACGAGAAAGTTGCTGCCAGCTTTACCTGCACGAAATAAACAACGGAACCTTTTACAAATTCCGCGTGCTTTATACGTTTCTAAACGCACCGATCACAAGCACGCACAGTTCGCTGCCATAACCCACGACCGCTCGTCGTCCCCACGGTAACGACGACACGCATTGCCGAATAAGTACCCTCGGCAATGCGTGTTCGGTCGTCAGGCAGGGTGAACCCCAGAGTGTCAGAGAGACGCGGGAAGTATCGGCGTTGTCGTTCCATCAATGGCCCTCTGCACTTCGCCTCGAATCTCTTCCTCCGTGACATCTTCACCTTGAACTGGCGCCCATATCCGCGCGATGTAGAGGTCCGGTCGAATAAGCACAGCCGTCCCCGGATCGGCTGCATAGGCGCGGGCGAGCGCAGGCTCGCGCTCGATGGAGACGCGTAACACCCTCACCCACCCGCCATACGATCCGCGCGGAGCACGAGGGGTTGCGGAGTCTGCCAATATCAAAAGCGTAAACCAACGCGAAGCCGCAAGGGCGTCGAGCAAAGACGTGCCGTCCGAGAGGCCCACATCCACAAAGAATGGGCATACGCCGAGCAGCGGG
>CAZETM010001444.1:0-2131 GCA_964514885.1 uncultured Polyangium sp. | reverse complement strand
AGGGCGACGGAGCGAGGAATCCTTCAGGATTTCGAGCGATGTCGACCGACGATTTTCGGTCGCTCAGCAGATGCGACGCAGGCTGCTAGGACAAACCGCGGCATAGCTTGACGGCTGAGCCGCATTGATGTCCGATGAACACAGTCCGCTCGCGCACTGCGAGCTTGCCGTTTTTCCTTTTGCTCAGGCACATCATGAACGCACCGGCCAGCGCTCGCGCCACTTGGCGCCACTCGAGGGCACTTTTCATCTTTGCAGGGGCTTCTTCGCTGATGGGATGTACGGACCCGGAAACATTCGTTCCGATTCCGGACTTCAGCGGCCCTGCAGGCGTCATCGAAGGGACGTTGACCTACGCAGGTCCACCTCCGTGCACGGAGGGTGGGCGAATCGTGGGAGCGGCCGTTGTGCTCGCGTTCAACACGAAGACGCTTCCTCCGCCCGATGGCCTTGGAACGGGAGCGCAGAGCATCGATGCGATTCCTGGCGAGCTGCTCTTCGGAAGCATCCGCGACAAACTCGTGTTCGCACCCGATAAGTCATTGCGTTGTCCGGACAGCTCGGCTGCAGCAGTCACGGCAAGTGCGGACTGGGCGATCGCGCCGCTCGCGGGCGGTACGTATCAGATCCGTGGGTTTTACGATCGCGATGGTGACTTCAATCCAGCCTTCAGCATCTCGAATTTGCCGTCGAAGGGGGACATTGGTGGTGGTGCGATTGCCAATGCGGCCGAGGTGTTGATGGGAGGAAAGGCGCGGTTTACGGAAGTCGATGTGGGCGTGTACGACCAGCCGTCGTCACAGCTCGTCATTCCACCGACGGGATATCGCGTGCGGGGTATCGGCGTGACGTTGGCGCAAGCGCTGCCGTTCGAACGACCGGTGTTTCACCCGTCTGCGGTAGCGGACGACATTGCAGGCAACAAGGATCCGCGCAACGTCGTGCTTCCGGCCGACTTTCAATTTGCAACGTTTCCACCGCCCGTGGATGGCAGCGCGTTCATTCGCATCACGTACAAAGCGGGTGTCGTGCAGTCGGATGACAAGGCTTTGGACGAGACGGATGCAGCGGCAGAATCACCGTTTTTCATGCCGGTCAAGGATCCGGGCGCGCTGCTGTACATGACGGTCGAAGATGCCAATCGTGATGGCGTCGTCGACAACAAAGATTCGGTGCCCGAAAGTTCGGCCGTGCCGTCGCTGTACCCGACGACGGTGTTTTCAAAGCTTTTGCCTGGAGTGAAGATCGGTGGTCAAGCGCGGCCGCGCGTGATCATTCAAGGCCTCACGCTGTTCAAGAGCTTGCTGCTGACGACGACGAAAATGCCCACGCCAAACGCGATGGATCCGACGAAGTTCAACGTGTTCCAATCGTTCGAGCCCGAATTGGTTGTGGCGCTCAGGCCGGCGGCGATTTGCGTCGATCCGATCGACACGTCGAAGAAAGGCGTGCTGGTCCTAAGCCACAAAACGGCGAAGGACATGAAGCCGATCTTGGCGGACGAAGAAGCCGTGCGACAGAGCCTGCAGAGGCAATTCGGTCGCCCGTTCGACATCGCTTATGGATGCCTGCCGCAAGGCAACTACGCGATGAACGTCGTCTACCCGACGGGGCAAGCGTGGACGTTGCCGAATGAAGCTGGCGTGTGCGCACCGGCCGAGCCGATGTCGGCCGATGGCAAGCAATGCGAGGCGGATACGAGCGTGGGAACGTCGCGCCCGCGTCTTGCGTCACAAGATGCTTGGCTGACCGTTGGACCTCCAACGGATGCGGCGTACTGCAAGGCAAACCCGACGCCGAAAGCCTGCCAAGCTCTCTAAACCAACGCCTTCGTCGCTACGATCGCTTCATCGATGCCGTACGTAGGCGCGTAGCTGATCTCGTCGCGCGCCTTCGCGTCGTCGACCATGCACACGTAACGAATGTGATCGAGTTCGGGTGCAGGGAACGACGTCGCCCGATATCGCCACAGTTGTTTGACGAGGGTGCGCGCGAGCGGATGAGGAACGGCGACGCGTGGATGACCGGTCTTGGCAATGATGCGCGACAAGGGCAACGGCGGCGGCCCAGCAATGTTGTAAATGCCGCGAATCCCAGGCTCGAGCGCACGCACGATGGCCTCCAGGGCCTC
>CAZETM010001443.1:0-2135 GCA_964514885.1 uncultured Polyangium sp. | reverse complement strand
ATGTACAAGCATTGCAAGACGCGCTTGCAGACGTTGCATTGGATTCGACCGACAATGTAAATACGCGGGTCCAAGCAGTGCATGCCGTTGTCGAGATTGGAGATGCGCAGACCCTTCAGCGACTACGACCATTGGCACACGGGCAGGTGGGAGAGGATCCGAATGATGAACTCCGAGGATTGGCGTTGAGGGCATTGTGGCCGAAATACATGTCGGCACAGGAAATGTTTCAATGTTTGGCCCGGCCACGAAGAACGCACTCTATCGGACTTTACAGTGTATTCGTGTCCAGCCTCAAAAAAGGCAATGCGTTTTCCAATGCGGATCTGGGGTACGCATTGGAATGGGTACTTCGGCAGCCCAAAGACCACCCGTTCGAGCCATTTGGAGAGTTAGCTGATAGCGTGGTTGACGAAGCCTGGGCACGCATGGATGAGCCAATCCTTCTCCATGCAGTTGTGCATCTGGCGGATATCAAGTTTCGTCGACATGAGCATCCCTTCCGAAATAGAGAGAAACGACAAGGGAAAGGCGAGTTACCGCATGCAGATGACGAAAATCGAAAACGCTTCCTTGTTGCGCTCATTGAATCGACGGTGCCATTCGAGCACGATTATTGGACCTTGGAGATAAACGCCCTGCTCTCGCCACAAGACATTCCCTGGATGATTCAACAGCTTCGGCAAGACTCCGTCGTTGCACAGCGCTGGGCCGCATTGATCGAGGTCGCGTTGAGACACGGAGGATACCGATTCGAATTCATAGATGCTATTGCCAAGGCGCTACCGCAACACCAAGTGCTTCGAGATGCTTTCTGGTGGCTGGCCCCTACTGAACTTGGCTCTGCGCGCGAGGCGCAAGAGCGTGCAGCGCAGGCGAAGTTCGACGAACACGTCGCCAAGAGCGAACGTTCCCGCGCCGAACATAGGGAGGTGCTGCTCGACCCACCGCCAGCGACACGCGTCATTCAAAGCCTCGAGGAATTCGAACAGGGCGAGACGCGCGCATTTTGGATCGCCACACGCGACATTTGGCTTCGGCCGACGAGCCGTTATTACGACGATCTCCGTACGCCGGATCTTTCAAAATCTCCCGGGTGGCTCGAGGCTAGCGATTCTACGCGCGCACGCATATTAGCTGCGGCCAAACGCTACATCCTCGAAGCAGACCCGCAGACAAACCGATGGCTGGTAAAGAATATCTATCCTTGGCCGCCAATGGCGGGCTACCGAGCATTTTACTTACTATTGTCGAAAGATCCCAAATGGGTCGAACGTCTCGACACATCAATCTGGCAGCGTTGGGCCCCCGCTATTTTAGCATATCCATCCGGAATGCATGATCAAGATACATCGAGTCGACATCATCAACTCGTTGGACTTGCGTATCGCAATGCTCCAGACGAAACGTTATCCACAATGAATGTGCTCATTGATCATGACAACCAGCAAGATAATGAAATATTCATCATTCGCGATCTTGGGAATTGCTGGGATACGCGGCTTGGCGCCTTTTTCCTCGAAAAAGCAAAAGATCCGTCACTCAAGCCGTCCGTGCTTGGGTTTCTCCTCGACGATTTGCTGCAACGCAATGTGGTGGGCGCGCGAGAATTTGCGGTATCGCTTCTCGATCTTCGTCTGTTGCAAAAGAAAAGCACGCGACGACGTGCTCGTGCCGCTGCCGAAGCGCTCTTCAGGCAACCGGCCGATGCGGGATGGCCTATTCTAAAGCCCATTGTTCTTGCGGATCCACCATTCGGATACAAGGTCGCGCTCGGGGCCGCGGCACGCATGGATATGCGGGATGCATTGCGATGGCCCCACCTCTCGGAAAACGAGCTTGCAGACTTCTTCCTATGGTTGTATGAGCAGTTTCCCGAGGCCGAAGACCGCAGTCCGATCTCCGCAAGAGGACGAACTGTTTCGGCTCGTGATACCGTCGGGGACCTCCGAGGAACCGTCCTGTCAGCGCTCTCGAGACGCGGGACGCAAGCAGCCGTCGATGCCATTCGGCGCATTGAGCAAATACTCGGCGGTGACGATTCTCTCCGATTTATTCGTATTCGTGCCGAGGAAGAAATGCTGGCGCGTGCATTTCAGCCACGCACGCCTGCCGAAGTGATTGACCTACGACCC
>CAZETM010001442.1:0-2139 GCA_964514885.1 uncultured Polyangium sp. | reverse complement strand
CGTGCTCTTGTTGAGCAGGATTTCGACGGCAGATTGTCCAACTGCGGAAGTTGGGATAGGTACCGATGTTCCGCTGGAAGGTACGCTACAGAAGCGAACGCCAGTGACGTCTACCAAGCTTGACACCTATGAGGTCGAGTACACAACCCTAAAGAATGAGAAGCGGGTGATTCCTGTGCTGACGCTGGAAATGTTGTTCAAGAAGAGCAATAAATCAAAGTAGGGGCATGGCCCTCGCCACAGGGATTTTGATCGATTGGTTCAGGGCTCGCGAAGGGGCGGAAGCGCATCGGGCGGCACCAGAAGCTCGATGCTTCTCGCCTGACCAGGCTGTCGCCGAATGAGCCCCTTGCTTTCCAATTCCACGACCATGCGATGGACGCTCGGCGGTGTGACCCGGAAAAACGCTTGCATGTCGCTTTCTGCGGGAGATCTTCGGTTCAGAAAGCGGTAGGTGTAAATGTATGCGAGGTACTGGCCCTGTTTTTCGGTGAATGCCGGTATCATTTGGATTGACAACCCCTTTTTATTTGATTGAATCCCCGCCGGAGGATTCAATGAATGTGCGGTGGATCGTCGAATTGACCGACGACGAGCGGGCAACATTGCGCCAATTCACGAGCGGTGGTAGCACGAAGGTACGCAAGATCAAGCGTGCTCAGGTTTTGTTGGCCGCCGATAAGGGAATGAGCGACGGTGATATCGCCGCGAGCGTCGATGTCGGAACATCGACGGTTTATCGAATCAAACGCGCTTTCGTCGAAGAGGGGCTGGAACAATCGCTTGAAGAAGCGCCTTGCCCCGGAGGCACGCGCAAATTGTCCGGCCAAGAGGAGGCACTTCTGATTGCGACGGCTTGCGCGCTCCCGCCATTGGGCCGCTCGCGTTGGACGATGGAGCTTTTGGCGGGCGAAATGATTCGTTTGACCGATCACGCGTCCATTTCGAGCGAGACCGTGCGTCGTCGAGTGGCCGAAAATGACATCAAACCATGGCAAAAGAAGATGTGGTGCATCCCGGAAGTCGATGGCGATTTCGTCGCTCGAATGGAAGATGTGCTCGATCTGTATACAGAAACGCCCAATCCACACAAACCAGTCGTGAGCTTTGACGAATCGCCAATCCAAGTGATTGGCGAAACGCGCGTGCCGATTCCAGCGCAGCCGGGGAAACCAGCTCGTATCGATTACGAATACCGGCGTAACGGAACGGCGAATCTATTCGTCTTCGTCGATGCACACGCGCCGTGGCGACACGTCAAGATCACCGATCATCGCACCGCCATTGATTTCGCAGAGTGCATGCGAGACCTCGTCGATGTCCATTATCCGGATGCGCCGCTGATTCGTGTCGTCCTCGATAATCTCTCGACGCATCGTATCGCAGCGCTCTACCAAGCGTTTCCGCCCGGCGAAGCACGCCGAATCGCAAGGCGAATCGAGCTGCATCATACGCCGAAACATGCGAATTGGCTCAATATGGTCGAGATTGAAATCGGCGTGCTCAAAGAGCAATGCCTCGATCGGCGGATCGGGGATCGCGCATCGCTCGAGCGCGAGATCGCCGCTTGGCAAGCTGCACGCAATGCGTCCGGCGCGAAAATTCAATGGCTGTTCGATGTCGCCCGTGCCCGCGAGAAGATGCGGCATGCTTACCCCAAGCCGGCGACCATGGACGAGGCAGACGACGCCATGCCGCTCGCTGCTGAGTGAACCGGTCAAAATCCCTGTGGGAAGGTACTAGGTACACGGCGATTGCAGGTTTACATACGCTCGAATCCGGCGGGCTGCGCAAAACGCTGATCGATGCAGTGGAAGCGGCGACGAATCGAGCGGTCGAATGGTCGGGCGAAGGCGGGCGGCATCTTTTGGTGCCGATGTTTCTGCTTTACGATTACACATTTCGTCCGGACGACATTTCGCCTGAAATGGCGGTAGCGTGGGCCGCCGAGGAGGGAATCGCAGCGGCCGATGAAGTATTGCTGGATCCGGATCCGTATCCGAGCCGTGCGGCGTGGTGTCATGCACGGGTAGCCGCGACGGAAAAACGATTGTGCGAGGCTTCCGATATTCCGAAAGTGCTACTGCGCCCGCCAAGATCCCCTGCTCGGCGCACGAGTTCCCCGCATCGAACGTGTCG
>CAZETM010001441.1:0-2140 GCA_964514885.1 uncultured Polyangium sp. | reverse complement strand
CCCCCGTCCACGGGCTCCTCAATCCCCGCAATCTGCACGCACGCGCCGAGCGCCAGCACCGAGACAACCCCGACAAGTTTCCCGCGTACCTCACCCATGACTCGTCTCTCCCTCATCCGCGCGTGTCCCATCACCCGTGCAAACCTGCACCTCCAACACTACACAACCATTCATGCGCCGCGATAGTCTGCAAATGAAGACTTCGAAGCTTACATATCGATCTCACGTGTCGTGGGCTCGTCATGTATTGATCGACCACGTCGTGCATGTTCGGCAACAACGTTGCATCCCGAACACTGGGCGTGGAAGGATGCGCGGGGTGCACGGAGGTGTCAGGGATTTCGGGCGCGCCGAGCCCGAAATCGACGTAGCGATCCGACGGCGTGAACCCATAGCGAAGGGAGGACAGCCGGGCAGACGCATTGGCGACCCAATTGCCGCCCCGGACCACCCGAAAGGCTCCACTCGCAATCTTGCCACAATCGTTGCAAGGGTTGGTGTACGATATCGATGTATCCAAGGTCCACTCGTAAACGTTGCCGCCCCTTGGCATTCGCCGAACACGCTTGGCAAACCCCACCGCACAGACAACCCTGACCAACCTCACCTGAACTCGACCCATGACCCCGTCTCCTCGCGCACGCTTCTCGATGTCGCCAAGACAAACCAAGCAACGCCCAAACCGCATGCTTTCAAGGTACGCACGAATTCGCCGCATATCATAGTCCGCAAATGCAGACTTCGAAGTTTACAAATCCACGGTTCCTCCCGCGCCCATCGAGAAAAAAAGACCGCAAAGAATTTTTGATTGACTCTCACGCGAAAGCAGCTTGGTATGACGCATCTTATATCTCGCCTCGAGCCCACGACGGGCGACGTTCCAGAGGCGTGACGAACCCAGTTCCACGAGGACAACATGCGAATCGCAGATACCGCCATGGCAATGACGTTCGCCGCACTTTTGTCGACCAACGCAGCCTGTAGCACAAGCATTGACAGGTCTTTGGCGAAAACGCCCGGAGGCATGATCGCGCTCCAACCGCTCGAGCGCAGTCAGTATCGCATCGTTGGTCCTACCAAAGGAAAGGCGACGGTGAATTACAAGGCGACCGTTGGCCAGGAAGGCATGTTTTCATTTCTTTTCGGCGATCCGCAATTCAGCGATGATTACGTGGACGCATCGGGCAAAGTCAAAGAAATGGTCGGCACGCGTAATGGCTATTCACTCGACGGACAAAGCGCACAACTCGACAACTTGTTCAGTCGGCTGAGCTTCTTCCAAGGGCCGCGCGCAAAAGCAGAGGGACACGCGCTCGCGGCGGCTTATTTCCGAGCCATCGAATCGGTCCCCGGAACCGACCTTTTGCTCGAACCCACGGTCATGATCAATTCACGAGAGGATGATTCGTATTTCGGAACGCACACCGTAGCGGTCACCGTGACCGTGACGGGCAAAGCCATCAGCTTCATCACCGATGCAGAAAAAGCCCCGCCTGCTCCCAAAGCAGACGCTCCTTCACCTGCCGCTGCCGAACCGACGCTCAGCATTGAGAAGCACGCGGCGCTCCACGTCGATATCGACCAGCATCCTGAACAAGCACCGGAGATCCTGAATCGATACGGCTTGACAGCGGAACAACACGGGCAACTCGAATCGAAATGGGTTGCGCAAGTCGCGCAGAATCCCAGCCTGGCGACGACATGGCTACAAGCGATGTCGCAATATCGCGAATCGCTCACCCGTCGTCGTTGACGGTTGGAATTCGCCGGGACGGCCCGAATCCAATTCCGCTGACATTCTACACGCTTACGCGTGCTCTTTCCTGCACGTTCCTGCTCCATCGCAAGATTGGTTGGTTCCCACGCACGTGCCCGTGTCATCTTGCCCAACGCTCACATTCGAACACGTTCCCACCCGGCTTCTTGCGTGGCTCAGTAGGCAAAAAGGATTGCTGCGACAACGCTTGCGATGGGACTTGCGAAGCATGCTCGGCCGATCTCAAGAGTCAGGGGGCCAATGGGATATGCGGACCGGTCAAAGATCTGACCGACCTGTCGAATGAATGCGCGAACGGCGTTTGCAATGGAGCGGGCGCGTGCGAATACGATAACGGGGAGCTTTGCGGAACCAATGCAGATT
>CAZETM010001440.1:0-2142 GCA_964514885.1 uncultured Polyangium sp. | reverse complement strand
AACGCGTGAGATCGACTTGTGATTGATGGTGATGTCCGCGTCTTTGCGGCCGATGGTCGTCACCGGCGCCGTGATCGTCGTTTGGCTGCCGTTGTCTTTGCGCTCGAGGACGATAACCATATTCAACTCCCTAGTGTAGTGTTTGATCAGACGCTTTACAATGTCTGACCCTGGCAATCGTTCGCAGTTTGCGCCCCGCGGACGCAAGAGCGACGGTGTGCGGCGGGCTCCCCGCGGCGTGCACGAAACCCACTGTGCCCACCCCGCCGGCGCGCGAGTGATCGCGCACGCGCACCTCGGCTGGCTCACAGCCGGTGACTTAACGCGCGCTCGTACTCCTATTGAGCAAGAATCCCGCCGACGATGAAGCTGTCGTCGTGATTCTTGCAACGCGCTGGCTCTGCTGTGGGTATTCATCCGCACCACCCGAAGATACCACTCACCACTCGGCCACAGCTGTCGCATTGTGCGCATGGAGCATGTACGGCTTCAGTTGTGCTGCGGTCGTAGAGATCCGGTGCTGACGAACGGGCAGTGGTGGCTCCCTTATGTTCGCTAGCGCTCACTGGAAGCGGGAGCGGGGCCGGCTACTGGAGAGGCGTCGCTGCTGGGTTTTTGGGGGGTGCGTTGAGCACTCGTGAGTGAGCAGAATAGCGCGAGACATCCACAGAGTGCTCGCGCAACTCAGCGCGATGCGCAGCCTTCGGCGGCGCCCTTGCGCAAAAGTGATCCTCCAACGATGAGCCTCTGCTGTGGGTGACTACAGGCTGCCATAGCTGCGGCGCGCACAGGCGGCTTCGGCGGCGCGATAGCCCGCGATCATGCGTGTTCCTGCGAATCTTTTCAGCTTTGCGCACGACGTTTGCGTGGATAGTTACTCATTTTGATCTTCACAGCGCGTGGGTAACTACGCTCGGATCGTCGTTCGGGAAGGATGAAGCGGCTGAGCTGAGTGGTGAGTCGCCGCAAGTGTTGGGAATCGCGCCGACTGAAACGCCTGGCAGTGAACCCAGGAACCATTCTTCGCGAATGAAGCGCTGCATGTAAAGCCGCACGAGATTGAAGGCGAGCATCTCCTCTGCTGGCAGCCGCCGTGCCTGTCTCCTCTAGCTATAGCTTCGCTGATCCACTCAGAATCGAGAGCTTCACGCAACGCCGAGAACACTTTGGGTTCGAAGACATCAGCAGTGAGCGCCAGCGCTGCGCCAAGCTTCATCTCTTTCCTCCTGTTGTGCTGCCAAACGTCGTTGACTATTTCGTCGCATTTTTATAGAGTGCCATTATTATGAAGCCAGTTCCGAAGCAAGCCGTGCTCGCGTTTTCGCGCAAAGACGTGGTGCTCAATCGGCAGATTCGTGAACGCGCCGAGGGGAAGAAGGTTCGCCGTGGGCCAGGGCGACCAAAATCAAAGCGCAGCAGGCATCCGCATCAGCGCAGGCCGATTCTGAAGAAAAACACCGCCGTGCATGTCACGCTGCGCGTAAGTGAGCGCGTACCGAACCTGCGCTCGCGCAAACGCTTCGCGGTCATCAAGCACGCGTTCGTGAAGTTCTGCGGGGTTCAGGGATCGGGCTTTCGTCTCGTGCACTTTGCGGTGCTGTCCAATCACGTCCATTTCATCGTCGAAGCTGACAGCAAAGCCGCGCTCTCATTGGGAATGCAGCGTCTACTGCACTCGGTATCGCGCCGGCTCAATGTGCTCTCTGTCAAAGAGGCAGGCGGGACGATGACGACCAAAGCCGGTAGCTATCATTTGCTGCGCGGATGGATCGGCCGCGTCTTTACCGACCGCTATCACGCACACGTGCTCGCCTCACCTACGGAGATGCAGCGCGCCGTGCTCTATGTCCGGCACAATGCCGAGCAGCACTATGGCAATGGCGGCCTGCGCAAAAACGTGCTCGATCCATTCACTTCGTTCGGCGCGGCTGAGCCACATCTCGTCACCACGGCAAGCGGCTATTTGCTCGCGCGCGTCTGCAAAAAGATCGAGTAGGACACTTTGCCGATGCTTGCGTAGACACGATGACTGAACAGTCGCCGGGCGCACCCGTGCGCACGTTCATAACTCGGTGTCTCGACCGGATGCGCCGGCAAATGCGCTGCGATGCCAGCTTCGGGTCACCCCTAGAGCAAATGCAG
>CAZETM010001439.1:0-2143 GCA_964514885.1 uncultured Polyangium sp. | reverse complement strand
CTCCCCTGCTCGGAGCCCCCTTCTCGCTGAAACAGGGCGTTGTTGCGCAAGGGGAACTCAAATTTGAGCAGCGATAACGGACGTGGCCTTTCTTCAGGATCAAGCTCAATGGCCGTCAGGTAGAGCGCCAACTCGGCAAGACGCAACGCTGAATCGTTGATATCGAAGCCGGTGAGCTGTTCATGGAGGATTCGACGGATGGCTGCGCGAGCTGGTCGGTGATTGGTCCGGGTCCATTCTCGGGCGACGAGCGCACGAAAGACGGCCACGAGAAACACGCCAGCACCCGCAGCCGGATCAAGCACCACCGGTCGTTCGATGCTATCGAGCGACGCAAGTGCCTCATCAACCATGAGCTCGGCGATGTGCCGCGGCGTATAAAAGATACTCTCCTGCTCCGCTGCAGTCGCATCTTCATCGTGCGCGAAAGCCTCGTACACCTCGCTGAGAAGACCCACTGGCACATGGGCGAAGTTCACGTCTTTCCATTGCGATGGGAGCTCGAGCTGAAGCTGCCCCTCTGCCGTGGCAGCATGCGCGATGTTGCCGACAACCTCTTCGTAGACGATATCGGGGATCGCGGCGGCTCGTTCCTTCGTTCGAAATCGCAGAAGTCCGCCGTTGAACGTACGGTCTAGCCATTCGAAGGTGGCGAGGGCTCGCGTCTTTTTCGATAGGCAGTCGGCAAACGTCGTAGCTCGCGCGTCCTCACAAACCGTGCCGGGATCGACGCCATGGAGCAGGTTGCGATCGATGAGGAACCGCCAGAATAACGCGCGCCCGACGAGTGACAGCGCGTCATGAGCATCCACCTCGACCTGGGCGGATTTGCCGAGGTCTTTTGCGTTCCGGATGGAGTCTCGCAGCAGTGTGCGAAGTGCAGTTCGGACCGGGGCGACCTCGTCCGATACTACATTGGAGCGCAACAGCGTCGGAATACGGAGTCGCCCCTCCGGAAGATTCTCGAGCGGATGCGGACCGAGCCCCTTGCCGAGCGCGGCCGGGTAGACGTCAAGACGACCAGGGCGAACGACTGCTACAAAATCAGCATCGCCGCGAAACGCGATGCGTCGCACCCAGGGGACGAGATCGAGCCCAGACGGTTTTCGCTCGTCGAAGATATACGCACGAGGCTGGCCCTGGGACTCGAGGACGATCGCGGGGCGATCGTTCGGTGGGCCCCGCAAAAGATCGACATATCGGAGACTGCGCGGCTCAGCGCTGGCAAGCGTGAGGAGCTGTGCTCGAGCCGCGCCGTACTGTCCCATTTGCTCTACCAGTCCATCCAACACGGCGGCATCTTCCTCTACAACCTACCCAGAAGTCAACAGTGAATGACGGGCATGATCGGTTCGCTCGGTTTGTGAACCGCGAACCTACCACCGTACATGCAGACGCTTTCGGCTTCGGTTTGCCGTTTTGAAACGTCGAAGGACTGCCAAAAACTTGCCCTGCCGCGGCATCCGCGCATAAGCTCGGCGTGACTCTCACCTCGGAGCCATTCCCGTATGCGCAAACTTCCCATTCATCGCAGATCGCTGTTTTTCCTGGAAGAACTCGAGTTCTCAGAAGCCGGTCTCTCGGCCGATTCCGATGCAGCACCCTTGTCGAGCGCTTTTCGCGATGCCCTCGATGAATGGGAACCGCTCTTCAAAAAAGAGCGGCTCGCGCGACGGAGCGAGGTGCGGGCACAAGCCGTGGTCGTCGTGCGCAATCAAAGCCTGGATACCTCGACCGTTCGTTTCGGCGCATTGGCTCGAGCGACGGCGCCGGGCATTCTCGAACGATGTTTCAAAGTGGCGCCGGGCAAATTCGTCCGCGGCAATCTGCGCAAGCAATGCGAAACCACTCAATCAGTCATCGTCCCCGAAATCGCCAAACTGTCGGCCGATCATGCTCTAAAGCCTTTGGGTGCTCAGCTCGATGC
Organism: uncultured Polyangium sp.; assembly: GCA_964514885.1. Classification (GTDB taxonomy): domain Bacteria; phylum Myxococcota_A; class Polyangia; order Polyangiales; family Polyangiaceae; genus Polyangium. The sequence continues at coordinate 216 of CAZETM010001439.1, read as the reverse complement.
ATTGGCCGCCTCCGCTGTCACGGCCCTCGATCATCGTGCCACCGAGGCCGGTAAGCGCCAATCCGTGAGCAATGGTGAGCAATGACGTGCTCGAATGGAAAGAAGGCATCAATGCGTTGCGCACGACGACCTACGCCGAGCTACTAAAGATCGCCGTCGATAAGGGCCTGCCCAAAACGTGGGTGGAATCGTTCTTCCGACAAGAAAACGACGACA
>CAZETM010001438.1:0-2143 GCA_964514885.1 uncultured Polyangium sp. | reverse complement strand
ATCACCTACAACTCGGTGCTCGACAATGGCGGCCTGATGCTCGGCGAGGACGTCGCGGTCTCCCTCGATATCGAGGCCGTGCTCAAGCCCCAGGATGCCCCGGCCAAAAAGTAGCGAAGCCTCCCTGTCGCACGAAAGTTGATATGTCAGGTTCTGCGAAAGTAGAAATGTCATGTTCGTCTCCCTACCGGGGAGGCAAATGTGGACATGGAAACGAGGCTGAACATGAGCGGCGACGATATCGACAAACTGCGAGTCATTCGAAATGTGTTGGAAGGCAGGTTGACATGGCTTGCCGCCTCTGAGGCTTTGGATATCAGCGAGCGCCAGATCGGTCGGTTGTGTGCCCAGGTGCGCGGCCGGGGCAACCGCGGAATACTTCACGGACTGATCGGACGCAGCTCGAACAACCAAGGCGACCCTGAGTTGCTCGGCATGGCCCTCAGCGCGCTCCACGATCCCCGCTGGGAGGGTTTTACGGCCGTCTTCGCCCAGCAGAAGCTCGAAAGCCTTCATGGCATCGTCCTGAGCGACACGACGGTGCGCAAGTTGATGACGATGACCGAACTCTGGCGACGCCGGCGTCCGAAGGCAAAGCACCGCGCCTGGCGCGAGCGCCGCGCCTGCGTGGGCATGCTCATCCAACTCGACGGTTCCGATCACGACTGGTTCGAGGGACGCGGCCCGAAATGCGCCCTGCTCGTCTACATCGATGACGCGACATCCCGCATCCTCCACGCCGAGTTCGTCAAAGTCGAGGATACGCTCAACCTCATGCGCAGCACCGGGGTTTATCTGGGCAAGCACGGCCGTCCTGTCGCTTATTATGTCGACAAGGACTCGATCTACACGGTCAATCGGCAAGCAACCGTCGACGAGGAACTACGCGACGAAGATCCCATCACGCAGTTCACGCGAGCGATGACTGAACTTGGTATCGAGGTCATCTTGGCCAACAGCCCCCAGGCCAAGGGGCGCGTCGAGCGCAGCTTCGACACGCACCAGGATCGCCTCGTCAAAGAACTGCGCCTGGCGAACGTCAACGACATGGAGGCGGGAAATATCTTTCTGCGCACCGTCTACATCGACGATCACAATACGCGCTTCGCGGTCGATCCGGCCTGCAATACCAATGCTCACAGGCCTCTGCTCGCCGGCCACCGTCTCGATCAAATCCTGTCTCGGCGTACCGAGCGTTCAGTCGCCAACGACTACACCCTCCGCTTCCAACACAAATTCTTTCAGCTGTTCGAGGAACAACCCGTCCGCGTCATGCCCAAGGACAAGGTCGAAATTGAGATCCGGCTGGATGGAACGACGCACCTGCGCGCCAAAGGCACCTACTTGCGCTTTAAACCCATCGAGAAGCGCCCGTACAGGCCTCACCTCGCAATGCGGCCTTCCAGCGGCAAAATCTATGACGACCCTCGCCTCAAGGGCAAGGGCTCAAAGCCGGCGTCCGATCATCCCTGGCGGCGACTCTTTATCAGCGGACCTCAGCGCGTTTCACTCGCACCAAGCGTGGTCAGTAAACTGTGACCCAACAAGATCGGCGCCGAAGGCGACGATCCTGGCCGCCCCCCACGGGGGCGGCCATTCCGTTGGGGGGCAAAAGGTTTCCATTCTGCCGCTTTTTGGAAAATTCGAGCGGCGAACGCAACGGCCACGGCCTCCAACGACAACGACATTTCTCTGAACTATCCTAACGACCACAACGACAACGGAATACATGACATTTCAACTTTCGATAAGACATGACGTTTTAACTTTCGATTGACATAGCGAAGCCTCCCTTGACAAGATGGACCCGCGGGGCTAGACTTAACGCGGTCGTTCGTTCCATAGATGAGAATAGGAGAAAACATGAAAAAGGCATTGTTTGCGCTGTTGATCCTGGCGGCGTTCGTTCCCATGGCTCGCGCCGGCGGTGATTCAAACATCGGTTGCGGTCTCGGCACTGATCTGTTCGCTGGCAAGCTCGACAAGAAGCTGTTCGCGCTGTTCGGCGCCACGACCAACGGCACCTACACGCAGACCTTCGGAATCAGCTCCGAAACCGCGGGCTGCACCGTCAAGGGTGGCTGGGTTCGCAACGAGAAGAAGCAGGCCGCGTACGCCGAGGTCAACTTGCAGAAGCTCTCCA
>CAZETM010001437.1:0-2152 GCA_964514885.1 uncultured Polyangium sp. | reverse complement strand
CCCGTTGCAAGAGCCTTCGCGGCATGCCATTTATTTGTGCGATATCGATTCCGAGCAACAGCTCGAAGAATGCCCCACACTGGCGATGATTGTCAGAGCGCGTGTTAAGCCCGAACGAGACGCCCTCGGCAATAATCCCAATAATACCCCGTTGAAAAAAAAGTGGTGGGCTTACCAGGCGCATCGCCCCACGCTCTATGCAGCACTCGCAAAGATGTCGCGCGCGCTTGTTAGTACTCAAGTAAGTCCCTACATAACATTCGCTTTCCAACCAACAAACAGAATTTTCGCCAAGACACTAACTGTTTTCCTGTTCGAGGAAAGCTCCGCCTTCGCGCTCCTCCAATCCCGCCCTCATGAAAGCTGGGCTCGTTTCTTCGGCTCTACACTCGAAGACCGACTCCGCTACACGCCCTCCGACTGCTTCGAGACCTTCCCCTTCCCACCCGATTGGGAGCATAACCAAGCGCTCGAAGCCATCGGCAAAGAGTATTACGAATACCGCGCCGCGCTGATGGTCAAAAACAACGAGGGCCTGACAAAAACCTACAATCGATTCCACGATCCGGACGAACACGATCCCGAAATCCTCAAACTGCGCCAATTGCACGACGCGATGGACCGCGCCGTGCTCGATGCCTACGGCTGGACCGAGATTCGGCCGAGCTGCACCTTCCTGCTCGATTACGACGACGAGGAAAACGAAGAGGAAACGGCGGGCAAAGCGCGCAAGAAAAAACCGTGGCGATATCGATGGCCCGATGAAGTGCGCGATGAAGTGCTCGCGCGGCTGCTCGCGCTCAATCAGGAGCGGGCGGCGGGTGAGGCGAGGGGGACGTTTCGATAAACCCGCGGCCAAAACTCCGAAAAGATGGCGAGGTAGATCGTCGCCGTTCCGAACGCGAGCCCGGCGTCCACGTCCGGTACGACTTCATTGCCGATCTCGGGCGGGATCGTCTCATATCCGGGATATGTCGCCTCGATGGCCTCGCGGATCGCTCGAGCCACGGGCTCCTCTTCGGGGACACCCGGGAGCTGCATCCCGTAATAAGGCCCGAGCAGCGAGACATGGAAGTTGATCGTCGCCTTGTCCGTAACCCAAATCCGGCCCGAGTACGCTGGATCCGTTCCTCCCGCCAAGAGGAACATCGACTCGTCTTCGATCGAGTAGCGAGCAATGAAGTCGCGAGCCTTCAGGGCCGTCATCATCGCCTTCCACGTTGGGTACTCCGCTCGCCCACGGTTCGCGGCGGCCACCAGGCGGAGGTGTTCCTCGGTGTCCTCGTAGAAGGGCTCGCCGGCAGGAACGTACATGCGATCGATGTGCATCACGCCCCGCGGGTAGAAGCGGTAGACGAGGCCGAGCAGGTCCTTGCGAGTCGTGGCCATCAGAGAGTCACCTTTTCACCCAGTCCGGGATACATGGTCGGAAACGCTGCCTGTACCGCATTGACGAACCTGCGACAAAAAATCCCTTGCGGGAGTGAATAGTCCATGCCGCGGTTGACAGTGTTGGCGACTGCGGCGCTCATCGTGGCGGCCGTTATGGGCGAGATTTTCCCCATGGCCGAGTTCCACTCGGGCATGCCGATGGTGATTGGGCAGTACCATTTGATGACCTTGGTGGGAATCACGTATCGAGTGAATTCGAGGTTGGCCTTGGCCGCTTGCCACCCGCTTGGACCAGTGCCGTCGTGTGGGATGATGGTGACGAATGGGAAGTCCGTGGGCTTGAAGGTCGAGAATGTGATCCCCGCCGGTGATGCGGGTGCACCGATGGGAATCAGCGACGCCGGAGCCAGAAAGCTCAAACCAACCAAGGCAAGAAGAAACATTTCGATCACCTCCCTTGCCAAGGTATGGGCGTCGAGCGATCGATGCAAGCGTGCTCCAAGTCGTGCTCTCGTTGCCCGACCGATACGTCGCAATGGCGGACCGAGACACGGTGGTCATTCAACCTCGAATGGCTGCTCATGAGCCCGAGCGGACCGGAGGATATCCTCTACGATGCGGCGCCTCACTTCGAATGCCCGAACTTGATGGATGCCCGCGCGGGCAACGAATTCCACCTCGACCTCGCGGTATAGACGTGCTGCCTCCTCGAAGGAAATCTCCTCGTACCCGTCTTGGAGAATTATTGGATGCACCCGCT
>CAZETM010001436.1:0-2152 GCA_964514885.1 uncultured Polyangium sp. | reverse complement strand
CATGCGGCAGGCGCTATGGCTCCGTCGGCGCTTTTGCTCAATGGTGGGGTGTTTCGCGCCAAACGAATTGCCGAGCGGCTTTCGGACTCGATTGCTTCCTGGGCAGGCGCTCGTCCGGAGATTTTACCGCATCCGGATCCTGATTTGGCCGTGGCGCGCGGGGCTGTTGTTTATGGCTTGTCACTGCGTGGTCTGGGGGTACGAATTGGCGGAGGTTCGGCGCGCGGATATTATGTGGGGATTTCCGCCGCTATGGGGCAAGCTCGGCAGGCGGTGTGTGTCGTTCCGCGAGGTGCGCAGGAGGGCATTCGTCATGACGTGACGGATCGCAAGTTTTCGCTGACCGTGGGGCGTTCGGTGCGTTTTCCGCTATTTGCGTCGGACGAGGCGCTCGATTTACCGGGTGCGGTGATTACGGTGGATGCGGATCGTTATCAGGCATTGCCGCCGGTATCGTCGGCGTTCGAGCCTGGAGCGCGTCCGGCGGAGGTTCCGGTCACGTTATCGGGGCAGCTCAGCGCGATTGGCACGCTGGAATTGTCGTGCTTGGAAGTGGGCGAAGGCGAGGATCGTCGGCGTTTTCGATTGACGTGGGATTTGCGCGAAGCCAGCCCTGCGGCCGATGAGGTGGCCGAGATAGCGGCTGCGAAATCGATGCGGGGAGGACCTCCGAGCGGTGTTTTACGGGGCAAACGCTGGGACGACGCACGCGAGGCGATATTGCGTGTATATGGAAAAGGTCGCAGCGACGTGACGCCGCGCGAGGTGAAGGACCTCGTGCGCGAAATCGAAAAGCACGCTGGCGAACGAGCCTCCTGGACGGTCGAGACGAACCGGATGTTGTTCGACGTGTTATGGCAAGGTTATCGAGGTCGTAAGCGATCGGCGGACCACGAGCGAGTGTTTTGGCAATTAGCGGGATATTGTTTACGTCCTGGGTTTGGTCATCCATTGGATGCCGAGCGGGCGTCGAATATGTTTTCGCTTTTCCCCGAGCGGTTAACATTTTCTCAAGAAGCGCGCACGTGGCAGCAATTCTGGATATCGTGGCGGCGAATTGCTGGCGGGCTGGATGAAACGGCGCAATTGGTTTTACGCGAGATTATCGATCCGTTTTTGGCTCCGTCGGAAAAGCGGATGAAGAAGCCGAAAGGTATTCGAGCGGAGCCGGACGCGGATATCGTGGATTTGGCTGCTGCGCTGGAACGAGTGCCAGCGGTGCGGCGGAGCGAGCTGGGTGGGTTTTTGCTGGAACGCACGTGGACGGATCGGGATCCTCGGGTTTGGGCAGCGATTGGACACATTGGCGCCCGGGTGCCTGCTTATGCGAGCGTGCATCATGTGATATCACCTGGTACTGCGGAGCGCTGGATTGATCATTTGTTACGGGACAAGTGGAATGATTTGCCGACGGCGCCACGGGCAGTAATGGAGCTATCGCGGATGACGGGCGATCGGGCGCGAGATGTATCGGATCGAGTGCGTCGCGACGTGATCAAACGGCTCGAGAACGAAGGCGGTCGCGAGGAATGGATTCGCGCGGTGCGTGACGTCGTGGCGGTGGAAGAAGCCGATCGTGCTGCATTTTATGGCGAGGGATTGCCGGTGGGGTTGGCGCTCGTTTCTTAGCCCCGCCGTTTTCCCTTTCCTACCGACGAAGGTTGTGGCACTCAGCTTTTCAGAGATGTCGAATAGCTCCGAGATATACGAGGAGGGGGGAAACTATCGGGTGACCATTGGCGCGGATGGCGTGGCGCTTTTTCGCGTCTGGCGCCGGCCGGATGTCAGTCGTGAGGTGGGGGCGCAATATGCACGGGAGATGATTGGTGCATTCCAAAGGCTTGCTGCCGAGCCATGGATTCGGGTGCGTGGCGTCTTGATGGACTTGACGGAGGCTACGACGACGTGGGGATCGGTGACGCAAGCGGCTGTTGGAGAAATGTTCAGCACAATGGAGCGAGCGGGGCGATGGCTCGCGGTGGTCACGGCGCCGGATGCGACGCAATTGATGACGGTATCGAATGTATTGAAGAAAGTGGCGCCGCGATGTGGGCGAGTATTTGGTTCGGCATCGAATGGATTGACGTGGGCGGGGCAGCGGCGACGGATGGCGGCGCGGTAGAGCACGCGGTCGGCTTGTGCCCGCGTGGCG
>CAZETM010001435.1:0-2154 GCA_964514885.1 uncultured Polyangium sp. | reverse complement strand
GGCCGCCTCGAACACCTCCGCGGGTCCGCGCTCGGGTTCCGGAACCTCACCAACTGCATCGCACGATCTCTCCTCGAGACCGGCGGCTTCAGACCCCAACTACACCCTCGATTGTGAAGAGCCCGATATCACCTGCCACTACGACGCATCTGCAGGCGAGGCTTCCGAATGCCCAGTGGCCAGCGACGATCGGCCAGTCGGAGGGCTCGTGCTACAAATGACGCAGCTGGTCGATCGAATCCGAGATTTGATGCAAGCTGGCTGGGTGCCTGCAAATACCCCAGTCCCAGTTGAAGCGCTGCTTCCTGTCTTGTCGAATCCGGATCCCAGTCCGCGCAATCCTCGAAGAGGTAAGGCCATTCCGAGTGACTCGGATTTGCCGCGGTTGTTACATTGGAGGCTCCGTAGATTGCGATGTCCAAACCCATGTGTGCGCCGTACCAAACACCAGTGGAGACGCTATTCGAGACCAGTCGGGTAGAGGTGCTCATGAGCAGCCAGTGGCGAACCAAGAGCATGGGATCCCATTGGAGAGGCCGTTGTAGTCGCCACACGCAGTCCACTTCAAGGCCTACGGTCTCGTATAGACGACGGACGTCAGGCCGAGTGTACTCAGAAGCATGAAGCACAACCTTTGTCGATTCAAGGTCTTCTCGTTCGGCAACCTCCTTAGCCATCCTCTGATGACGATCGATCTCGTCGTTGGGTCCATGCTGTGGATAGACGAGAGTGCGAGTATGATTGGCAGAACGGCGATCGGCAGGGTAGAAGTTGACGTTCTCCGTAAGGTTCCGCTCAAGATACAGGAACGGTGAACCAATGACTACCGCGCGTGCGCCACTCGGGATCTTCTCCAGATCGCGTTCTGCCCAGACCAGAATGGGCGTCTTGCGCGGCAGATGTCTTGGGACCGTCATATTAGTCGCCTGAGTCCAACCGTGCTGGAGAAGCCCGAGGATTGGCCGCGGATATCGATAGCCGCAGTACCAAGAGAGTATGAAATCATGTCCATAGTAACGGTTAGACCTATGCATGGTGGTGACCGATCATAAACTTTGAGGAACCGATGTTCGCTGGTTGTCCTCACGGTCGCGAGGCCTCGATAATAGTGGACAGGTTGTTGGTTCGTCGAACTCACATCAGTTGTGTTGGCATGATTGCTTCCGACTTCTTGGCTTTGGACGACTCAGCGCAATGGATCCGGGGGAATGGCGCTCTCATCCCGTGCACCAACTGAGCCCAACGCAACTACATCGCAGCGAATCCCATCCAGCTGAACGTGCTCCTTCAAGGTCCCCTCGATGTCATACCCGGCCCGTTGAAAAGCCGCGATTGATGCGAGGTTTGGCGCATAGGCGTGAGCGGTCAGTTTTGCGAGATTCAACTGCTGGAACCCGAAGATCGATAACGAGCGGATCGCATCGGTCGCTAGCCCTTTGCCCCATGCGGCGGCATGACGAATCATTATCCCAATCTCTCCCCGTCGATGGTGCGAGTCGATCGGTCCGAGTTTTATGTTGCCGATGTGTGTACCATTCGCGTCTTCGATCGCTACGAACAAGAATCGATGGTCGGCGAGTATCGCGTCGACGTAGCGGCGTACTGAAGTGAGGGTGGAGATCTCAAATCGGCACTCAAGATAGCGGTTAACGTGCTCGTCGTTGAGCCAGTCTACGTATGTCTGGGTGACGTCGGCCCGCGTGATAGTTCGAAGATGAAGACGCTCGGTGGTAATGTCGATCGGGATACTCGTCACTTGACGTTCCTTCTTTGAAAGCTATGCGAGGCGTTGGAAGCCGCTTTGGGCTACGCCGCTTGTCAGTCGGACCAGGAGATCATCGGTCGATTTGCATTGACCAAGGAAGTGGAAGAGGGCTGCGAGCCGCTCCAAATAGCCATCCAGCACCGTCTCATCGTGGGCAATCGACGCGTACAAGGCCGTGCCAGCGAGAAACCCGGCGGCGAGCAGCTCCTGGGTCACGAATGTCTTGACGGCGATGGGATCCAGACCCGGCACCGAGAAGCCCCCAAGCGCGGGCACGCCGCCCACTTCCAAGGCAAGCCCGACCGAGGATGCAAGTTCCACCCATCGCCGCCGCTGCTGTACATTGGCTACGTCGGGTTTTCGGTAGCGTTTGCATTCGCCATTGCTGC
>CAZETM010001434.1:0-2156 GCA_964514885.1 uncultured Polyangium sp. | reverse complement strand
GACGAAGGTAATACCAGCCCCGGTTATAAGCTGCGCGGTGGTTCTCGGGTTCTTCGCGCTCCAGCTTCTGGCACAGCCTCCAGGCCTCGGCAAAGTCGCCCATCGTGCTTGCAGCCAGTTGCAGGTCGAGGTCGTGCAGTTCGGGGACAGTACGGGGCTTATCCAACCAGAACTCCGGCTGGCAGAACGCAGAATAGTGGTGCTTCAGAACATCCCTCGGGCTGTCATGATGCTGGCGCTGCAGCACACGTTTGATCTCGTGCAGTCCTGAGTACCCGTGCAGCTTCTCGTCGTCCTCTTTGACCGTAGAGCCGTCAATGTTGCTCAGGTCGTAGTCAAACGGAGGTAGATCAAGGAACGCATGAATCCGTGCCAACTGAGCCTTTGGGTCGGTCAGCACGTCCTCGTACTCAACAAATAGGAACGACTCAGGATCGTACTGATAGCCCTGCTGCAACGTAAGGTAGGATTCTTTCAGGTGATTTACCAACAAGCCGTCAACCAGGAACTGATCGAGATTATCAGGCTTGGCCGCGCGCACAAAGGACGCCATGCATTCAGGGAGGGAGCGGACAGTTGCGATGATCTTGGGTTTGTGCCCCAGCACCTGCGCCATTGCGTGCATAATCACCGGAATCGGCCACTTACGCGATTTGTCCATGACGACAGGCTTGTCGGTCGTGTCGTAGAACGCATCAATCACCCCACGCATGATATGAGCCAGCTTTTTGCGCTCAGGATCGTTGCCCACCAAGAGATTGTTCTGGTGCCATGCCGTTGCCAATCCATCAAGCGCAGCGCTCAACCCGGACGTTGTGGAGGCATGCATCATCGGGTTCTGGTTGAGTATCGCCGCCAGCACCGTAGAGCCGGATCGGGGAACGCCTGAGAGGAAGTGCAGGGTTTTGTTCATGATGTTTTTATGGGGTTTTTGCCCAAGTAGTTAGCGCCCCGACTTGCCGCCAAATCGCAAGAGGAGGCCGCTTGGGCAGCTCTCGTTGCCGTTTGCGAAGATGCGTCGCGCGTGAGACGCGCGTGAGAACCGATGCGTCTTGCGCAACGTTGCCCTCGCGTTTGGCGGCGCCGCAAGAGCGCCTCGCGAAGAAGCGCCGCGACTCGATTCGCGCGAGAGCACGACTCCCAACGGATGACGCGAGGATGAGGCAAGGCGACGTAGATGCGTCATTGGCGAAATTCTACCCGTATTTTCCTTACGCGCCCAGTTCCCCAATCGTGAATTTTTTCAAAAATGCAATTGGATTCAATGAACGTTTATAAGCCCGCAAGCCAGCCGAACCAAGGTCCTCCTCGCAATTCATCAGCATACAACCTTCCGCAAGCATGCGTTTGGCCGTTTCCTGCTCCATGAACAATCCGAGCCCTCGGTATTGCGGGGCAGCTTTGCCAAAATGGCCGATGTAATAACCATCCTGGACGACTTCGTTCATCGTGAATGCGACGAGCCGGCCGTCGAGGAAAGCCCCCAGGGTCATCAGATCCAAGTGCCTGGAATTGGCAAGCGTGCGCACGAGCGCTCTTCGTTCCACGGCGACTTCATCCATCGACTTTCGCTTGTCGCGTGTCCAGGCGTCGAACAAATCGAGGATTGGCTGCTGGACGTTTTGCCGAGTCAAATCCAGTATCTCGACCACGATTTCGGAGTATCGCTGCATGAACCGCTGCACATCTCGATTACCAAATGCGCGTCCATCCTGCGCAATGCGACTGAGCTTCGTGGCATCCAGAATGTAATCAAAGCACGATTCCTCTTCCACAACCGTGAAACGTAGTCGAAGCTGCTCCAACTCTCCCTGGACGCACACTTCCGGCACAATCTGAAGCTCGGGCTGAATCCCTTCCTCGCGAGCGCGTGCGAGGAGGGTTTCGCTTGTATTCGCAGCTTCGTTCGTCCCCAAGAACGAATAAAAGTACCCCATCGTGGTGAAGTCCTGAAGACGCAGGACGAGGTTGCCGTGGAGCCAGGAGACTTGCGTGTCATCACTGTAATCGTAGGCATGAAGTGACGCGAAACTGAATTGGGAATAGGGTGGAAACTGCCGAAAATACGCGTCCAGCGCGGCTTTGTCGTCGAACCCGATGTGCTTGGTGGCTGGGAATTGTGGAATCGTCGAGATCATGACGTCTCCCGGGCTCGG
>CAZETM010001433.1:0-2156 GCA_964514885.1 uncultured Polyangium sp. | reverse complement strand
GCCTGCGAGCCCCCCATCGTAGACTAGGACTCGCGTAGCGCGCGTTTACGCGCGCGAAGCGAGCGTGCAACCTTTGACCTGCTCCCAGACATCCACCAAAGCAGGAAATCCGCCCCTTGTCGGATGCCATCCGCGACGTTACGTTTCGCGCCCCATACGAAGAGGAACGCTGGGAGCAGCCTTCGCGCTTTCCCAGCAGACAGCGAGGCACCATGGCAGGCGTCGGTTACGTAAAAGAAGCTGATTTCGATGCGGAAGTTCTCAAGTCGGATGTCCCCGTCCTGGTGGACTTCACGGCCACTTGGTGCGGCCCCTGCAAAGCGCTCGCGCCGATCGTCGAGAAGGTCGCCGCCGAATTGGGCGGCAAAGTGAAGGTCTTCAAGCTCGACATCGACGAGAACCCGCAGATTACCGCCAAATACGGCGTACGCAGCGTCCCCACCGTGATGGTTTTCAAGGGCGGCCAGAAGGCAGCTCAGCACGTCGGTCTGACGACCAAAGACAAGCTCGTCGCACTTATCGGCGTCTGACGAGTACGATTCGCTCACGAATCTTTCTCCCCTCCCTCACCACATAGGTTTTTCTTGAACGAACGTGCTCCAGGGCAAACCCTTGCACGCGTCATCGCGGCGCATGGTGGGTTTGGCGTTCCCGTCGCGCGAGCCAGGCGCATCATGGGCCACGTCGCTCGCGCGCTCGTCGCCTTGAACGAAGCGGGCATCGTCTACGGCGCGCTTTGCCCCTCGAACATCTTCATCGAGCAGGACAACGCCACCGATCTCGCCAGCCTTGGTGAGCACGGTACGGCGGGACAAACCTCGGAGCACTTTTACTTCGCCCCCGAACGATCTGGTTTGTCGCAAGCACCTCCTGCACCAGCGGCCGACGTCTTTTCGTTTGCGGCGATCTTGTACGAGATCCTCTCTGGAACGCATGCGTTCGCTCGAGGTGGTTCTGCCCCGTCCCTCGCGCGCACCGCGGCGACCTTGCCAGCCGAATTGCGCGATCGTCCGGACATCGTTGCAGCGCTCGACGTGCAGTTGGCTCGCGCGTTGACCACCGATCCAGCCGCACGTCATCCTTCGGTCGATCAACTATGGCTCGCGGTCGATCCGCTTTTGCGTGACGCCGTTCGTCCTACAGCGGGTGGAGAACGTTTCCCGTCCCCACTCAGCCAAGACAAACCTGCTTCGGTTACCTCGATCCCCGTATCGGATCCCGCTCCAGCAGTTTCGCTTGCTTGGCAGATCCTTGGACCTCCAATGATCGACGAGCGACTTCACGCATCGATCTTGGTTGAAGAAGGTCGAGCGATCCTCGCAGCGGGCACACGAGGTTTGTATCGCCTCGTGCGTGGAGTTTGGTCGCGAGTGCCTTTACCCGCGGGCGTCGATGCGCGCTCGATCCGAGGTTTGGCTCGGCTATCTTCGGGCGACTTGCTCTTGTTTGGCGAACCTGATTTCTGTGTCGCCATCACCTCGCGAGGCACCGCGCAACGCATCTCTTTGCCCGATCGTGATGTCGCGCTTTGTGCCGCGTATGCAGACGATCGCGGCGTCGTGTTCGTCGGTCAGCGCTTGTCGCGCCCAGCCGGTGCGGTCGTCATTTTGCCGCGTGGAGCAGCTCCCACGGTGCACACGATCGAAGGCACGTCGAAGCTTACGGACGTCACCCGTTTGACCAATGGAACCTTGGTCGCGGTCGGTTTGCATGGTGCGATTGTCGAGTTCGACGAACGGTCGAGTCGTGAAGTCTCGTGGGCACGATCGGGTCACTTGCATGCGGTCACTGCCGGCATGTTCGGTGCTGCCCATGCCGTCGGAAGTGGTGGTCACGCGGTCCGTATCGAGCCGTCAGCGCACGGGCCGCTCGTGGTGACCCTCGAGCGAGTGCAAACCACTCGTGATTTGTGCTGTGTCGCTGCTGATTTTCGTTCAGGAGCGGTATGGGCAGCGGGTTCGGATGCGCGCCTCATGCAACGCGTCGCAGATACCTGGGCTCGCGTGCCCCTCGACCCCCTCGTGACGGGTCGTCTTCTTCGCGTTCACCTGCAATCGCCGCGAGTCATTGTCGTCGTCGAGGACGGAGCCACTTACGAAGCCTCCCTCTAGCCCATCTCCCCACTCTCCACATCGTGGAGAGGGGGCTGGGGGGGT
>CAZETM010001432.1:0-2159 GCA_964514885.1 uncultured Polyangium sp. | reverse complement strand
GGCGGGCCTTCGCCGGGATTCCGACGGATTCGTCCGGTGATTTCGCCTGGGTCCAGCACATGGTGAAGTCCATGGCCGAAAAGACGGGGCGAATGGCCGTGGTGTTGCCTCAAGGAGCGCTGTTTCGCGGCGGCATCGAGGGTGAGATTCGGCGAAAGTTGCTTTCAATGGACGTGATCGAAGCGGTGATTGGCCTGGCGCCGAATTTGTTTTACGGGACGGGTCTCGCGGCGTGCGTGCTCGTATTGCGCAAAAAGAAACCCGCAGCGCGAAAAAACAAAGTGCTCATCGCGGATGCATCGGCGCTGTTTCGCAAAGGGCGCGCACAGAACTTCCTCGAGGATGACCACGCGCGCGACATTCTCGGCTGGGTGCAACGCTTCGAGGAAGTGCAGGACCGGACGCGGGTGGTGGGTCTCGCCGAAATCGAAAAAGAAGGCTTTACGCTCAACATTTCGCGGTACGTGTTGCCGCCCATCGGGGCCGACATTCTGCCGCTGCCAGAAGCCGTGGCGGCCTTCAAGGACGCGCTGGCGCGGTGTCGCGAGGCGGAAGATCGGCTGCGCACGGTGATGGTCGAAGGCGGGTGGCTGAAATGAGCGCGCGACTGTCGCAGCAAGAACTGGAATCGTACCTCTGGGGCGCGGCAATCATTCTGCGCGGGCTCGTGGACGCAGGCGATTACAAACAATTCGTGTTTCCGCTCCTGTTTTTCAAGCGCATTTCGGACGTGTGGGACGAGGAGCACGCGAATGCGCTCACGGACGGGGGCGACAATGCCTACGCGCGAGCCACGGCAAACGACCGGTTTGTCATCCCGGACGGCTCGCATTGGAAGGATGTCCGCGGGGCGGCGAAAGACGTCGGCAAGGCGCTCCAGAACGCCCTGCGTGCCGTTGAATCGGCCAACCCGGGCAAACTCGATGGGATTTTCGGCGATGCGCAGTGGACGAACAAAGAACGGTTGTCCGATGCGACGATGAAGAATCTGCTCGAACATCTGTCCGGGCAGATTCTTTCGCTGGCAAACGTGCCCGAAGACGAACTGGGCAATGGGTATGAATTTCTCATCAAGAAGTTTGCCGACGACAGCGGACACACGGCGCAAGAGTTCTACACGAATCGGACCGTGGTGCATTTAATGGCGCAAATGCTCCAGCCGAAGCCCGGCGAGAGCATTTACGATCCGACGTGCGGCACGGGCGGGATGCTGATCTCGGCGCTCGCCGAAGTAAAGCGCACCAAAGGCGAGCACCGCACGCTCAGGCTTTACGGCCAGGAGCGGAACCACATGACGGCAGCCATTGCCCGCATGAATTTGGTGCTGCACGGCGTGCATGATTTCGAGATTGCCCGCGACGATACGCTCGCGACGCCGCGGTTCATCGACAATGACAAGCTGCGCACGTTCGACGTAGTGCTGGCGAATCCGCCGTATTCAATCAAGCAATGGAACCGCGACGGGTGGCAGACGGACAAGTGGGGCCGAAACTTTTTGGGCACGCCGTCGCAGGGGCGTGCGGATTATGCATTTTTTCAGCATATCCTGAAGAGTTTGGATCCGAAAACGGGTCGATGCGCCGTTCTCTTTCCGCATGGCGTGCTGTTCCGGCGGGAAGAAGCCGAGATGCGGCAGAAGCTCATCGAGGCGGATTTGGTCGAGTGCGTGCTCGGGCTCGGTGCGGGGTTGTTCTATAACTCGCCGATGGAGGCGTGTGTCGTCGTTTGCCGAACGCGGAAGCCGAAGCAACGCAAGGGGCGCATTCTGTTCATCGATGCGCTGAACGCCGTGGCGCGCGAGCGGGCGCAAAGCTTTTTGAAGCCGAGCCACCAGGAACAAATTCTGTCCGCCTATCAGGCGTTCGTGGACGAACCAGGATTTGCCGCGGCGGTGTCGGCGGACATTGTGGCGGCGCAAGGCTTTAGCTTGTCGATTCCGCTTTATGTGAAGCGGGCGACCGTGAATGGCGCAGTGGCGGACGGCGCAAAGGGAACACTGACGGAGGCATGGACTGCCTGGGAGACGTCTGGGCGGGCTTTCTGGAGGGAGATGGACGCGGTGGTCGACATGCTGGATGGGCTGGTGGAGGCGGATCGTGGGTGAACTGAAACCGGGGTGGAAGCGGGTGAAGTTTGGTGAGGTGGTACGCCTCAGCGGC
>CAZETM010001431.1:0-2160 GCA_964514885.1 uncultured Polyangium sp. | reverse complement strand
GCCCATCAATGGGACCATTGACGCCGCCAATCAGAAGTACGCGTCCATCGCTCTCCAGCAGATGCGCGGTATGCCAGAAACGAGGCGCGACGAGGTTCCCGGCTGGGGCCCATTGCATCGTTTCAGTGTCGAGGATTTCCGCGGCGGCGATAACATCTGTCGCGAGACGGTATCCGCCCGTGACGAGTATCCGGCGTCCGCCCGTGAGGAGCGTGGCTTGGTGCCCGGTGCGAGCATGGGTCATGGAGGCGATCGCCGTCCAAGTACCCGACATCGGGTCAAAGACTTCGGCGCTGCTCAGTGGGACGCTGTAGACGCCATCATCCTTCATGCCGCCTATGGCCAACACACGACCATCCCGCAATAGGGTGAGCGTGTGCGTAGCGCGCGGCACGGACATACTTGAAATTGCCATCCACGTGTCCATCGCGGGATCGAATAGCTCGACAAAGCCTAGGTAGTCCGGATTTGTATCAGCGTCGATTTGCGCCAACCCTCCAGTCACGAGTACCGTCCCATTTTGAAGCCCTGCGGACGCATGGCCAGAACGCGATCGCAACATCGGCAGTGGTTTTGCTTCGGGCAACCATTTTTCGGTCGCGGCGTCGAACCATTCGCTGGCTGGAACCACATCCGAGACTCCTCCGGCCACGAGCACGCGGTTTTGAGGGGTTATCGTCGTGGCCGTAAAGTGAATCCGACGCTGGCGCATTGGCCTAGTTTTCACCCAACCGCTCATGGGTATTTGCGGATTGAGCAGCTCCGCCGTTGCGAGATATCCGGTGCTATTTTGGCCACCCATCGCGAGAATGCGACCATCAGAAAGCAATACCATCTGGTGCGCATACCGCGGGTCTTCCATCGGCAGCCCGGTTGCCCATAGGTTTGCGTTGGGCGTAAACACCTCGACGCTTTGTTGCGCCTCTGCACCTGACTCAACGAATCCACCGGCGACGATCACCCGGCCATCGGACAATGCCACGGACGCGTGCAGAAACCGCCCCTCCGCAAGGTCAGGTCCGGCGGAAAACCCTACCACGGCGGACGGTGTCGAGAATGACTCGGGTGGCGGCATGTCGCCGCAAGCCGACAGAGCGAGTGCGAACGGGAGCGTAAACAGATACGTGAGGGTTTCAAGAGTACGTTGCATGATGGGATTTCCTTTGGAGTGCGCGGGAGGCTCCATGGTGCACGGGTTGAGAAAAAAATGTTGCGCAAAAGCTTGCTCAATAGCTTTTTGAATTGCGCAACGTTGAGCAAGGATTTGCGCAACGGAACGGGATGGAATCGGGATTCAGCCTATTTTCCACGGCAAGCCACGTTGGCCTGGAGAATGCAATAGAGGTGTTTCGAAGGTAGGTGCTCCATGCGAAACATTCGACGACTGTCCTCCGCTACGCTTTCGTTGTGTATGGTCTCGGCGCTCTTTGCAAGCGCGTGCTCGAACGACATTGCGCCCAATGGCAGCAATCCCGACGCCCAGCAAACGGGGTCGGAAGTAACCCCACGGCCGAAGTACGAAACCAACGGCGACATTGCATTGCCGTCACCGCCGCCCCAATTGCCCGATCCGAGTGGTCTCAATTTGACGCTCGGCGCAGGTGCGGACACCGCACAAATCAAGCTCGAAGTCAAGCAAGTCGCTTGTGGATCCGAACAGCTCGATCCGGCCTTCTATGCCGAAGTCGTTTACGACATGACCGGCGACCATTCGCTCAAGGATGAACTGTTCATCGTCGATCCCGGATGTTATGACGTCATCGCGATTCCGTTGAAGGCCGATGGCACTCCATCGGAGCTGTGCGAGCCGCTCGGCATGAACAAGGTTGTGGTGTTCGACGGAGGCACGACCGAAGTCGGCTTCGTGAGTCAATGCAAAGGCGTCGACAAAGGTGCGCTCGACGTGTATGTCCTGTTCAACTCGCCACCGGTCATCACGGGGCTCGAGCACGAGCCGGACAAGTTTGTCTCGTATTGCTCCAATCAGCAGATCTGCGCCGAATTCTGGGACCCGGACGGGGACAAAGTGGAGCTCGCATGGAGCCAAAGCAGCGGCATTCCGCTCGCGTCGGGCCCAACCGTCGTTCCGGGCTCCCACGTCTTCGATCCCATCAAAGCCACCACGACAGAATGCGTGACGGTCCAGCACGGTGGCCCAGG
>CAZETM010001430.1:0-2164 GCA_964514885.1 uncultured Polyangium sp. | reverse complement strand
CATCGGTTTCGGCACCGCAGATCCCCAAATCGTGGGCCCGCCTTGCGGCGGCATGGCTGCGGATTGCGTGACCGGCGCAGCAATCCCGGAAAGCGGCTGCGGAACTGATGGCGCAGGAGGCGCTGGTGGAGCAGGTGGCAAAGCAGATCCATCAACAGACGGCGTCGGTGGCGCAGGATGAGCGTCCGTCGATCCCGCTGGAGTCGTTTCCGTAGACCCAAACGGCGCTGGTGGCGCAGGCGTCGAAACCGTGCCTGATGCGGCAGGAGGAACACTCGAGTTTGTCTGAGCGTAACCATTTGCCGAGGCAAACAATGACAGCAACAGAGCAAAGCATGTCGTGCGGTGGAGGAACATCTTGGCCATGGTGAAGGTCCCGCGGTGTTTCTCGTCCGTTTTCCTTGGAATCAATCCCCCAAACCGTCGAGTGCGTCGCTTGCGCGAAGCACTCGATGGCCTCTTGCACGACTACAACAACTCGAGTACGAACAACCTTGCGCGTCAAGGGTTTTCGGCGAGACGATGGGCGAACCCCACATCGCGTATCCTCATCCACACCCAGAGACCCCTCGGGTTCGTCACCCGCCGCGATGCTCACCCGCTGTTCACTTTTTCTTTAACTTGCGGACGCACTCGCGCCTTGGCGCCGGCTAATACGAGCGCGACTTGCACGTAAGACACGCCTCGCCCCCGACTTACGCCCGACGTTTCTTCGCAAACGGCAACGAGAGCTGCCCCAGCTGCGCCCTCCGCTGCTTTGGTGGACCTCGTGCCGCCAAACCTGCCCGGGCCAAACCTGCGCGGATGGCTTCTGGCGTGAGCGCAACTTCGCGCCATTTCATCGGCCCCGCGCATTTGGGACACACCGAGACATCCACGGCAAACACGTGCCTGAGCACGTCACGCCCATGGCTTGCGTCGCGCTCGCGGTGATTGCTTCTTTTCTGCGCTACCTCGCGCGATTTGGCTTGGCCCCGTTTGGCGTGTACCGGATTTTGCTCGGTGCAGTCGTACTCGGACCGAGTTTGTTTGCGGGGTGAGACGTCTTTGCTCAATCGATCGAGAGCGGTTCGTCGTCGTCTTCATTGTCGAATTCGAAGATAGGCGGTTCAAGGTTACCAAAGAAAACGCGATACAGATCGAGGTGCTGTCCGTCTGGGTAATGCCTTCGAAGGATGTGTTCCAAGCTCCCCTTCAAGAATCCGTGCACCATTGCATCAAACTCTGCATTCATTCGTTCTCGCGTGAGCGTCGATTGGTCCATGAGCGACATCTTGTGCCAGAATGCTTGCAGCGCCTTTTCGTCGCGCGCCGTATAGCCTGAGCTTAACGCATACTCCGCATAAGACGCGCCGTAGGGGTTTACCTTGTCCACAAGTCCACCGAAGATGTGCTTCAATTCATACACTTGTGTTTGCAGGTTCCCAATTTGTTCCGCGATGAGACGTTCTTTCCTATACTTGACTCTTGCTACCTGGACATTTTGTTTCGGATCCAACGCATTCACGAGAGCCGTTCGAATCGTGTGCATGTATTTTAACTGCTGCTCGAGGTTTTCGATATGTTCACGGGTCCTGTTCTTCATGTCGCCTTCTCCCGTGCTGAACGTACCAACTGGAAGAACCTCTCTCTCTCCGCACCGTCCTTGATTTGGGCCTCGAACAGAGCTTCGAGTTTGCCCTTCAATGGTTTACGCATCCGCTTATCGAATGCCTCGATCATCGCTTCGCCCGTTATCGTTGCGTGGTCTTGCGCGCTCAACCACCTCCCAAAATACACCATGGCCTCGTCGTCAGCAGCCGTGACGCCAAGCTCCAGCATAAATCGCGCGCGCCAACCCCAATCAGGTTTTACGGTGTCCATCAAAGAACATACCAAGGATTTGGTCTCGTCGAGCTCGTCTTGAATACGCTCGAGACGGCGCTTCAATTGTTTTTTACGCATGGTGGCCAACGTCCTCCATCGCTCAAAGAGCGGCCTGAACAGCCAGTTTCACATAAAAGCCCACGGTTTTAGCCATACCATTGGCCACGCCAACATCCCTCAGCGCATTCCTCACCTGGTCTTGGATGATCTCCAGCACCAGATCTTCGTATTTCAGCAGCCCTTCTAGCGTCGTGGCGATCGTGGCAGCGTGCTTGACTGCCACTCGTCGGACGGCAGA
>CAZETM010001429.1:0-2169 GCA_964514885.1 uncultured Polyangium sp. | reverse complement strand
GTCCGGTTTTAATAATCGATCCATGAAAGGCATACTGGTTTCTGGCGTCACAGCTACGACCGCAAGCGACAACATGACTGACTACTAGAATTGTCCCGTCACACCCCGAAAGCGGACATTTTTTAGGTAACCGGAAATGATGGGAATCTGGCCTTCAGCCACCCGCCTGATCATCATGGGCACACTTAGGTCAACCTTGTTACAGCATGAGATACCACAGCTGCGTTGCGTTGTGCATGTAGCTGAGTTCGACGTTCAAAGTCGAAAACGAAACAATAAAAGTGAATTTTCGATTTACCAGTTCATGAGCATCGGGCGCTTCTACTTACCATTGCGTCAGAACATTGCCCCAATTTTGTTAAGACGATCCCCCAAAGGTCTTGCCGCGCGGCGTTGCATTTTCTTCAAGGCTAGGATGGGTAAGTAAACAGACAAAGCGATCCCAGCCAGAGCAGAGCATGCAAGAACTATTTCCGTAAGCGTTCCCCAGGTCTTGTATAGCGTAACAAAAACAGGAGCTGCAAAAACGATCCCTCGAATTTCATTTGCTATGATAAGCCCACATCCGGCATACTTGCATACCGACAAGTTCGTGATCCTCGCGCTCATAGTTTTTGACCTGAGGAGACCATAGCAAGTGAAATTGGAGTTACAATCTTGCCACCATGCAACCAACTTCCGCCACTCGAAAGTGTCATCACCGGTTGAAAATCTCCGTATGATTTGTCGGGACGAACTTCGTTTACAAAGTTATCGAGAACCCAATTCTTACCCTCATAACGAACGACAAGCACAGCATGCCCACTCCTCGTTACGAGGTCCCGCCCCACTACGAGATATAGGTCAGACGAAGGCAGACCGATGGAATGAAGTATTTGCATTTTGGCAATTGCATAATCCTCACAGTCACCGTTTCCAGATGAGAACGTTCTGGATGTATTCGTCCAGGAGTCCTGGGCTTCGTTCTTATAGGTAATCCTCGCATTTACCGCAGAGTTCACGAAGCGAATTTTCTCTAGAGTTACCATCTTGCGCGCAGTCTCCGCAATGCCAGCGGCGGATCCGAGGGTCATAGAGGACGCACGGCGCCACTTCGCGTCATATGGCGTTGTTCGAACTGAAACCATTCCGGTGCCGAATAATGCTGCTTCAGAAGTCTTGACCGGTGCAGCAATTCCAGCTGAAGAGAAGACGCACGAAAGGGTTGCACAAAGTGTGCAGATCAAGAAGCGGAACATGAAATTATCTCCGGTAGCTGGCGATCAGGCTACCGTTCATCTCCGTAGCCTCCGGGAGAACATTAACAGGCGGAGAGATCAAAAATATCTCGGTAAACTACCGCTTACACAGGTAGTACTTTTTTTACGGGTGTTACTAGCCGCACCAGACAGCTAACTTGTCCGTCGTCAGAACATTTGGCACAGTTAGCTGCGTAAATTGGTTCAACGGCAGCCGGTCACTGACGTCGTTGTCCCACTGATGGCCGCAAATGGGTCGTATCCTTATCGTCCGCTTTGAGCGTTCGTAGAGCCAAAAGCTGCCCGTCCGCTCCCGGCCCAATTCCGGTCAGGCGCTATGCTGGCGGAATTGGCCGCTCAAAGTATATGGTTGATCTGCCCCCGTTAGAGTGTTCCAAAATATATGCTATTTTGAAAAGCGAAGGGGATGACGGATGCCATTGACTAAATGCTACACCATGTTTTAGCGACTTTTGCGTCGTATCATCCAATTTTCCTTAAAGGTAGTCGCCATCGTGTCAGCACAACGAACAGCCAGCGCCGTCAAATTACTTGCGTTAAGCGCAATCCTCTACAGCTTGGCGGGGTGTGGCGGAGATGCTGCCAGCAGTAATACGACGCCAATAACGGTTACGCCAACGCCAAGTCCGACGCCTACGCCAACGCCGACGCCCACCACAGCAAGCACAGCGAACGTGCTGTGTCCGTTTAGCGGCAGCTACCAGGGTACATATAGCACGTCGGGCTCGCTGACCTCGACCTGGAGCTGGGCATGCAGCAATACGGCCCGCTCTTTGATAGCAAATGGATTGCCTAACCATGCCGTCGGCACATTCCCCAACGCCGGTAATCCAAACACGATTACGGCCCAGAACATCAGGTTCTCTGCCACGTTGACGCCGGCGAAAGGCGCGACGAATACCGCCATCGG
>CAZETM010001428.1:0-2170 GCA_964514885.1 uncultured Polyangium sp. | reverse complement strand
CCGAACGAGCGTAACGCAGCAGATGAGCGGGTTTCAGCGCTTGCAGTAGGATTTTTTGGTGAACAATCCGGGCTAGGGGCAATGCAAGTCAGTTGAGGGACAAAATGGGTCATTTGGATCATTTCGTCTTCTTCCCTTCAAGTACGCCGTATTCCATAAAGTACGGCCAGCGCGCCCCGGCAGGGGTGCAAGGCATTAGGAAACCACGCAGATCACTCCTGCGCGCCCCCAAAGGGCGCCGCGATCTACCGAGCCTATTTTTGCACGGCCATGACCAGGGCGTAATACAGTCGATCGGATCGCCCGATGTGCTTAGTGTCCGCCGCAAAATAAGCACTTTACATTTGCTTTGCGGAAGATCATACTGTTGGCATGAATTCGACAGAACGTTCATTGGCCGAAGCCAACACTCGAAAACGCTTTCTCAAAGTGAAAGACCAATTGGCGGAGCGAGCGCGCCGCCTTTTCGTCGCCAGTGAGGCGATGGCATTGGGACACGGCGGAATTGCGGTTGTGTCTCGCGCCACGGGAATGGCCGCGTCCGTGATCGGTCAAGGAATTAAGGAAGTGCGCGCGATCGAGAGTGGTTCGGTACAGGCGTTGCCGTTGACGCGAAGCCGCCGACCGGGTGGCGGGCGCAAGAAGACGACGGAGAAGGATCCTACATTGCTCTCGGATCTAAAGAAGCTGCTCGAATCTACGACGCGCGGCGATCCAGAGTCACCCCTGTTGTGGACGGCGCGCAGTCAGCGCAACCTCGTCAAAGCTCTTACAACGCAGGGCCATCAAACCAGCATGAAGATGGTGTCGCGTCTCCTTAAGGAATTGGGATACAGCCTGCAATCGAACCGCAAGCGACTCGAAGGTGCTCAGCATCCAGATCGCAATGTCCAGTTTGAACACATCAACGAGACGCTACGGACACAACTCGAGGCGAATGAGCCTGCCATCTCTGTAGATACGAAAAAGAAGGAGCTTGTTGGCCCGTTTAAGAACGGTGGTCGCGAACTTCGCGCGCACGGTGATCCCGACGACGTCAACGTGCATGATTTTCCCGACGACGCGCAAGGGAAAGTTTCGCCTTACGGTGTGTACGACCTCCAGAAGAACGAAGCTTGGGTCAGCGTAGGCATCAGCCACGACACGGCAGAGTTCGCGGTGCAAAGTATTCGCACTTGGTGGAAAGAAATGGGCGTATCAAAATATCCGCACGCTCGTTCGCTTGTCATCACCGCCGATGGCGGTGGCAGCAACGGCTATCGACTACGTCTGTGGAAGCTCGAATTGCAGGGGCTTGTTGATGAGTTAGGTTTCCCGATCACTGTCTGCCACCTACCGCCAGGAACGAGCAAGTGGAACAAGATCGAGCACCGCTTGTTTTCATTCATCACTCAAAACTGGCGGGGTAAGCCACTCGTGACCCACCAGGTCGTCGTCAATTTAATCGCAGCGACAAAAACGAAAACGGGACTGTCGGTTCAGAGCCGCCTCGATGAGCGCGTATACGCGAAGGGCCGCCGTATCTCCGACGCGCAGCTCGCACAGGTTAATCTCGAACCGCACAAGTTTCATGGCGAATGGAACTACACAATCCACCCGAACGCGTGACGATGCGATCGGGTTGTTTTGCGGCGGACACTTAGGGCTCGACCGGAAATAACTTCACCATTTTGATCCGCCGATCCATCCCGGCTGGCTGCGTTGCTCAGTCGGTCACATACCTCTGGTATGCTCCCTCCTTCGCGCCTTGCCATCCAGGCGCCTCGGCGGTCAAATTCGGCAATCTTATTTCCGGTCGAGCCCTAAGGAGTCTTACGCCTCGCCGCACTGGCGCCGCTCTTCGGCCACATAGCCGGCGATCATGTTGGCGAGCCCGGCGGCCAATTGGTCGAAGCTCAAGTTGGCGTTCGGATGCGAAAGATAACGAATGAGCGTGAACACCCCGAACCGGCCACCGAAGACAAGATTGTCCAGGCGGCGCTGGCGAAGAAGGCCGTGCGGGTGGCCGACAAGAAGATTGAAGAATCCTGGGGCGCGGTCGCCGGCGTCGCGAGCGTGGAAAGTAGCTTTCCCACGTGGGTGCAGATCCCGTCGCCTTCCTGGCGGGAAACCGGCCCTCTCTGGAGCGGGGATGCTTTGAGAGGACGGTTCACGGACTGCACGTTCGCGT
>CAZETM010001427.1:0-2176 GCA_964514885.1 uncultured Polyangium sp. | reverse complement strand
GGAACACGGTTTGCGGGCGTCGACGATTGTATTGGTGATGCCGGGGAGCATTCCCAAGACGACGAGCGGGAAACTTCAGCGCCAAGCGACCCGAAAATTATTCGTCCAGGGGAACTTGAACGAGCTTGCGCGCTGGATGGAGCCGCAGGCGGAGGATCTAGTTGAAAAGTCGAACAAAACGTTGAATGCTCCGGTGGAACTCTGGCCATCCATTGCAGAGTACTTCGTGTACGACCCGCTCATTTATGCGATGTTGACGGGCGATACTGCGCGTAATTCTAGTTATCTCCGTGCACTCGAAGGAGTTGCCAAGGGGAAAGTCGTCGTCGACATTGGCACGGGGCGAGATGCGATTCTTGCAAGATTGTGCATTCAAGCGGGTGCCCGCAAAGTGTATGCCATCGAATTGCTCGAGCCGTCGTACATGGCTGCGAAATCACGGATTCGCGAGTTGGGCCTGGAGGACCGGATCACCATCATTCACGGCGATGCAACCAAGGTCGAGCTGCCCGAGAAAGCCGATGTGTGCGTTTCTGAACTCGTCGGAGCAATTGGAAGCATGGAGGGTGTCGTTCCCATTCTCAACGACGCTTGGCGATTCTTGCGTGAAGGCGGCGTCATGGTTCCTTGGCGAGTCGCAACGCGTATCGCTCCCGTCTCGCTACCGGACGCGTTGTTTGCCGACCCGATCTTCGAGGCAATTCCTGGTCATTACGTGAATAAAATATTCGAGCAAGTTGGATACTCGTTCGATTTGCGTCTTTGCGTCAAGAACGTGAATGCGTCGTATTTGCTCGCCGAGCCTGGTATCTTCGAGGATCTCGTACATTCGAGCCCCATTGCAGCCGAATATGAACATCCGACGACATTTCGGATCCAAAAGAATGGCCGACTCGACGGATTCCTCTTGTGGCTACATTTGAATACGATCGAGGGCGATATCTACGATGTTCTCGAGACGCCACATTCCTGGCTACCGGTATTTTTTCCGGTTTTCGATCCGGGAATCGATGTTGAAGAAGGCGACCTGCTCGAAATAACGAGCCGCACATTGCTTTGCGAAAATGGGCTCAATCCTGATTATTCTATCAGTGGGCGTCTTTTGCGCAAAAATCGACCGTCAGTCGAGTTTCATTATGCATCGCCGCACTATAATCGGGCGTTTCGAGCGAGCGGCTTTTATGAGCGTCTCTTTCCAGAAGGACGTCCAAGAGTTCGCAGCCTGAGTGCTGCGACACAATTGGCAGAACCATTGGATGGGCGCCTGGAGAGTGTTAAAGGTGAAAAGGCGATTCTCGCGTGGTTGACACGTTATCTCACTACCGAACACGGCATCAAGCCGAGTGAGATCGGGCCTGACGTGCCATTCGGGCATTACGGGCTAGATTCTGTTGCGGCGGTTCGTTTGTCGTGGGAGCTGGGCGCGTGGCTCGGCGTGAAACTGCCGCCGATTATCACGTGGAATCATCCGAGTCTGCTCGAACTCAGCCGTCATCTCAGCGCGGAGCAGGAATCCCACGAGCTCGCTCCCATGATCAACGTACGTCCCAAGATCGAGAATGACCCCATTGCGATTGTCGGTATGGCGTGTCGATTCCCTGGCGGTGTAGATAATCCGGAGGCTTTATGGAGTTTACTCGACGAAGGGCGAGACGCTGTTTCCAGTTTTCCTGTTGATCGCAACTGGGCTGTGGACCTTTACGATCCCGATCCGGAAGCACCAGGAAAAACGTATACGAAATCTGGTGGATTCATCGCCGGGCCTGGCGAGTTTGACCCGGCATTCTTTGGAATCAGTCCCCGGGAGGCGGCGGCCATTGATCCACAGCAACGATTGTTGTTGGAGCTTTCGTGGGAAGCGCTGGAAAGCGCGGGGTTTGACCCGTCGTCGCTTCGAAATGGGCAAACGGGTGTTTTCACGGGGTTATGGGTCAATGATTACGAGCGTTTGGGACCTTCGGCTGCTGATGCGATTGATGGATATGGATTGCTCGGATCTGCGGTAAGCCTGGCGGCTGGACGCATTGCGTATCATTTGGGATTGCACGGTCCTGCATTGACGGTGGATACGGCATGCAGTGCGTCGCTCGTCTCAGTGCACCTCGCTTGTCGTTCGCTGCGCGATGGAGAATGCGATCTCGCGCTGGCTGGTGGGGCCACGGTGTTTGCCACGCCG
>CAZETM010001426.1:0-2178 GCA_964514885.1 uncultured Polyangium sp. | reverse complement strand
ACTGTCGCGCTCCGTATCTGGTCCGTTTGGGGTGTCATCTACCATTTTTCACCGGGGCAACTCGATCGCTTCATGAACAGCAGTCCGAATCAATTGTTGATGACTTCTATCTCGGCATATTGCCATGTTTCAAGCGGGGACGACAAACGTCTACGAGAAAGCCCGACGATGTTGCCCCTGCCAAGCGAACCGACGCACTGGACGGAATCCCTTGACTCACCACCAAACCGTCATGTAGCGTGCCGCCCGTGGACTCATCAAGCTCGCGCAAGACCTTCGCCCGCCGTGAAGCTCAACCCATCCCGTGGGATCGACTCAGCGAGGACCAGAGAACCGCCATTGAGCAAGCGGCGCGCATTCTTGGGGACCTCGCAGAAGCGAAGGTTAGCGACGACAAGCCCGCGAAGGAAACGCACCTCGACCTCTTCCTGCCCCAGATCGATGCCGAGCGGCTGAATCACGTCATCCTCTTGGATGGCGATCGTGGTTCTGGGAAAACGGCTGTGCTGGTTACGTTGCTCGATGCATGGAATCGGATGCTGCGAGGTCGCGACGATAAACTCGATAAGGATTTTCTCACGGCATTGGCAGCTACGGACCACGTCGTTCCCATTGGGCTCATTGATTTGCAGCCCCTGCCGAAATCGACGAATTTGCTTTTGTATCTCGTTGGGCGATTCCAACGCGTAGTTGAGGCAATCGAGCAGGTCCATGTGGATCGCGGTGCTCGCTCGAAGACCACCGGAGATCGTCGACACCCTTGGCATGGCGTCAGTCCGGACGAGCCCGCGAGTACGGCAAAGTGGCGTGATTTCGTTCACGCTGCTGCACTTGGTTGGAACGGCGATCTCGATCGGCGTCGGGCATCGCTCGATCCCGAGGCGTTCGTGCTCGAATTGGAGCAAACCGAGCGGCGGCGGCTCGATATCGTGTCGAGCTTTCGCAAGCTGATTGATGCGCTCGTCGAAGACTATCCACGGCTGGATGCGAAACCGAAAGAGAATCCGCTCTTTTTGCTTGCGGTGGATGACGCGGATACGAATCCCGAAAAGGCGGAGGAACTGCTCGATTTGGTCCGTACATTATGGCATCCGCGGGTGGCATTTTTGTTGACTGGCGATAGCAGGCTCTTTCTGGCAACATTGCGAAATCGATTAACGAAAACCGTGGCGGAGGCGGAATTCGTAAAAAGTCTCGCTGTCGATATCTACGACAAGGCGATTCCGCCCGCGCATCGCTGCCGGTTTTATCGTTTGCCGCCCAAGACACGGTTGGACCGAATGCGGGAGCATTTAGGTCGGTTACCAGCGCCAGGTTCATTAGCCAAACACTTTCAGTCGTTGCTCGACGTGTTCGAAGCAAATGACCTGGTTCAGGAGGCTCTTCCTGCTCGAGAGAGACCACTTGCGGATTTAAAAATCCGTATTGACGCCGCACTGAAAATGACGGCGCAAGAAAGAGCGACGAACACGATGTTGGAGGTGGACGAGGCAACCCTTCATGTGATTGCGGTGCTTGCGAGTGAGGCGTTCAGAACATGGCAAGAAAGACACGGGGAAGGCGTCTCCGATTATCGTCCAGAAGACGATTTGGGTTCCGCATTTGCGGCAATGCTCAAATGGCAGTGGGGGGTTCCCAAGACAAGTGATTTGTTCGCCCCCACAGCCAACTCAATAAATTTCATTCGCGGCTTCAGCGTCGGCTGGGACGTGACCACGGTGAAGGGAGAGTCTGTCCCGAATAACATGATCGCCGTTGGAATGCTGCTGCATGACGCCGTTGTTTCGCGCTTGGGCTACGGCAATGGTTTGCCATCACTAAATCGCTTCGGATTGCTTGGAGCTCTTTTCCGTACGGAATACAGCACACCCAACCAGACCTACATTTTTGCATGGCCGCTACCTGATTGGCCAGCATTTGGGGACTACTTTGACTTTGGTCGGCGTTGGAAAACACTGGTACCGGCTTCCGAAGCGAGTGAAGTGGACACGTTTGCGTATCGGTTTATCGAAACCGTCATTCTTTGCGTCCGACGTGATAACCGAGAACCTGTGAAGCAATGGGCTTGGAAAACGCTCGCCAATGACGTGTTCGAACTCGCGAATAGCAAAGATCCACTTGCCTCGCAATGGGCGATGTCACGAGCCGGGCTCCTAGCTGCCCCAGAATCAGGGCTGG
>CAZETM010001425.1:0-2184 GCA_964514885.1 uncultured Polyangium sp. | reverse complement strand
TCATCCGAACGACCGGAGCGAGGCTGGCGCGACTCGACGAAGCGGGAGCGACGACGCCGGAGAAGATTCGCTTCACACTTTTCGGAGCGCGGGTGGCGAACCTGTTGAATGAGGACATGCTCCTCGCGCCGGTCGGAGCCGCGGTGATTCCCCTGCCCCACCAGCTCCGCGCACTGCGGAGAGCCACGGCCCAAGACCGCATTCGTGTTCTGCTGGCCGACGAAGTGGGTCTCGGCAAAACCATCGAAGCAGGATTGGTGATGCGGGAGTTGAAGCTGCGTGGGCTCGCGCGGCGATTCCTGGTGCTCGCACCGAAGGGACTCGTAACGCAGTGGATCGCGGAAATGCAGACGCATTTCGGCGAGGAGTTTCGGCACTACGCGCCGGGCGATTTCGGAGCCTACCGCCGCATTTCACCAAGCGACAACGTGTGGCGGACGTTTGATCGAGTGATTTGCTCGATGGACTCGGTGAAGCCGCTGGAAGCGCGCAAAGGCTGGTCCACGGAGCAGGTCGCGCAGTTCAACAAAGACCGTTTCGAGGACTTGGTGTCGGCGGGCTGGGATCTCATCGTCGTGGACGAAGCACACCGACTTGGTGGGAGCACCGAGCAAGTTGCGCGGTATCAGCTCGGTCGCGGTTTGTCCGAAGCGAGTCCGTATCTCCTCCTGCTCTCGGCGACGCCGCATCAAGGGAAGACCGACTCATTCCACAGACTGGTGTCATTACTGGACAAGGCCGCGTTCCCCGAACCGGCCAGCGTCACTCGTGAGCGCGTGCAGCCCTACGTGATTCGCACTGAGAAACGGAACGCGATCGACGCCGACGGCCAGCCGCTCTTCAAGCCGCGCGTGACGAAGCTCGTCGGCGTGAGCTGGGAAGGCCACGAGGAGCAGCATCAACTCTACGATGCGGTCACCGAGTATGTGCGCGAGGGCTACAACCAGGCGATGCGCGAGAAGAAGAGCTACGTCGGATTTCTAATGATCCTGATGCAGCGCCTCGTCACGAGTTCGACGCGAGCCATCGCGACCACGCTCGAAAAGCGGCTTGGTGTGCTGCAAACGCCGATGACGGAACCGGTGCAAGCGCCGGTCGTGAGCGAGGAAGAGTGGAGTGAGATGGACGCGCAGGAGCAGTGGGAGACGTTGCTCAAGACGCGGATCGCCGCGTTGCAAAATGAGCGCAGCGAAGTCGAGCGGTTGCTGCACCTCGCGCAGAAAGTGGAAGCCCGCGGAGCCGACGCGAAAGCGGAGGCGCTGCTGGAGTGGATCTACAAGTTTCAGCAGGAGGAAGGCGACCCGGATTTGAAGGTGCTCGTCTTCACGGAGTTTGTGCCGACTCAGCAGATGCTCGCGGAGTTTCTCACTCAGCGTGGAATGGAGGTGGTGCGCCTCAACGGAACGATGAGCATGGACGAACGGCGCGTGGTGCAGAACCGCTTCGCCGAAGACGCCCGCGTTCTGATCTCAACCGATGCCGGCGGCGAGGGCTTGAACCTACAGTTCTGCCACATCGTCGTGAACTTCGATCTGCCGTGGAATCCGATGCGGATCGAGCAGCGCATTGGTCGCGTGGATCGCATCGGGCAGACGGCCATCGTGCGCGCGATCAATTTCGTCTTCGAGGATACGGTCGAGTTTCGCGTGCGCGAAGTGCTCGAAAACAAGCTGGCGGTGATTCTTGAGGAGTTCGGTATCGATAAGACGAGCGACGTGCTCGACTCGGTAGAGGCAGCGGAGATTTTCGATCAGCTCTACGTCGATACGTTGCTGCATCCCGACCATCTCGATGCGTCGGTGCAGCAAGTGGCAAACACCCTGCGAACGCGCGCGGGCGAATCGCACACCAAGAATGCGGTGATCGCCGATACTGACGCGCTGGATCCACACGAGGCAAAGACGGCTCAGGGTTTGCCGCTGAACGACTGGATCGTGCGCATGACTGAAAACTACGTTGTCGCTTTTGGTGGCCGCGTAGAGGCGGAACTGGATCGCTTGAGAATCGTGTGGCCCGGCGAGCAGGAAGAGCAGACGTTCTTTTATGCCGGCACCGCAGGGACTGTGTCCGCAGGCGAAACGCTCACACTCGATCATCCGCGCGTTCGAGCGATGCTCGCGCAACTGCCAAGGTTCGTGGAAGGGATGCCGCTTCCCGCCGTGCGGATACCCACATTGCCTGTGG
>CAZETM010001424.1:0-2187 GCA_964514885.1 uncultured Polyangium sp. | reverse complement strand
GCACACGTGATCGAGGAGTTACCTCCGTTGCGACGGCGTCGACCGGACGCATCGGAAATGCTGGAGCAGGTGGTCCCGTACGCAACGGCGAAGGACCCCAGATATCGTTACCCATCAGCGCGTGAATTCGCCGATGCGTTACGCGCGATGCTCGCGAGTTTGCCTAAGGATCAAGCGTCGCGGCACAGCGCCGCGTCACTCACGGAGTTTGCCCTTCCGGAACTCAAGCCGCGGACGAGCACGACGTCGCCATCCCTCCTGACGACGTCGAGCGACGAGGCACGGAAGGCGGGTTCACGCGCGCCGATTGGGCTCATCGCCGCGGGGCTGGCCAGCGTGGTATTGGTGAGCGGCATCGTTTACTTGGCCGTGAACACGCAAGGTGAGAAGAACGGTCATGCGGCGCCGCTTGCAGGCGTCTCTGCGGCATCGGCATCGGCATCGGCATCGGTTGCAGCGGCGCCGCCGGCTCCGCCGAAAAACCGTTGGGTCCGTGTGGATCCTCCACCGAGAGGCCCACGTGCCGAACCGGTGTACTTGGGCGTGTCGAAGGAAACGCGTGATGAAAACATCTCGGGGTTCCGTCCGTCGCTGAAGATCGAAGCGCCTGCGGAGCCGTTCGAGATTCACCAGCACGAAGTCACCTGGGAAGAGTTCGACGCGTGGCTCGAGGCGAGTCATGCCCCCAGTATTCCGCGGCCGAAACACGTGCCGGACGAACCGGACAAACGGGCGAAGTTGCCTGCGTCAGGCGTGAGCTGGGACATGGCGCGGGGGTATTGCAAGTCCGTGGGAGGCATGTTGCCGAGCGAAGAGCAATGGGAATACGCGGCGCGAGGAACGGCACGCAGGCCGTATCCGTGGGGCAATCAGCCGATGGACGTGATCCGGACGCGCGTGTTTGGCGGCAGCGACGCAGTGCCCGTGGAGGTGATGTCGAGTGATCAGGATGTGACACCGGGGGACGAGGCTCACGCGATTTACGACATGATGGGCAACGTGCGTGAATGGATGGCGGACGTGCATCGGGGCGACCTGCCCGGGGAAGACATGTCGTGGACGCAAGAGGGCGGGATGACGTACCGCACGTTGCGAGGTTTGCCGCTGGAAGAGGCAGTGAAGGTGATTCCGGTGGAGGGTGCGGCGTATCGCGGGGCGTTGTGCGCGACGGGCGGATGTCCCGAGGACGCGAAGATAGCGATGCAATGGATTGGTGTTCGGTGCGTGCGCGCGGCGCGTGTGCAGGAGGGACGGCGATGACGACGACTGCACCCGGCAATCGATTGGGAGGGGCGGCTGCGGAGCCGAGCAATGCATTACGGGCCTTGTTGGAACTTCCGCTGCGGCATCAAGTGGCGCCCGAAGCGAACGAGGCGATTGCGGCGTTGCAGCAGAGCATTCGACAAACCGCGCCGGATGGCGAATGGATAACGCATTACACGCGATCGATTGAAATTGTGGACATGGTCGTGCGGACGACGGATGCGCGGATGGAGGAAATGCAGCGCAAGGCGCTCGCGATGGAGGATCCGAACGAGGCGAAGCAGCGGCTGGCGACGGCGCCGCGGCGAGAAGCTGAACGGGTGCGAACGGACGCGAAGGCAGCGGCGCAGCGGGTGGCGAAGGAATGGGTGGAGCGGTCGAAGCGGCAGGTGGAGCACGTGACGGGGCAATGCATTGAAGCGGCGCAAACGTTGTTGGTGACGAAGGAAGAGCCGGTCGAGACGGGGATTGTCTTGCGGATTGATCCACCCAGCCTGGCGCAATTTGCGGGGTACGTGTCACGGTGCGCGGAGGAGTGGACGAAAAACGCGGTTGGCGGGGTGGAGAAAAGCCTGAGCGACGCGGTGATGGGGGTGACGGCGAACTTGTCGGTGCAAGGCAATCGAGGTCCGGCGACGCCGCGGACGACGGATTCACCGGCGAACGAGGCGAAGATCGCAGGTGAGCCGCCGGTGAAGCAGGAAGAGGTACCGAGCACGGGGGCGGCATTGATGAATTCGGGCTTGGACTTCGCTTTCATAGATCTCAGCAAGCGTAGGGGCCGCCCATTTGGCCACACAAAAGTCGCCCGACTCATATTAACTAAATCCATAAAATGCTGATAAACAGTTAAATAAAATTTATACCTAAAAATTAATGTTATATCTTAACCGAACCCTGAATCGCTCAGAGTAATGGCTCACT
>CAZETM010001423.1:0-2190 GCA_964514885.1 uncultured Polyangium sp. | reverse complement strand
ACTGCGGGAAGTCACTTGGTGCTCCTCACCCCCTGGCCCCCTCTCCAACTGCGCTTCGCTCCGTGGAGAGGGGGAATGGCGCTCGATCCGGTCTGTCTCCCCTCTCCACGAAGCGGCGAAGCCGCGAAGTTGGAGAGGGGCTGGGGGTGAGGAGCGCAAACAGGACATCCCGCAGTAGTATTAGGTGGTGAGGGCTGTGGTGTGTACGGGACGAACTCGGCCCTGCTGCGAGCAACGGAGGTTCAGCACCGCGTGAGGTATTTGCTTTGCTCGATCGGTTCGAGTCTTAGGCTGGCAAAATCACGTATTGACCGGCGCTGCCGCCTGCGTTTTCGGTTCTGGCGCGGGATAACGCGCAACCAGCTCTTCGAGCGGCACCCGCAATGCAATGGCTCGTTCACGATCCGGCCCTGGGCTTCCATGTTCGGCCAGCCAACCCAGCAAATGCGCGGCCGAGACAAACGTTGCAGCACACTCGGCTGTTGCGACCAGCTTACGAGCGTACGGTGCATGTTCCGTGTCGCCATGTCCAATCGTTGCTGCCAGCGTATCGGTTGCCGCGGCGATTTCTGCCATCACCGGTTGCAGACCCAGCAGTGCGACATCGGCTCCGCTTTGCCCTTGCGACGCGAACAAAGCTTGCTTTCGCCCAAAGTCGACTTCCTGCTGGTATCGCAGTTTCGTTTGAGCTTCCCCGGCGCCTGCGAGCAGCACTTTTTGCAGGCGACTGGCGGCTTCTCGTTTGGCCGGGTCATTCGATGCGGCTGCAGCCGACAGCAGTGCATTGAGCTGTTTTTGGGCGCCATCCCACGCGCGATCCTGCATTTTGGCGCCTCCCGCTGCTTCCACGGCGTGCACGAGGGTGCGAATGCCCCACATCAGGCGAAGTTTCACGACGACCAGGGTCGGAGCATCTCCCAGCGACTTTGCGGCCGAATTGTTCGGTCCTTCATACGTCGACGAGTCAATGATTGCCCAAGGGCCGGAGGAAAGGTCGGCGGCGAATGCGGCAAAGCCCTCGGCCGGGACGTGCGTAAACACGAGTGGATTCATGGATTCAATTCCTTTCTGGCCTGCAACCGGAGCAGGTCGAGCGTGTGTAGCAGCGGCGACGAATGCGTTCCAATTTTTGATGACGATTACCTACGGTGGAACGAACGTCGACGCGGGGGAGGTACACGACGCGTTTTCGGCGATGACCGGTGACGCCACGACGCGATTCGGCAATGACGAGTGACGACACGACTCGTTTTCGGCGATGGCGAGTGGCGACACGACGCGTTTTCGGCGATGGCAGGTGGCGACACGACGCGGTTCGGCGATGGCGAGTGGCGACACGACGCGGTTCGGCGATGGCGGGCGGCGACACGACACGGTTCGGCGATGGCGGGCGGCGACACGACACGGTTCGGCGATGGCGAAGAGCCTGGGGGATCGGATGCACGTGTTGCTCGAACGGAACACGGAGGGGACGTTATCGGCCCACGAGCTGCTGTCGGCGGATTGAACGGGCGG
Organism: uncultured Polyangium sp.; assembly: GCA_964514885.1. GTDB lineage: Bacteria > Myxococcota_A > Polyangia > Polyangiales > Polyangiaceae > Polyangium. The sequence continues at coordinate 675 of CAZETM010001423.1, read as the reverse complement.
ATGGGTGCGCGTGGTCGAGACGTGAATCGCTGCGGGCCAAAGGCTGATTACCGTCAGCGCTGGCGATGCCCGAAGCGGTTTTCGCATGTCCGTGATGTACGATTTTTCTTGTGCGCCGTTGCAGCCTGGAGTACGGGCGGACACCCGTTGAAGTTGGCGGCACACTGTACAGAGTCGAGTCAGCAGAATGTTGCGTGCGTTGATTCAGCTTGCCCCTAAGGAGGACTCGGATTCGGACTTGGCGCCTCCGGTGCGGGCGCTACGTGCCGTGGCGGAATATCCTGGGGTGGGCGAACGCGCGTACATCATCGAAGCTGGACCCGACGGGGTATTGTGCGCAAAGGCGATTGAAGTCGACGAGTGCACCCGGTTTGGCTTTCCGTTTCAGAAGCCATCGGGACCGCGCTCGCCCCAGATTGGGCCGATCCTGAAGCGCACGTTTAGCCTCAAAAAAGGCGTCGGACCGAATGCGACCACCATTTCTGCAAGCCTGTCGCATTTCGAGTCGGTGGCGAATTCAGGAACGCCAGTGGCAAACGTGTACCGTGCGGCGCTAGATGCGCTGGGTCCTGGTGATATTGCAAAAAAGACCATTCGTGTCATGGGTGTGTTGACTTCGATTCCGGAGAGAGAAACGGTTCATGTATCCCTGGGTTCGCCCCCTGGCAACAATCT
>CAZETM010001422.1:0-2190 GCA_964514885.1 uncultured Polyangium sp. | reverse complement strand
CTCGTCTACGAATTGGTGTCGACCCAGAATCCGTGAGGTCAGGAGGTCTGAATTTACCTCGCATCGATGTTCGGCAAGATCCACACCCCAAGCCCGCTCGGCGTGTCTTTGCCGCGAAACACGCCATGCATCGCTTTCACGTAATCGCTCGCTTTGGCTTCGAACATGTTCGGCACGAAGGTTTGGGGGTTGCGATCGATGTAAGGAAACCACGACGATTGGATCTGAATGACGATTCGATGTCCGCGTTTCCACGTATGAAACACGTCGTTGATGCCGAACGCCACACGCGTGCTTTCGCCGGGAACGAAAGGTTTCGGCGTCTCGAATCCCTCGCGAAAACGCCCGCGCATGGGCTCTCCCCGCACAAGCAATTGCTCGCCGCCGCGGGGCGGGTCCCTCTTCGAATCTTCCTCTGCGTCTTCCCCGGCAGGTTTTCCCGGGTGCTCGTCGATGACTTTTACGATCCAATCGGCATCGGTCCCCGTGGTGCTCACCCACAGCTCGGCCGAAAGAGGCCCCGCGAGCGTGAGATCCTCGTCGAGCACCGGGCCTTCGTACACGAGCACGTCCGGGCGCATCGCCGCGAACCGTTGATCTTCGGTCATGTATTCGGCCGTGTACTTCGGCTCGAAGCGCTTCGTGTACGGAACCGGTTTCGCCGGATCGCTCACGAATTCGTCTTTTTGCGCAGCGCCTTCGCCCGGCGGATCAAACGAAAGCCGCCCATCCGAATGCAAATACAATTTTGCTTGTTTTGCCGCACGCGGCGGCCACGTTTCAAATCGCCGAAATCGATTCGCGCCGGTCTCGAAGACCATGGCTTCCGCGAGATTCGGATCCGGGCCGTCCTTCAAATGGTGCTTGAAAAAGGCCAGCTCCAATTCATCGAAGACGCGCGACGTTTCGAATCCGAAGTCCATGTCCCCGAGCTTTTCGCCTTTCGTCTTTTTCCACCCTCCATGGCGCCACGGACCCATGACCAAGGTGTTTTTCGTCTTGGGATTGAGCTTCTCGATGGCTTTGTACGTCTCCAGCGACCCGTACAGGTTTTCGGCATCGAACCAGCCGCCGACCACGAGCGATGCGGCCTTGATGTCGTGCAGATGGGGGAGAATGTTTTTCGCTTTCCAATGCTCGTCGTAATTCGGGTGGGTCACGATTTCACGCCAAAAGGGTCGGTCGCCCTTGAAGTGCGTCTTTTCCGCGTCCGCAGGCGGTCCGGCGTGCAAAAAGAATTGGTACGAATCCGGCGTGCCCATGTCGAACGGTTTCCACTTGCTATCGAACGTGGGTTTGGGCCGAGGCTCGTCGAAGCCTGCGAAAAAGTTGACGGACATCTGGAGGTTGAAGGCGCCGTTGCGATGCATGTCATCGCCGATGAACCAATTCGCAATCGGCGCTTGGGGCGAGATCGCTTTGAGGGCCGGATGCGAATCGATGGCGCCCGCGGACGCGTAAAACCCCGGGTACGAAACGCCCCTCAATCCCACTTTGCCATTTCCTTCGGGGATTTGTTTCACGAGCCATTCGATCGTGTCGTACGTGTCGGTGCTCTCGTCGATGTCGGTCGGGCCCTTCTTTTCTCTGTGCGGCCGCATGTTGACGAATTCGCCGTCGGAGGCATTCCGTCCGCGTACGTCTTGCATGACGAAAATGAATCCTTCCCGTTCGAGCGCCTCGCCATACAGTTGATCACGATACAGGTCGGCCCCGTAAGGCCCCGCTTTGTACGGGGTTCTCACCATCAAAAAAGGATAGGTGCGTGCACCGCCGGCATCGATGGGCACGTAGATTGCCGTAAAGAGACGCGCGCCATCACGCATGGGAATGCGCGCCTCGAATTTCGTATAATGGGAGCGAAGAAACGCCTCGCGCTCATCCACGCCGCCCGCCGCCGCGGACGACGCGGGCTTGGGCGTCGAAACCTCGAAACGCTGCGGTGCAAGAGGTTCGGGGGGACAACGCGAAGCATCGGCCGATGTGCATCCCCAAAGGACCGACGAGCACATCCAAACACAACCAAGCACGCGACCGTTTGACATTTGTGACCTCCGCAAATCGTTCCAAGTCATCGGGGACGAACCGTTGCCAAGATGGACGTTCGCCGCAACGGGTGTGAGAAAAAAAGATCTTCATCGATCCACGCGAAACCAAAGTCGAGCAGCTTCACGCGCTCACGTGCGTTGG
>CAZETM010001421.1:0-2191 GCA_964514885.1 uncultured Polyangium sp. | reverse complement strand
TATGGCGCGCGAGCGGGTCGAGCGGTGCGAGGATGCTTTCAACGTAGGCGCGTAATGCGGCACGGACGATGGCGACTCGGTTGAACTGGACGGGGCCGAAATATCGGGTGAAGGGCACCGGCCCCACATAGGATTCGTCCACAAAGGGGTTGATACTTGGCCGCGGCGCCTCAGCGGGGAGTTCGGGCGAGCTGGGCCAGGTAATGCCCACCTTCTGAAGCTTGTGCTGCGCGGCAAGCAGGTGCTCCGGGCCGAGCGCGGGGTGAAGGAGCGTCTCGATATCGGCGGGCGTGAACTCCGTGGGGCCTTTCAGCCTCCGATCGACCACTGCGTCCATGATCGCGTGGGCAGGCGCGTCTTCCGGGCGAACATGGTCGACCACGACTTTTCCGGGGCGTAGATAACCAATACCCTCACAACTCCGCGGCAGCAGCCGCCCGTTGTGGAGCAAGCCCCATGGGGCGAGCCGCTGGGCGCCATGGGCACGGTACACATCGTGGAAAGTGAAGAACGTGCCTCCAAAGCGATCGCCGCAAAGCCAGAAGCCTACGCCTGCATCCCTCTCCCCATGGTCGTATCCTACTCCGAGCATGCTGGTGGCCAGCACGAGTGCGGGCTCCAACTCGTCGGGAAGCCCGGGCACAGCCCCGCGCACGTCATCCGGGCCACCGGTCACCGCGTCGACCGAGAGGCCGAGCTGCTCGATCGGACCCATCCCATCACCAAACGCGAGACCGACAGCGCCAACCTTGGTCCACGCTACGACTTCGTAGTCGAGCCAGCGGACAAAGTTGCGGAGGGCGCCGCGCTCGAGGTCACCCGTCCACTCCATGCAATCGGAGGCTGGATCCCCAAAGCGCGCGATCCCATAAAGGGTGCTTTCCACGTAGGCGCGCAACGCGGCGCGCACGATGGCGTCACGGTCAAAGACGAGGCGTCCGAAATGACGACTGACCCGTTCGATCATGGGCGTCGCCTAAACCAGATATCTCTCGGTGTCAACACGTTCGTGGATGTCGATCGCGTCACGGCGTGTACGTGTACGCCAGAGCCTTGTTGACGTGCTCCACCTCGTCCTTCAACGGGTATTTGTTTTTGAAATACCTGTTGAGCCGGCCCGAAATCACCGCCGCATTCGAGTTTGCGTTCGAGCCCCAGTCGCAACTGCGCAGGTCTTTCCTGCGTGCCACATGATTCACCTGCGGTGCAAGTGCGGCGTATTGATTTCCTTCTTCGAGGAAGGTTGGCTCGGTGCAGAGTTCTGGACACCCCGTCGTGCAAGGATGCACGAATCCCGCCATGTCGGAGCGAATCCCGCCGTCGTTCGCGCTCTTGTTGACCTGGATGAACCAGTCTCTCTGGCTTAGGGTGCCACCGTCGGGGCCGGGGATGCTTGTTTTGCAGTAGAAGTCTTCCCCTGCTTTTATGGTTGTCAGTTGGGGCAAATTGCGGTAGGGGCCGTTGATCGCGATCGACGCGCCACCGTCGACATCGATGTTTGAGGTCTCCACGGGTGCGTCCCCAAGTTTGATGTCGATCTTGTTTGCGGAATCTGAGCCTACTTGCAGCGTATAGTCGCCCGTGGCGTTGTTTTTCACGCACTTGTAGATTTGATCGTATTTAGCTAGTCCCGACACTTCTCCGATTCTCTTCGCGTCCCTGCACGCTTTCCCATCCTTCCCATCCTTCTCCTTCAGGTCTTCCTCCTTGTACCAGCAGTTGAAGGGAGCGTTCGCATCCGCAGGCACGTAGCAGGCCGAACCAAAAGCTTTTTTGTACTTGGCGCGTAGCTCAGGATTCATGGTCGGATTGCCTAGAAGCGGCAGATAGAAACGCTTGCACTTTTCAGTCGGCGGATCCGCACATGCGGTCGGTGGCTCTTCAATCGTTGGATCATCGACCGCTGCGGGACATGCGGAGTCGCTCGATCCGCCAGGCCCTATCTCGCCCACGCAAGCGCCTATCAACCACGCCCCGAAGCCCAACACCAATCCGCTCAGTATGCCCCCGCGGAGTCTGCTTTTGTTACGCATCGCGTACACAATCGCGCGTTGATCAACCTAGCTTCAAGGGAAAACCACAAGCCAGCCATGCGACACACCCCGCAGCACAACGTTTTACCTTTTGCCTCTTGCCTTCCGTTTCGCCTTCCTCGATGATGCGCCTCGCACATCTTTGCCGCCGCAACTTG
>CAZETM010001420.1:0-2191 GCA_964514885.1 uncultured Polyangium sp. | reverse complement strand
GATTACGGCTGACTACAACCGGTTACGGCCGGTTACGTGATCACGCGTACGTCACCCCTCACCCCCGGCCCCCTATCGAGTAGGCGCCCCCATTGCTGAGGGCGCCTCTCACAGAACCGTGCTTGTGCTGTTCACACACGGCTCTTCGGGACGACGGGTTTTCACCCCCATCGCCGGCCGGTTTGCGACCTCTTCTATCCCAGGGACAAACTTAGTTGTTCCGGGACGACGCTGCGTTCGGCGAGTTCCCTCCACCGCTGCTTGACGGATACGAGCCCTCGTTCGGCGAAATACGCGTTGCAAAGTCCTCGATCCACTGCCGAGCAGTGACTCAATGCCCATGAAGACTTGCGTCCTTTGTAGACATTGCGCCACGCCGTTTTGGTACTCACGCCGAGCTGAATCAATTTTCGCGCGATCGTTCGTTTGGTCTTCCAGTGCTTGAGCTGAATGGCACGTAGTCTCCTACGAATGTGCGCATCCAGCGCTTGCATCACCTGCGTTGCCCCGTCCGTGCATATCCAGAAGAAACCGATCCATCCGAGCAAATACATGTTGATCTGCTTGATGCAGGCTATCAACGAGTTGCCACATCCTCTCGGCGTCAACTCGCGAATCTTGTTGTCGATGCGTTCCTTCGAGCGCTTCGACAACAACACATCGACGGTCCCGTCGCGCGGCTCACGCCGCACACTGAATCCGACGAAATGCCTCTCCTCTGGTCGGGCAACGGCGCTTTTCTCTGCGTTCACTTCGAGGCGCAGTCGCCTCTCGATGAATCGCTTGACGCTCTCCATCACTCGATGCCCCGCCAGTTCGCTGCGCACGTAGATATTGCAATCGTCGGCGTAGCGCACGAAGCGGTGTCCGCGCTGTTCCAACTCGCGATCGAGTTCGTCCAGCACGATGTTGCTGAGCAACGGTGAGAGCGGACCGCCTTGCGGCACGCCTTCATCCGTACTCACCTTCACGCCGTTTGGCATGACAACCTTGGCCTTGAGCAGTCGATGAATCGTCTCGAGCAATCGACGATCGGGGACGCGCTCTTCGAGCCGCGCCATCAATCGTTGGTGATGGACTCGATCGAAGAATTGCTTCAGATCGATATCCACGACCCACTCGTATCCGTCTTCCACATACTTTCGGGCTTCAGCTATCGCCGTCTGGCAACTTCGGTCGGGTCTGAATCCGTGGCTGGATGCGTGAAACGTCGGTTCATACAGTGGTTCGAGCACCATCCGTATCGCCTCCTGCACCACGCGATCGACCACGTTGGGAATTCCCAGTCCTCGCTGACCTCCACCTGCCTTCGGAATCCATACGCGCCGGATATCTCCCGGGTTGTAAGTCCGGTTCAGCAGGTTGGTACTCAGTTTCGGGAGCACTTCATCGAGGTGTGTACCAACCTCTTCTATGCTTTGCCTGTCGGGACCGGGCGCCCCGTCGTTCGCAGCCACTTTCTGAAAAGCCTCTCGCAATCGTTGCGTGACTTCTTCCATCGTCGCCGACGTGGCGTTTCTCTTCGTGCGCTTTGGCTTCGGCGTCGCGCGCGTCGCAGGCACGAGTCCGCTCGTGTCCGCTACGCCGTCGACCTTGGCGGTTTGTCCCGTCAAGACTTCGGCTGTTCCAAAGTTCAGTTCGAGTTGCCTCGTCCGTTCGTTGACCGTGACCGCCTTACCTCCCTCGCGGCGCTCATGCCGACGAGTTGATTCCGCCTTTCGACGGCCTTGCGGTTTTATGCAGTCATCTGACTTCTGTCGGGTCATCACGTTCGTCGTTCTTGCGTCCTACGAGCTACCGCTTTCGCGGAACCCGACAGATCTCACTGGGTAAGCACAACAGACTTCTCGACGTGCCGTCGCCAATACGCCCGCACCCCGGCGGATACAGGGCTTTCGCTGCTAGAGGCCAGCCTGCCCGATGCGGACGCCTTACGGCGCTTCACTTGCGTTCGGCTCACGTCGAGCACCTATGACTTCCACCAGACCTCCCTTCGCAGGCGCCACGGCGTTTGCATCCCTCCGCAGCAGCACGGGTTTTCCCGAGCAAGGCCCTTGTCTCTTCGGTGTCGGGTTCCCTCCGTCAGGGCCCCGGGCAGGATTTTCACCTCCGGTTCGTTGTGCATGCCAGTCGCACCTCCAACTCCGCGGCTTTGCCGCTACGTGGAGAGGGGAGACAGATCGGATCGAGG
>CAZETM010001419.1:0-2191 GCA_964514885.1 uncultured Polyangium sp. | reverse complement strand
TAGGGACGACCCTTTCGGGTCGCCCCCCGGACAGAGCCCAGCGAGCGGATTTCCCGCACTGGGCTCCCACTTCGGGTCAACGGGAGTCAAAGCGTACCGTTGGCCATGGATGAAAGATCCGAGGTAACGGAAGTGAGAATTGCTGCTCAAAAGCACGTACGTCTGCGGCTGTCCATTTCGCTCGCTGGCTTCGTCGTTGTAAAGAGCGGTGCCACGTTCGTGTCACTGCTCTTCTGACTTGTTTCAGCGCATCGTAATTGGTGGGCACGCCGTAGTATCGATAATGGCCGAGCAACACGCTTGATAACCACTCGTGCTGCTCGGTCACTTTCATGTGACGTCTTCGTTGGCATTCCTCTTTCAGCTTCGCGAGTTTCGCGTTGCGTTTCTTCCGTGAGGTCCGACGTTTCAGTTGAAACTTCAATCGCCTATCGACGCTGGCGATGTGGGTCAGTCCAAGGAATTCAAACGTTTCCGGCTTTGACAAACCATGTCGCTTCTGATCCTCGAGGGCAAATCGCCCAAACTGAAGTACCCGTGTCTTCTCCGGGTGTAGTTCCAGGCCAAACTTTGCGAGACGTTCCGCTATCGCTTCTCGTATCGCGTGTGCGTCCTGTTCTTCTTGCAGTCCAACAATAAAATCGTCGGCGTAGCGCACAAAATACACCTCTCCGTACGCATGCCGGTGTCTCCATTGCTTTACCCACAAGTCGAGCGCGTAGTGCAAGTAAATGTTCGCTAACAGCGGGCTGATGAGCCCCCCTTGTGGCGTCCCTTCATTCACTTCGCGCAGCTCGTCGTCCTCCATCACGCCGGCATTCATCCACTTCATCAGCAGACGTACCATGCGTTTGTCCCCGATCCGGTGCTCCAAAAACTTCTGCATCCATCCGTGATTGATCGTGTCGAAAAACGATCGGATGTCTGCATCGAGCACCCAATTCACCTTTCGCGCTATCGCTGCGGCTACAGCATCTAACGCGTCATGAGCCGACTTTCCCGGCCGATACCCATACGAGAATCCGATAAACATCGCCTCGTAGATGGGCTCCAATATCATCCGCGCCGCTTGTTGAACGATCTTGTCTTCCAGCGCCGGTATGCCCAGTGGTCGAGTGCCGCCATCACCTTTCGGGATATGCACTCGACGTACCGGTTGCGGGTGATAGCTGCCTTTGTGGACGCGATTTTGAAGGTCATGCAGACGTTCGTCAAGACGCACGCCATACTCTTCCCACGTCATGCCATCCACGCCCGGTGCCGCTCTCTTCCGCAGGCGTGCGTACGCCTCCTTCAGCAGCGGCATCTTGATATGGCTCAATAGATTGGTGAACTTCTCCTTTGGCTTTTCTTTCGCTCGCTGTCCGATCCGCTGCATTATTGTGAGCGCGCTGTTTGTCCGGTCCTGCGCCAGGAGCGCGTTTCGTGCAACAGATTTCCCCTTAGCCTCGATCCTTTCCTCCACTAACTCGACGGGCGTTACCCTCGTCTTCGTCGGCTTCTTCGGTACTATGACCTCGTCCGACTCCTCGATGGTTTGTACCCATGGATTATCGCTCATCGCTTTCCCACAGGCGCTTGCCGTTTGTCCCGGCGAAGCCCCTTCGAGGTCTCCCGATTCCCGCCAAGAAGGCCTTTCTGAGCATGCCGAACGCTTAGACCCCGGAGAGAGAAGTCGAACTCTGTCCACCGGGTTTTGATCGCTTCCATGGCCTTCCACAGGGGGTGACTGTGTCGGCTCTCTCGACTTAGGGCTTTTCGGGGCTGAATTGCCCGGCCTGCTCATACGCTCTCCTACGCTTCGCCCCGTGGATCACTCCACGTTGCGCAAAGAATGAGCTTCCCGAGGGTGGACTCCTCTCGGGGTAGGATTTGCTTGATTTGCATGTGTCTACTCGTCTCGCTCACCTACTTCCTCCTTTCGGTTTTCATCGGCGCTACCACCCCCGGCCCCTCTCCACTGCGTGGAGAGGGGGAGATTGCGCGAATATGCGGGATGGTGCCACCGTCTCGATTTCACGGGGTATTGGCACCGAATTCGGCATTCATCTCCCCTCTCCGCATTGCGGAGAGGGGCCGGGGGTGAGGCGCGTCAGCCAGACCGTATGTGCCACCTCATGAGAATACCGCGCCAACCCCGGTGCAGCTTCCGCTTTTTGGCAAGCTTTTCGAGCAACCGGATTCAAATGTC
>CAZETM010001418.1:0-2193 GCA_964514885.1 uncultured Polyangium sp. | reverse complement strand
GTGCAAGCAGCAGCAGTGGCGGCGTCAACACCGTCCCCTGCGGCCAAGCAACGTGCGACACCACGAAGCAAAAGTGCTGCTCCACCATGAACGGACAGAGCTGCATCGACATCGGCGCAGCGTGTCAGGGCCTCTCGCTCTCGTGCACGAGCGCTTCGAACTGTGAAACCAACAATGTGTGTTGTTTGGTCTTCAGCGGCGCGGGCGTTCCTCCCAGCGGCGCATGCCAAATGAAATGCTCCGGCGGCCCAAGCGGCACCGGTACGCAGCTTTGCGAAACGGATGCCGAGTGCGCCATGGGACTGACTTGCAAGACCGGCCAGATCCCTGGCAACCTCAAAACCTGTTCTCCCTGACTCGATCGCGGAGCGGACTGGGGGCCGACAACGACCCCCCAATCGGAAAACGCCTACTTCATGCAGGCCAGATAAACGCGCAATGCCTCCATATCGGCATCGCTCAATTTGCCGCCAGGAGGCATCGCGCCCTCTTCGACCTCGGCAAACATCGTCTCCGCATTGCTCTTGATGATCGCCTCATCATTTGTCCTCCCCATCGACCTAATCTTCACGTAAAGTGCGGCCATGGCAAAAGTTGCATTCCTCGGAACGGGATTGATGGGCGCAGCGCTCGCGGAAGCTGCTGCAAAACGCGGCGACGAGGTTCACGCGTGGAACCGTACGGCATCCAAGGCGCAGCCTCTTGCGGCGTTCGGCGTACACGTCGCATCCTCGGTCGCTGAAGCCGTAGCGGGCGTAGATCGCGTGCACATCGTGCTGAGTGACGACACCGCGGTCGACTCGGTACTTGCGGATGCGGGGGAAGGAATCCAAACCGCGCTCGTCATTGATCACAGCACCGTCTCGCCGGCCGGAGTGGTCGCACGTGCCGCCAAACTCGAAGCGCGTGGAATTGGTTTTCTACACGCGCCCGTATTCATGTCCCCCGCAATGTGCCGCCAAGCTGGAGGTATGATGCTTTGCGCTGGACCGCAAATCGTTTTCGCTCGAGCCGAAAGCGCATTACAAGCAATGACCGGGAAACTCGATTATCTCGGTGAGCGGCGAGATTTGGCCGCAGCATACAAGCTTTTTGGCAATGCGATGATCATTGCCATCACCGCAGGCTTGGCCGATGTATACACCTTGGCGACGTCGCTGGGAATCGATCCTCAGGACGCCCACGGATTGTTTTCCAAATTCAATCCAACGGGCACCTTCACCTACCGCGGAGCCAATATGTCTCGCGGCGATTACACTCCATCATTCGAGCTATCGATGGCACGCAAAGATGTGCGACTGATGCTCGAAGCGGCTGGCACGACGAATCCCCTGACGGTGTTGCCGCACATTGCCACGCGTATGGACGAGCTGATCGCGCGTGGGTTTGGAAGCGACGACATGGGCGTGCTCGCCGTGGATGCCGTACCGAAGAAATAGGCGGTTCCCCGAGCCGTCAGGGTGCTCCTCCTCCCACCCGGAAAAACGCATCCGGATAAATACCCACCTCGGCGTTTGATTTCGTTTCGAGCGTCGAGGTATCGATCTTGATCACGTTCCCCGGCGTGCGTTGATCCCCTTCGCACACGACGAAAACCTCAGTCAATCCGTGCATTTCGGCCACGTGCGGTCTGCCACAGGTCCCCGTCAAGTCGCGGTAATCGATTTGCTGATTTCCATTCTCGACGTCCACGACCACGAGCGCATCGGGCTGCTGCGTCGGAATGAACATTCGCTTGCCATCTCCCGACCAAGTAACGAAAAACGGAGCCCCAATGGTTTTGACGGTTTTCGTCGCATCGAACGTTTCGGTCTCGACGTCGAAAAAGCGCACGTCTTTGCTTACCGTGCTGCTCACGGCAATGGTTTTCCCATCCGGGGACATCACGACGCCATAAGGCCCGTACGTCGGATTGAACATCGTTGCGCCCGGACCAACTGGAATTCGCTTCGGCTCAGCGATCGGGTCGGTCAAATCCGCAATGCAAAGCGCATCTTCGCCATAACAAGCGACATACGCCCTCGCCCCGTCTGGTCTGGACAAGACCATTCCATGCGCGGCAATCCCAATCGTCCTGCGGACCGGATCCGGCGACCCGGACGGTTTCATCGTCGCCGGATCGATCACGGCAATCGTCGAGCGTGCTGCAGTCAGATTCCCGGGATTGTCGAGCGCTCGTTTCAAGTCGAAATG
>CAZETM010001417.1:0-2194 GCA_964514885.1 uncultured Polyangium sp. | reverse complement strand
CGCACGGCTCGGTGATCTCGATCTGACACTTGGCATTGCAGCCGTCGCCTCCGGCCGCATTACCGTCGTCGCACCCCTCGAGGCTCGAGACAACCCCATCGCCGCAGATGTAGCAACCGTTCGCGTCGCAAACGATGGGAATGGGCCACGCGCTATTGAGATTCTGACAAGCCCCTCCACCCGAACAGTCTGCACCGATGTTCGTGCCTTGGTTCGCCGACCCGCAATAATATTGCGTAGGCTGCGTCGGATCGAAGCTCAGTGTGGGCGATACGACGACCGGGTAATTGATGGCCCAGTCGACGAAGAAATCGGGATTGCCCCCGAAATTCGACCCCGCCAACACCACCCTGGCGTGCAACACGTTCGGATCGCCAGCCGGGTTCGTAGGCGGATCCAGCGGAAAATCGAACGCCTGGAGCGCTGGCAGATCTGGCGCGTCGGCAATGGTATTCAGATCCGCCGGAGTGGTCGTCTGATTCTTATAAAAGTAGACGACGTCCGGGTTGTTCGTGCCATCGACGATCGACGACCATTCGTAGGTCTGGGTGTTGCTGTCGGTATTCATGACGCAGCCCCAACCGAACGGACCGAAATTGAACGCGTCATTGTTCGTACGCGGATCTACGTCAACACGTAAACGGAAGTAGACGTGACTGGCATCGGACGCAATGTAAAGTAGCGGGTTGTTTACATCCCCGACGATATCGCGCGCGGTCTGCCCATCGCCCTCGGGATCGATGAGCGGCTGCAGCGTAACGGGATCCTTGATGGCAACCCATCCAGGGTTTGGCGCGTTAAACGTAAACGTAGCGGGCGTGGCGTGAACATCACTCGCCCCGTGCATCGCGGCCACCAGGCCGGCCGTAGCAAACAATCGAGCGGCCCAATTACGCGGGCGCAACATTGTACGCGTTTTCTTATCGTGCATTGACTCCTCCTTCGTTAAGGAAAGACACTTGTGAATTTCATTGATGGGAGGCCGACGAATGTTTGTCGTCGGCAAAGAGGGCCTTCGCAGATGCGAAAGCCCTCGCCGTAACGAATGCCTACTTCTTCGGTGCAGGCGCCGGGGCCTTCGCCGGCGCGGGGGCCTTCACGGGAGCTTTGGCAGGAACGGGAGCCTTCGCAGGCGCCGGGGCTTTCGCCGGTGCAGGAACCTTCGCAGGCGCCGGGGCTTTCGCCGGTGCAGGAGCCTTTGCAGGCGCCGGCGTCGTCGGAGCAGTCCCACCAGGTTTGGCCGGAACGGCCTCACCGGGCTTCGCGGGAGCCGCAGGAGCCGGCGTGGCAGGAGGCGGCGGGACCTCTCCCTTCTTGAGCTTCTCCAGGATCACGAACTGCACGCGACGGTTCTGCTGACGTCCTTCGTCGGTCTTGTTGTCGGCCACAGGTTTGTCCGGACCGAAGCCCTTGGGGAACAAGCGCTCGGCACCGATACCACGCGCAATGAGCGCCTTCTTGACGCTCTCGGCGCGGTCTTGCGACAGCTTCTTGTTGATGAACGCCGCACCCTTGTTGTCGGTGTGCCCTTGAATCTCGATCTTGGTGATTTCCGGGTGCTCCTTGAACACCTCAGCCACCTCGTCGAGCAACGGATCGGAGACCTTCTTGATGGTCGCCTTCGCCGTGTCGAACTGCACCTGCTGCAGAATGATGACCTCGGTCTCCGACACACGAACGGCCTGCGGACAGCCGTTCTTCTTCGGATCCGGATCGGCCTTGCCCTTTTCGTTCGGACATGCGTCCTTGTCGTCGCGAATCGTGTCGGTGTCCGTATCGCCTGGGCAACCATTGGTCGCCGGATCGGCCGTCTTCAGACCCTTGATGTCGATACACGCGTCTTCCGCGTCGATGATGCCGTCCTCGTCCTTGTCGGACGGGCAGCCGTTCTTTGTCTTGTCCGGATTGACAACACCCTTGACCTGCGGACACGCGTCCTCAGCGTCGATGATGCCGTCTCCATCAGCATCCGGCGGACAACCATTCTTCGTCGCATCGGGATTCGCCACGCCTGCCACCGTCACGCAAGCATCCATCGCATCGATGATGCCATCGTTATCGGTATCCGGCGGACAGCCATTCTTCGCCGTGTCGGCATTCGCCACGCCCTTGACCTCTTTGCACGCGTCGTTCGCGTCGAGGATGCCGTCCTTGTCGGTATCCGGCGGCGGCGGCGGCTCCGGCTTCTTCACCT
>CAZETM010001416.1:0-2194 GCA_964514885.1 uncultured Polyangium sp. | reverse complement strand
TTAACAGCAAGCTCGAACGTTTTCCTGCGTTTTTTCGGCGACAGCACGACGTTTACCGAATCACGCTTATCGCCTGAAGAGCTGCAACAGCTCGTAAGTGAAGCCGCAAAAGCCGGCTCGCTGCACCCCTCGGCTGGCGAAATGGCCACGCGAGCGCTCGAATTCCCAGAGTTGTCCGCAGCGCAAGTCATGGTTCAGCGCACACGCGTCATTGCGCTCCCGCGTGATGCGTCGCTCGATGATGTGCGAAAAGTCGTTGCAGAACGAGGACATACACGCATGCCATTATACGACGGAGACCTAGATCGATTGCTGGGATACGTGAACGTGAAGGACCTTTTCACGCGCGCCGTCGACAAATCGTCGTTCACCGTCGCGGAGATCGTGCGGCCCCTTTATTTTGCAGGGGAAACGACGAGGGCATTGACGTTGCTGGATGAAATGAAGAAGCGCAAAACGCAGATTGCGGTGGTGGTCGACGAGCTTGGAGCGATGAGCGGAATCGTCACGCTGGAGGATCTCGTCGAGGAATTATTTGGCGATGTATTCGGTGAGCACGAAGCACCTGCGCCGGAGAGTATACGTCGCGAGCCTGATGGGTCATTTCTGGTGCAAGGGGGAACCTCCGTGCGCGACGTCAATCGACAGCTCGGGTTGGATTTGCGTATTGGCGACAGCTTTTCGACCGTCGCCGGGCTGTGCTTGTTTTTGGCGGAACGAATTCCCGCCATCGGCGATCGACTGCAAGCGCCGGATGGAACGGCGCTCGAAATCGTCGAGGCAACGCAGCGGCATGTGCGGGTCGTGAGGTTGCACGTGCAGACGCAGGAGAAGAAAGACTAGAAACTCGCCAAGATATATGCGATAACAGGCGCATGGCCACTCCGTCCTCGCTTTCCGCCGTCATCGTTGCGCTTGCGGCCAATTCGTTCGTGACCGTGATCAAATTCGTTGCGTTTTTCCTCTCGGGCTCCGGCGCAATGCTCTCCGAAGCCATCCACAGCGCAGCCGACACAGGTAATCAGCTCTTGCTATTCATTGGCCTGAAGCGTGGATCGAAACAAGGCGACGAATACTTTCATTACGGATACGGCGGTGAGCGTTTCGTCTTCGGCTTGTTATCGGCGGCGGGAATCTTCTTCATCGGATGCGGCGTGACCGTGTATCACGGCATTGAAGGGTTACGCCACCCAAAGGAAACCACAATCAGCGTCGTCACGTTCGCAGTGCTCGGTCTGTCCTTCCTCATTGAAGGCAGCGCGCTTTTGTTCGCCGCACGCATCGTGTCCAAACAACGCGGATCGATGCCATTTATGCAATATGTCCGCGAAAAAGCGGATCCCGCCACGGTGGCGATCTTGCTCGAAGATGGCGCAGCCGTTTTGGGTCTCGTGCTCGCGGCAATCGGCATTGGAGCTGCCTACGTGACGGGCAATCCCGCGTGGGACTCGATTGCATCGATTCTTGTCGGCATACTGCTCGGGTACATCGCGTTGCACCTGGTCTGGCAAAATCGCGAATGGCTCATTGGTAAAGCGGTGCCCGACGGCGTGGAGGAAACGTTCGAGCGAATCTTGCGTGAGCGGCCGAGTGTGCGTGGAGTGCGCGACGTCAAAAGTCGGCTCATTACGCCGGAAATCTACAAGCTCAAGGCGGAAGTCACGTTTGATCCGGCATTTCTTGCGTCGAAACTCGACCGTGTATTGCCCCAAAACGCCGGGGGACTTGCGGGTGCCGAGCGTGAAGCCACGCTACGCGCGCTGGCCGATGAAGCGCTCGCGGCGCTCAGTCACGAAATCGACGATATCGAAGCCGCCGTGCGTGTCGTCATTCCCGAGGCGAAACATATCGATATCGAAGTCGATCACCATCTCGAGGCGCTGGCCAAAGAAAAGGTCGTCCAGGCCAAACCAGATTCCGTCGTCGCCGCCTAGAACGCCAATACTTACCCATTGTCGTCCGCGAGACCGTCGATTTTGCGTCGATTTTGCGTATCCTCCGAGGGCCAGGTCCTGTTTCATCTGTGTAATGCTATGGTCCATGGTGTCTCGTTCGGCGCTGCGTAATGGGCAGTGCCGGTCGCAAGGAAACACCAAAAGCGCGGCAGAATCAGGACCTGGCGCTTGGTTTGACCGCGTGGCGGACAAACCAATGTCAGGTCCAGGACGGGTCCTGGCGCGGTCCAGGGGCGCGC
>CAZETM010001415.1:0-2201 GCA_964514885.1 uncultured Polyangium sp. | reverse complement strand
ACTTTGCCGCGCCCATAACCTCGCTTCGATTTCCAAATCCGCAATCAGCGCGTCCTCCGCCGCCCGCTCGCTGATCCATTGTTTTAATATGTCCCAACGCCGTGCCAGCGATTCATGCGCCAATTCGTACCCGACAAGCCCCTCCCCTTCGTCCCGTCGACGCACCAGCCGCAACTCCGCAAGCTGATCCATCAATCGCCGTTCCTTGTTGTTCCCCAGCGACGCCGCACTCACCCATTGCTTGCGATCCCCAAGCAAAAGTCGACCAAAAAGATCGCGCAATACCTGCTGATCGCCTTCCGATAGCTTTCGATAATACCGATCGGCCACATTCGACAACGCCCCCTCGACCCCACCCAGCTCATGCCACGCCTTCGCCGGAAGCTCCTTCGTGCCCTCGTCCCGTCGCGCCCACCATTCCGTCAACGCAAATTGCACAATCGGCAAAGCCGTCGGATCCGCCGCCAAAAGTGTTTCCACTTCCCGAACTGCCTTGTCCCCGTCGCCCAATCGATACCCAAGCGCCTTCGCGGGCTCTTCCACCAATTCTCGCGCCGATGTCGCATCCACGCCCGTCACCAAACATCGTGACGTTTCGCAAAATTCACGAAGCGCTTCGATACGCACCACCTGCCATTCAAAATCCTCACGCACCGTCGCGATCACCCGCATTGGCATGTCCAACGTCAAACGCTCTTGGCCACGCACCATCACGTCGTTCGACCGCTTCGCCGACGCCAGTTCCGCCAATGCTAGACAAAATGCATCTTGCTTCCCGCCTTCGAGACTCAGCACTTCTTCGAGCTGATCCACCACCACCATCGTCCCGAGCGGCGGTTCTTTCGATTCCGCTATTCCCGCCATGCCCGAAACATTCGACGTTACCACTTCCAGCGCATTTGGTTCCGACGGACGAACCACAAAGAGCCGCCAACCATCCGTCCCGTCGAGCAATTCACGATCGATTCGCGCCGCTACACCCGCCACCGCCAATGACGATTTTCCACATCCCGAAGGCCCCGACAACACCAGCGCCCGTTCTTGCTCCAATCGCTTCACGATACGCTTCACATGCGCGTCTCGGCCAAACAAGAATCCCGCCCGCTCCGCGCCAAACGCATCGAGACCCGCATACGGCGGATCCGGCATTCCATGCGGAAATCGATTCACAAACGCCACACGCTTCGTGAGTTCCCCAATGCCTCGAGCTTTCGGATCGCGTGACAAAAGCGTTTCCACCAGCTCGCGCACCCCTTTGGGAATATCGGGAACCCATTCTTGGATTGGAATCAAATGCCCCTGAATCGTCGCCTCCCACAACGCCGCCGCGTGTGCACGTGCAGCATCGGAAGCACTGGAACCCGAACCCGTCGTCCCGCTCGTCTCCGCCGTACGGTATGGAAGTCGCCCCGTAATGCATTGATACAAGAGCACTCCGAGCGCATACGCATCTACCGCTGGCCCAGGATCCCCTCCCTCGTATACCTCGGGCGCAATGTACCCCGGTGTGCCTACGATTTGCTGGCCCGATTGCACATGGTTGATAAGCTTCTTCTTCGCCAGCTCATCCAGCTCTTTCGTCGAAATGTCCTCCGTGCCCGATGTTTTGTTTCCGTGGGCTCCTTGGGCGCCTTGGGCCATGGGATTCGTCGGCATTACAATCGGCGCCGCCGGGCCGGCTCCAAGCCTCGATATGCCCCAATCAATCACGAAGACACGGCCGCTTCGTTCCAGAAAAACGTTTTGCGGCTTCAAATCGCGATGCACAACCTTGGCCTCGTGCCGATGCGCCGCATCCAGCGCGCTCGATATGCGCTCGGTTATCATCAACGCCCGCCGCCAACCGAGTCGTTTTCGCGAAATACGCTGCGCCAGCGTTTCCCCTTCGAGCAGCTCCATCGCGATAAACGCCAGCTTCGTCCGATCGTCAATGCCCCCATCGATTGTCCGGGGAATCGCATCGTGCGTAATCGACTTGAGCGCATTGATCTCTTGCACCCACGTCGCCTTGAACGATTCATTGCCGCTCGATCCCGCGCCTTTGGTATCGAACCGCATCAATTTGATGGCGCACGGCGAACCAACCGATTGCCCTTCGATTTCTTCTTGCGCCCGCCAAACCTCGCTGAATCCGCCTGAGCCAATGCTTTTCTCGAGCCGGAACTTGCCAATCAGCTCACCGGCTCGCGGTTCGTTCGTTT
>CAZETM010001414.1:0-2210 GCA_964514885.1 uncultured Polyangium sp. | reverse complement strand
TCCCTGGCCGCGCTGTCTGCGTTTTGTTACACCACCGCACCCCAATGCCTCGATACGCCATCACGACGTTCGGATGTCAAATGAACGTCCACGACTCCGACCGCATGCACGAGGTTCTCCGTCGCGGAGGCTACGTCGAGGTCGAGGACTGGCACGACGCGGATGTTGTCCTGCTGAACACCTGTAGTGTCCGCGAAAAGGCCGAGCAGAAGCTTCTCAGCGAAGTCGGGCGCATCGCGAAGCACAAGCAAAAGCACCCCGAATTGGTGCTCGTCGTGGCCGGGTGCGTCGCTCAACAAGAGGGCGAACGACTCCTCACTCGCGCCAAGGGGATCGATCTTATTTTGGGCCCGGACAATATCCCCGAGCTTCCGCGCTTGCTCGACGACATCGGCCTTGGTGCTCCTCCCGTCGTGCGCACCGTGTTCGATCTCGAAGCTCCAAGCTTCCTTGCGGCATCGGCGCTCACTGCGACTGCACCGACTGCATTTGTTACGATCATGAAAGGTTGTGACGAACGCTGCTCGTTCTGCATCGTTCCGTACACGCGCGGCCCGGAGCGTTATCGCTCGAGTGACGAGATCGTTTCCGAAATCGCCGGCATGGTTGCTGCTGGCGTGCGCGAAGTGACGCTGCTCGGACAAACCGTGAACAGTTATCGCGATCCAGCTTCGCTGCTGGCTCGTGCAAAAGGCGCGTCGCCCGACGACCCAGACGAAAGCGAATTCGCAGCGCTACTACGGCGCATCGCCACGGATGTGCCGGGTTTGTCTCGGCTACGCTACACGAGCCCGCATCCGCGGCACATGACTCCATCGCTGATCGAAGCGCATGCCGAGCTTCCACTTCTCGCGCGGCATGTGCATCTGCCCGTGCAATCTGGAAGTGACCGGATCTTGAAGCGCATGATCCGTCGTTACTCGCGAGCCGAATACTTGGAGCGCGTACGATCGCTCGTAGCTCGAGTTCCGGATCTGTCTCTCTCGACTGACATCATCGTGGGTTTTCCCGGTGAAACCGATGACGACTTCGACGCGACGCTCACGCTCGTGCGGGAGGTCGGCTTTCGAGGATTGTTTGGGTTCAAATATTCGGAACGTCCGTTCACTCCCGCGCGCAAGCTGAGCGACGATGTTTCCGAGGCCGTGAAGTCCGAACGTTTGGCGCGCTTGTTCGAAGCGAGCGAAGAGCTGCTTGGTGCGCATCTGCGCAGCCTCGAAGGATCAGCCCAGCGAGTGCTCGTCGAAGGCGCAGGCAAAGAAGGCGCTCCGGCGTGGACTGGACGCACCGAACGCAACGAGATCGTACATATCGCTGCGGCCGAAGACCTCGACTTGATCGGTGATGTCGTCGACGTGCAAATCACGCGAGCCAACAAGCATTCGCTGCAAGGCGAGATCACCGCCGACAGTCGATCACGCGCGCGGCCTCGTACAACCAATGCTCCGGTGCGTTCGTCCGGAAAATCCAAACGCTCTCTGCCGATTGTTTCCGCAGGAGGCTGAGCCATGGCGTTGATCCTTCCGTATGGAGGCTTCACTCCGCGACTCGGACGCGACGTGTTTGTCGCTCCAAACGCGACGTTGATTGGTGACGTCGAGCTTGGTGACGAAGCCAGTGTTTGGTTCAGCGCCGTGCTCCGTGGTGACATCGGCTCGATCCGCGTCGGAGCGCGCACGAACGTTCAGGACCTGGCGTGCTTGCATCTCACTGACGGCGTTTCCGTGACGATTATCGGCGAGGATGTGACGATCGGTCATGGAGCGATCCTGCACGGCTGCACCATTGGCGATCGTTGTCTGATCGGGATGGGCAGCGTCATCCTCGACAACGCGGTGATTGGCGAAGGGTCGCTCGTTGCGGCTGGAACACTCGTGCCTCCGCGGATGGTCGTTCCTCCGCGATCGCTCGTGCGTGGACGTCCCGCGAAGGTCTTGCGTGAAGTGACCGAGGGCGAAGGACGGCTGGGCATCGATGGAGCCGTGCACTACGTCGCGCATGCGCGAACGTATCGAGGGATCGCCGGCTGACGGGAGTTTGCGCACCTCACCCCCTGGCCCCTCTCCAACTTCGCTTCGCTACGTGGAGAGGGGGAATTGTGCTCGATCCGATCTTGTCTCCCCTCTCCACGGAGCGACGCCGTCGCGTAGTTGGAGAGGTGCGATCGGCATGGTTCACAGGTAGGAGGTGCAAGTCCAAACCCGGGGCCC
>CAZETM010001413.1:0-2211 GCA_964514885.1 uncultured Polyangium sp. | reverse complement strand
TTCCGGCCTGGTGCGACGAGTTATCCGGACGTCACTTCCGGGGGTGCAGCGTCATCCGGTGAGGCTTCGGGTTCCCCGGTTTCGGGGTTGACATCGACGACGGGGCGGCGTGCTCGCAGGTAGTCGCGAATGGCGTCGTTCTGACGAAAGATGGGAGCCAATAGCTTTGCGCGGCCAGCCAGGTCCGCGTCATTGTCGGAAGGATACTTTCCGAGAATGATGGCGACGGCCTGAAGCAGGAGCTCAACAATCATTTCTCGAATGACGACCGGCCCAAGGAAGTGGTGGACTTGATCAACGCGATTCCGCCGTACACCCCGTGATGCGGTGGTTGAACGCTGGTCACGAGTCCGGTTGACGTTCGGCGCTGAACCCCGACATCGAGCCCCGTGCCGGTTCAATACCTGACCGTCGCACTCACCCCGAAGAACTCGTTTTTCTTGTCGAACGATGCCGTTGGTACCACCGCGACGTTTGGCTCGCCGATCTTGCCTCCGTCCGTGACGATCTTCGACCGTGCCCACGTCGCAACGCCGCGTTGACGCGTTAGTCCGATGGAGCTGGCGTCACGTCGATGGATTGACGCGTCAAACCGCGTCGCCCTCACGCCCAATTCACGGATCGCATCGCGAGGTCCGCTGGTAGCGCGCGTGCGCGTCGTACCAGGCGCCGAACCCCTCGATTCAGCTTGATGGGGCTGGGCACGCACCGTGCTTGGAGCAGGTTCAACAGGCTGCTGCGCCTTGCAGCGCGTCGGTCGGACGAGGTACGCTGTCGTCGTCCTTGATCGATTGAAAGCAAAATATGCGAAACATAGCCACGTTGATCCTACTGATGACCCTCGCGGGGTGTAGTGATCCTCAACCTCAATCTGCACCTTTATGGCCTGGCACGTATCGAGGGCAAGTCTCGAGAAGCAGCACGTGCTCTGATGTGTCGCCGGATCCCATGTTGGACTCGATGATGATCGTCCTGACTCGAACAGGAGACACTGTGACCTGGGAGGCGCCGTGTAATGTGCTCCTTCAAGGCGCAACCGCCATTGCCGATATCGACCCCGATGGCGACACGGCGACGGTGCGGCCTTATGCGTGCCCGTACGTCATGCCATTGCCGTCGATCCCGCCGTTCAAGGAGATCAAGGGGACGGGCGGCACGCTCACGCTAAAAGAGGATTCGTTGGAAGTGGATCTGACAAGAACCTTTTCAGGATGTGAAGTCCGGTACGAAGGGGAACTCGTGCGGTTCGAAGAGTAGGCAGAGCTGATGACGTCCGCCGGGGAAAAGAAAGGCGACTA
Source organism: uncultured Polyangium sp. (assembly GCA_964514885.1). Lineage (GTDB taxonomy): Bacteria > Myxococcota_A > Polyangia > Polyangiales > Polyangiaceae > Polyangium. The sequence continues at coordinate 913 of CAZETM010001413.1, read as the reverse complement.
TCCCCTGGTGCGGGGATTGCTACGACCAAGACAAAACGCCGTAGTCATCGCGGCGGAAACCAGGTAGGAACTTCGGCCATCATGCTGGTCAGCTTTCACGCACGCGTTGCATGTCTTTCGGCACTCTTGCTCGTTGCCGCCTGCCCCGGCACCACGCCGGCGGCAAAGCAACCCGTGGAGCACGCAGCAACGCCGGCACCCAAGCCTGCGTGCGCCGTGACGGCTGGAAAGTCATCGTTTTGCATGTTGTCCACGGGTGAATCATTCGCCGTTGGATTGCCGCCAGGACATGGTTGGCAACGCGGGTCGTGGGTGCTCCTCTCCGTGGACAAACCTGGTTTGTCTGGTGTATATCCCGCGGCCATTGCGATCGTCGTGGAAGGCTGGGCCGACGTGGCGAAAGTGCACGTGCTGTATCAGCGCGAAGTGAAGATCGACGGGGCGCAGGTGCGTTTGATTGGGCGCGATGAACGCGCGCGGCTGAATCAGTACGTCGGCAAGGTCGCGACGATCCAAACGGGTCGGGCGAAGATCGACTTGGGAAGTTTTGACGGCGTGCGCGAGGGGGACGAATACGAGATTCGGGCGGGGGTCGAGAGCGAGCGATCCGTTGGACGACTACGCATCGTGCAAGTGGAGGAATTGCAAGCGTGGGCGCAGATCGTGGACGGCCAAGCCGAGGTGCGCGAAGGACAAACGGCGGTGTGGTTGCAATCGGCGGCGGAGGCGAAGCAGCGGCCGCCGGGGGAAACGAAGATCGTCGTGGTGAATTTCGATCCTAAGGCGATGCAGGACAAGGATCATCAGGTTGCAAGTCAAGTCTTCGCCAAGGATTTTGCGCACGAATTGCAAGCCGCCGCGGACGTCATGGGTGGCGTGAAGGTCAGTTACGAGCCGAATGAACGGCTGGCGG
>CAZETM010001412.1:0-2214 GCA_964514885.1 uncultured Polyangium sp. | reverse complement strand
TCCATCAGGACCAGGTCGTAGTCCTTTCTCGCGACGGCCTCCCGCGCCTCGGATCCGCACGTGGCGACATCCGCGCGATACCCCAGCCGCCCTAATTGGACCAACGCCACATCGCGATTGATGGGGTGATCATCGACCAGGAGAATGGAAAGCGGAGGTCGATCCGCACCTGGCAAGCTGGATAACGCGACAATGGGGAGAGCGTTTGTTACCGTCAATCGAAGCGTGAAGGAAAAAACCGCGCCTTGTTCGGGTTCGCTGAGTACGCGGATCTCCCCGCCCATGGCCCGAACGATTCGCTGGCTGATCGCCAGGCCAAGGCCGGTGCCGCTCTGGTGGTACGTGCCCGCACCGATTGCCTGCTCGAAGGGCTTGAACAACCGCGACCGTAGCTCGGGCTCGATTCCGATTCCGGTATCTTGGATGCAAAACGTGATTTCCTGGTCGTCATGGATGTTTGCTGCATTTGAGCCATTCGCAATCCGGAGCGTGACTCCGCCGCGCTCGGTGAACTTGACGGCATTGGAAAACAGGTTGACGAGCACTTGCCGCAGACGCGCTTCGTCCCCCAGGAGATATTCGGGAATCGCTGGGGCCACGTGCAGGGACAGTTCGAGGTTCCGTCTCGACGCTTCGGGACGGAACATGTTCACGACCGACGCCGCGAGCTTGCGAACATCGAAAGGCGTTGGGGTCAGCGTGAGCTTGTCCGCGTCGATCTTTGCGAAATCGAGGATGTCGTTGAGCTGGGTGAGCAGCGCGCGAGCGCTTTCGTTGATGATCCGGACATGATTGCCATGCTCGGGGGCAAGATGCGCGTCGAGGAGCAGATCCGAAAGGCCGATGACCGCGTTCATGGGCGTGCGGAATTCGTGGCTCATGGTGGCGAGAAACGCGGCCCGAGTTCGGGACAGGGCCAATGCATACTCTTTCTCGGCAGCCAGCTCACGCACCTTGATGGAGAGCTGCCGCTCGGCCTCGAAGCGCAGGCGCCGGTTCTGCTCGAAAGCATTCGCGGAGACGATGCCCACCACGTTGCTAATGATGACGAGCGCGGTGGTGGTGAACCGCGTGGCCGGGGTCACATTGATAGGCACGCACCACACGAGCACGAGCACGGCAGCCGAGGTGACGTTCGCCGCCAGGGACCGTGGCCACAGCGGGCCCGCGAGCGTGCAGTAGAGAGCAGCAAGCGACGCGCACTGGCCGATGAACGGCTCGAGAAACTCCGAGGCAGAATATCGCGTGGCAAATGTGCCAATCTGAACCCAAGACCACACAAAGAGCCAGAAGTTGAAGCGGCCGTCAAACTGATGCGGTGATCGCACGCGGCGCAACTCGAGGAGCGCGACGACGGACGCAACGATGAGCAGGCCCCTGCAACTGAGCGCGAAAGCGAGGGTCGAGCCATGGAGCAGCATCAGGTCGTTGCGGATGGCGACAGATCCGCCGACGATCATTGCGGCAACCACGAAGATGGTTTGCCTCCGGTCGACCTCGAAGAAACGCCGCCGATAACGCTGTTCCCTCAGCAACGCGGTGAAGCGCCTAGCAGAACGAGAAACGGGCAACGATGGCATAGTGCGCATGCTCGGCACACGCCAAAGCGCCGTCAATAACTTCGCTCGTGGCGAGTTCGAGCCCCTCGAACATGCCGGGGAGCGACTTGGACAAACGGGAGGGCGTCGAGCAAACGGGGTGGTCTGTTCTGGACGGCGGCAGAATTAGGTCGATGGTGGGTGAATGTGCAGGCTCGTTGCGGTCATGGCGCAGGCACCGCGGGCGGCTTCACCATCACCGTGCAAGCGTCTATAAGGAATTTCCTTATGTGGGTCGGCAGCAATGGCGGTGGCGACTCACCCAGTCCTTGATCTCAGGACTTCATGATGGAACGAGAGCGCCGCCGCCTCTGCACATTCTTGCCGTCGACTTGGTTCGAGCGACGTGATTCGCGCGTGGTGCTGGGGGCAGTCACATCGTTTTGGGGGCGTCAACGAGGGATTTGCTTATTTCCGTTTCGGACGTCGCGCTGTAGCTGATCGGCTCGAAGCGAGAGAACGGCGTGGTGCAGGGAGCGGAGAGGATGAACCCGGTTGTGATGATCAGGTACGATTATGTGGTCATCGGCGGGGGCTCCGCGGGCTGTGTCCTCGCAGCCAGGCTAACCGAAGACCCCACCGTGAATGTGGCGTTACTCGAAGCGGGTGGCGAAGG
>CAZETM010001411.1:0-2217 GCA_964514885.1 uncultured Polyangium sp. | reverse complement strand
AGGCCTGCACCAGCGTCGCGCCAGCCGCGATTCGCTCCCATGCGTCGTCGGCGGATTCGATCCCTCCGGCCGCGATGAGCACGAGTTTGTCTCCGACCCGCGCACGCAGTCTACGCAGCACTTCCAGCGCGCGTGATCGCAACGGTGCCCCGGACAAACCACCTGCGCCAATCGCTGCAACGGCTGCCGGATCTGTGGACAACCCCGCACGACCGATCGTTGTGTTCGTGGCGATGATGCCATCGAGCTTCAAGGCGATCGCCATGTCCGCGATCGCATCGATGTCTGCATCGGCTAAGTCCGGAGCGATCTTCACCAAGAGCGGGACGCGTCGTGACGGTGAGCTGCGATCGAGCGCTTCGCGTACGGCACCGAGCAACGGTCCGAGACGCTCGACAGACTGCAGATCGCGCAGCCCTGGCGTGTTTGGCGAGCTGACGTTGACGACCATGTAGTCGGCCAATCGCGCGAGACGCTCGGCGCTCGACACGTAATCTGCCGTGGCCAGCTCGTCCGTAACGACCTTGGTTTTCCCGATGTTTACGCCGACGATCACGCCGCCTGGCCTGCGTTTCTCCAGACGAACTGCAGCGGCACGAGACCCTTCGTTGTTGAAACCCATGCGGTTGATGAGCGCTCGGTCTGCTGCCAATCGAAACAAGCGCGGCAGCGGATTGCCTGCTTGTGCTTCGCCGGTGACGGTTCCTATTTCGACAAAACCGAAGCCCAGCGCTCCAAGCTGCTCGAAGCCTTGTGCGTTCTTGTCGAAGCCTGCGGCGAGGCCTAGCGGGGCAGGGAAGTCGAGGTCCCACACGCGCACGTGGAGCGCGGGATCCGACGAGCGGAACAACGCTCGCGCCGCGGCTTTCGCGCCTGGCAAGGCCATCAAGAATCGCAACAAACCAAAACCGAGATGATGGGCAGTCTCGGCGGGTACACGGCGAAGGAACAAACGAAACAACAGGCGGTACATGGATGGCGCTCGACTGATTACGACGCTGTGCGGCGACGTCAAGCTTGCCGGATGTGGCACAAAAATGACGTACGCGTGCCGTCGGCTGATGAAAGATCGCGGCTCAATCCTGCGTCCCGGACGTGACGCCGTTCTACTTTTCTGAACTGGAAAGCGCATATCCCATGTCCGATGGAAACTCCGCACCGCGACGAAACAACACTGGTGCGGCCATTTCGTCTGCAATTCGGTTTGTGTTTGGATTTCTTTTGGTGGCGGTTGCTTCGACCATCACCATGGCGATCGCGGTTGTGCTTCTTCCGTGGCGTATTTTGCGGATCAAGCTCTGCAATTATTACGGAAAAATCGTTGGTTATTCCATTGTCCGTATTGCGGGAGTCAATCCCGTGGTTCGCGGCAAGGAAAAAATAAACCGAACGCACCCAGCGATTTACGTCGCCAATCATGCCTCGACGCTGGACGCATTCTTGTCCATCTGGTTGTGTCCCGTCGGTGGCTCGGGCGTCATGAAGAAGCAGGTTTACCGAATTCCATTTTTCGGTCAGCTTTACATCTTGTCCGGGCACTTGGCATTAAATCGGGAAGACAAGACCAAAGCGATCGCCGGGATTGAAGATATCGTCGAGGTCGTGCGGCGGCACAAGATCTCGATTTGGATCATGCCCGAGGGGACTCGGAGCCGGGACGGGCGCTTGCAAGCGTTCAAAATGGGTTTCGTGCACATGGCGATTGCGACGGGATTGCCCATCGTTCCGGTCATCATTCACGGCGCGCACAAAACTTGGGTCAAAGGTACGAACTACGTGGAGCCGACGGCCATTGAAGTCGACGTGCTGGATCCGATCTCCACCAAAAGCTGGCGCGCCGAGACGGCCAGGCAACACGCGGATGAAGTGCGCCGAGTATTCATCGAACATTTGCGCGACGATCAAAAACCCCTCGACACCGCGCCTCTCCTGACTGAAAAAGCAGCTTGAGGGAAGCCACAACCGTGTTTGCCATCGTTGCCAAGCGTCTCGTCACGTGTGACCCCGACTGGGCAACGTCCACCAATCCGCTGGGCGTCATCGAGCATGGCGCCGTGGTCGTGGACGGAGAGCGTATTGTATTCGTGGGGCCTGCGGCAGAAGTGCTTGGCCGATATCCGCGGATCCACATTGCGGCAAACTTGGATGGCGACGAAGTGGATTCCCCTTCGCTAGTGACGCCCGGGCTCATCGATGCGCATACGCATGCCCCTTGGG
>CAZETM010001410.1:0-2218 GCA_964514885.1 uncultured Polyangium sp. | reverse complement strand
CCTGGATAGAGTCGCCGCAAAAACATCAGCAGCCGCTCGTCGCCGTTGTCGTTGACCCGCCGAAGAAGCTTCTTCCCACCATCTTTGCTCGCAATTCCCCCACATAGGGTCATTGCCGCGACCGCATTACGTGTTTGCTCGACGAAGACTTCTTCGCCAATCACATCCTGTAAAACATTCGCTTGCGTGCGCCAAAACCGCTCCTCGTGTTCGAGCACGTCCTGGAGCAATGTTTCCGCCGTAAACGACAACCCCTCGACCCACGAAAGCGCCGCCATGTGCACGTACAGCGCTCGATCGAATCGCGCATTATCTAATGGAGGCAACGCGCTCGACGGCATTGCTTTGCCCTTCAGCACGGCAAATTGGGCCGCAACGTCCGTCACGACCTGCACACGATGCCGCGTGTCGACGAGAGCACTCAGCTCTTCCGGTGCATGCGCCGACAACATGGATTTGATTGCGATGTCCTTTGCGAGAAGCCCCGTCCACCAATCACCCGCATTACGCGCCAGCAGCACGATTCGCAAGGGCGCGCCACGATCGCTCACGTGCGTGACCTTTTCGAGCAATTCCGCCAATTTGGGACGGCTCTCCGCATAATCGATAACCACACACGCCGGCACATCCGCCTTTACCAGGTTCTCGAACGCTTCCTCCTTCGCCGAAGCGCGCAAAAACCCCGCTGCCCACCCATCCTTGCGCAATCGTTCGCAAAACTCGATCATCAGCCGCGTCTTGCCCATTCCGCCTTCGCCATGGATGAGCCACACACCCGCTCGGTTGGGCTCGTCGCAAAACGCTTGCAATCGCTTGAGGATGTCCGCGCGACCCGCTTCGTAAAACGAGATGTACCGGTGTTTCGCGTGCAGCAAGGCCGATGGCGTAGGCGTTGGTGGCTTCGACGCCGTGCCCGGATCCAAGATATCGTGATATCGATCCACATGCGGCAAATGCTTGCGGAGAAACGCGATCAAGCACTCGGCCGACGCACGGGCGGCAAACGTCTTTGCAGTGTCGTTTTTCCACTCGTCCGCATGGTCCATCACGCCTTTCATTACGACCATGTAGGGCACGTTGTCGCGATGCGCATGACAGACGGTCGCAATGCCCGCGGCCTCCATTTCCAGACCGATCACTTTGCGCACGCTGCTGGACAAACGATCGAAGATGTCCGGGTCTTGTACGACCTTGTTGCCGCTCGCAATGGGGCCGACGTGGACTTTGAAACGCTTCAATTTCGGCAAACCATCGGGATGCGCTTTGCGCTCCGTCTCGATTCGCTTTCGACCCGCCGCCGTGATGGTCCACGTTCCTTGCTTGACGAGCTTCTTCTTCCACAGAAGCTTCATCACTTTGGTGAAATTGGGTGCCTTTTTCTTGCGGTCGGCATGCGTCTGCAAGTCATCTGCATCGACGAGCCGTTCCAGAATCCAATTCGCTTGCATGTCCGTCGGTCGAGGGCGTTTGCCCCACGATACGACGTCTTCCTTGGGCAGTTGGAATGCATCGGCCGCGTGTTTCCAATCGGCGCGCAGCAAAAACATCTCGATGTCACCCTGATCGTTTCTGCTTTGCTTGCCCTTCGCGTCGACTTCAACCTTGAGCTTGCCTGCGTCGTACATCCACAAGCGATCGGCAAGGATGACGTCCCCAATTTGGACATCCCCACGCCTTCCGGCACACACGCCGCACATGGCAATGCATCGCGGCGCATATGCACCAATAACCCGCTCGGCTAAACTTGCAGTCGCGACGCCGCCCATGTTCGTCGCCCACGTGACGGCAACTTCCAATGGCTGACCGTTCTCGGCCGTAAACGTGCGAAACGCAACCTCGTGCCCGAGCGGCCCCGGACGACGCTGCCAAACGCTGCCCTGGAACGCGCCAGCGTGCACCTCGAGAACCTGTTCGTACTCTTCGCGAAGCGCAGTAAGAATGAGGACGTCGACGGCTGGGGCGAGCGCTTTCATGCGGGAGCGGAGGCTACCATTGCTGGATGCGTATCGAGAAAAAATCGTCCACGACGATCGAAAATAGTTGCCCACACGTCATTGACCAGCTTACGCTCGCGACATGGCCGATCCCTACATAGATCAGTATGAAACAGTGGCGTACGGGCGGTTTACCGTGGCGCAAATCCTGGGACTCGTCGTCGGGCTGGATCCATCGATGGACGACTTCGTCAAACTTGTCGCACAACGCTTGAGCGACGAAA
>CAZETM010001409.1:0-2219 GCA_964514885.1 uncultured Polyangium sp. | reverse complement strand
GGTCGTGGCCGACGCGCCTTTGCGCGGATCGGCACCGCTTGGCGTCTTCTGCTCCATCAGACGCTTGAATTGCCGATAATTCCCCTCCGCTTGTTCGAGCGGATTCGCCTCGGGCGGAGATTCATACCGACCCGGCGCAAAAGGTTTTCCCGTTAGCGCTTGATAAACGCTCGCCACTTCGGCAATCGCCTGTTCCACGTTCAACATCGGCACTGTCCTTCCGTTATGAAGGCTGTTAAGAACGACTAACGATCGGCGGGACTTTGCGGCTGACCGTGAACGCTCCAATACCGCCGGAGCACGCTCCACTTTGTCGCTAGCGGCCCGCCCCGACCGCGACGACACCGGACATTACCTAGCGAACGACGACTTGTCTGTCAGTGCGAACGGTGAGGTGGAATCGGGAAGAACCTGATGCACGGCTCGATGGCCAAATGAGAACGGAGGAGGGAATACGAACGGAAATGGGGAGCGCTTGCCCCTTGCCGCTTCGGATGCGGATCGCTCAACCAATCACTTCGCCCCGCCCGCACAATCCGCGGCCACGATCCCCACCGCTCGGACTGCCTCGCGATGCGCAGGTCGCGTCAGATAAACAAATACGAAAACACTTCCCGACCACGCAAACCGAGCGTTCGACACGTCCGCCGCCGCGTCCGCATTTTGCAAGTCAATGTCCTCGCCTACGGCTTTCTGCAACCACGAGCTTCGACGAAAACGACCATCCACCAAGTGCGGCTCGACGTATTCCGCAAATGGCTCGCGAAAACCTTTGCCCTGCGGCTCGCCCGCATAACGCAGCTCGTAATTCTCGATATGCGCATATTGAATCGAATCGAGCGACACCATCCACGCCTGACGCGCCACGTGAATATGATTGTCCGCTCCCCATCGACTTTGCAAACGCGCATCGACCAGCCGTCCCGACTTCTTGTCGACCAGGCTGCCCGTTACTTCACGCGTCTTGCGCTCTTCCACGACCTCCAAGGATCCGTTTTCCTCGGCCAGCAACAACGTCGGCGGGCCATTACCTCGCACCGGAAGCACAAACTTGGCCGCAGGCATTTCGATTCGCTCCGATTCGATCTTGCCATCGGGACGCGTACGAATCCAAATGATGTCCTTGCCCGTAATAAAGGCCATTGATTTGCCATCGCCCGCTATTGCGGCAACGATTCCCTCTGGGCCCGTCCGGAAAGGCATTCCCGCTGTCGCGTTATGCCCCTCGAGATCTGTGTATTGCACGAAGTAGTTGATTGCCGAAGGACGTTTACACGGCTGCTCACACTTGGATTTGCACACGTGAGGCTGCGGTTTGCCCGCGGGCCATCCCGCACATGTCGCATCGGTGCATTTGCCCGGACACATCCCATCGACATATTCCGTGCGTTTGGCCAAAATCACGAAACCCTGCCCAAGAGGCGCTATTTCCGCAGGATCCGAACCTCGAGGAAACGCGATCGAAACCCCAGGGCCGCCCGTCTTTCCCGCCGACGTCAATGGTTTTGCCCGCACGCCCTCGGGACCCGACCAAGCCACCAGACCCCCTTGCTGACCAAACCCAATCGCGAAACTACCGTCCTTCGCGAGCGCTCCCACCTGCTCGCTTTGGAGCGAACACCGTGAAGCCGCCGCATTCGCAGCCGTCGCTTCAGCCGGCGCCACGTGCGTAATCACCACCTTGGCGGGCTCGGGCTTCTTGGGAGGTGCAGTATTCACGACAGGCGCAGGACACCCCACGAGCGACAACACCAGTGCCGCGAGCAGCCCCGGACGAACCGAAGCTGCAAAATTCCGGGGGTTCGAGCGATCTTCTACGGCTCTGCGCTGGATGAGGGGCATGGCAACCATGCCCTTAGCGCGAACACCGGCCTACGGCCAAGTTTTGGGTGTGCTTTGGAAAAACCGCCCTGGACGCTCAGTTCAATCTTGCAAACACGCATTGAGCTGCGTGCCGCACTTCTGCCCCACACAGCCGAAACACGTTTGATCCGTTTGTCCCGTCATACACGTCGTGGCGCACTCCATCGTGCAACTCTGCTGGCAAGTGCACACGAGCAAATCTTGAATGAGCTTGTCCGAGCCAGCACACGGCGTACCGACGTTGCCCTGCAAAAGCTGACTGCACGTGGAACACGTCGGCGCGCCGCTCGAGCTGGAGCTGCTCGACGCGGAGGACGAGCTGGAACTACTGCTGCTGCTCGAACTGCTTGAACTGG
>CAZETM010001408.1:0-2222 GCA_964514885.1 uncultured Polyangium sp. | reverse complement strand
GGCGTGTAGAGCAACGAGCGCGCTGCATAGTCGAACGGTGATGGAACAACGAGCTCGTCGACAGGCACGGTCAAGTTCTCGTTGATGCCCAAACGCGCGCGCAGAAAGCGATAATCGCCAGGCTTGGGCGTGAGCGTCGCACTCGTCAGCACCACCGATCCGATGCGCTCGAACACCGATTCGCGAAAGATGTGCCCAACATCCACGGCGGACGCTCCGATCGCTACCGATCGCGCCTTCACTTCGGCCCACGTGACGTGGTTGTGATGTTTGTCGACGATCTTCGTGAAGTCTTCACGCAGCTTGGTTGCGCGTGTGCCCACCAGCGCCACGGTTTCTGCCTTCACGTTGTTCGACGCGTACGACGCGAGCGCTTCTAAGCAATTGTCGAGGCGATGGTATGTGTTCAAAAGATCGCCCGTCCACGTATCGTGCGGCAACTCGACACGCGCTTCGTTTGCCTTGGGATCCTTCGAGACGGTCTGAGCGATGAGCGCAAATAATTGATCCGCTGCTTCACGCGTGAGCGACGTGATCACCGCACCTTCGCCTTTGCCCAGGATTCGGTCGGACAAACCCGTGGCGAGAAACGCTCGCTCGGCATCACGCAACATCGAGTCGACACGCGCTACGGAAATGCGCGTACCAAAAAAGTCCGTCGCGATGTCCTCCAGCTCGTGGGCTTCGTCGAAGATCACCGCATCGTACGGAGGCAAAGCACCTGCACCAGGCACATCACCACGGCCGACTTTCAGCGCTAGATCCGCAAAGAACAAGTGGTGGTTGACGACTAAAATACGCGCCGCTTCAGCCTCGCGTTTCATGCGCGTAACAAAACACCGTTCGTAAAACGTACAGGACGAACCGATCCGAGTTTCACTGGACGAACAGATCTCGCGACGAATCGGATCCGATTCGGGAAGACCGGCAAGATCGGCGAGATCTCCCGTCGACGTGTGGCTGGCCCAATCTTCGACGATGGGCAGCGATCGCATGAGTTTGTCGTCCTTGTACGCCTCGGGGCTCTTGCGCAGTTCGTCGAACCTACGCAGGCAAAGATAATTGCCGAGGCCCTTCACGAGCGCCGCCGAGACATGCAGCCCGAGATGCATCTCGACGAGCTGTAGATCTTTGGAAAAGATCTGTTCTTCGAGCGCTTTGGTCGCAGTCGAGATGATGACTTTGCGCCCGCTCAAGATGGCAGGAACGAGGTACGCGAGGGTTTTCCCAGTGCCCGTGCCAGCTTCGCAAAAGAGAACTCGACCTTCATCGAGCGCCTTTTCTACGGCATCGGCCATCGCGAGTTGTCCCTCGCGTTCTTCGTACGACGGGAACAGCAGCGCGAGCGGACCTTTGGGACCGAGCAACCGACGTGCTTGGCCCATTTGCGGCGATCGTTCGGAAGGGGGTTGGTCGTGATCGATCACTACGAGCGCGAAGCTGCTTTCTCGATTGACAGAGCGAAGCCCACCTCGGTCATCGCTTCTTCGAGATTCCGCACTCGCTTCTCGTAGGAAACCTCGAACCAACTGTCGAGGGTGCGCTGCTCGTCGTTCGGGTCGGGCAGACGCGTGATCTGCGTGGCGACTTCAACGTACCCGCGATCGAAGCTGGGCTTGGCCATTCGGCGCGCGTGTTCGAACATCACGTCGTCCGAGTCGTGCGGGAATTCGCTGCGCTTCGCGTGAACGAGAAGAAAGACCGCAGGGTCCATCGCTCGTACACGGATGTTGGCATCCATGATGAGGTTTTCCCGCGCGCGCTCGGCGACATGCACCACGTCGCCTCGCGTGCGGTAAACGACGAATCCTGCAGCAACCAGAGCTTTTTTTACTTCGGCCGGTGTCGGCATCTTCCGATCGTTCGGGCCCCCGCGCCATTGAGATCGAGCGAGGACCAGCGTCGCAAGTCCCTTGTGCCGCGTCAAGAATAGGCGCGGCGAGGACTGTGCTTTCGAGGAATCTGGATGAGATGAGTTGAGGGAAAACGACGACTTTCAGTGCGTCGCGTTGGGCGCGTGGCCGCTCGATCCGTCATCGGGCTCTTGGAAGATCGGCGCAGGCTCGAGCACGTTGAGCTGGTCGCGCTTGATCTTCAAACCCTTGTCCGAGAAGAACAAATCGTTCTCGTCGAGGCGCGAGCGAACGCGGCCGATGAAGAGAATCGGATCAGCTTCGCGGGTGTAGCCGAGCTGCACGATGGCGCCTTTGGGCCATGAGCCA
>CAZETM010001407.1:0-2222 GCA_964514885.1 uncultured Polyangium sp. | reverse complement strand
CGCAGATTTTCCGTGAACATTCGGCTGGCGTGCAGGATGTCGTGTTTTCCCCGGATGGTCGTTTACTCGTCAGTGTGGGAGACGATCGGCGTGTTGTCGTGCGCGACGTCGAGAGCGGCAAATCGAAGGAGCTTTCAGGGCACACGGACGAAATATGGTGCGCGGCGTTTTCGCCGGATGGGAAAGTCCTCGCGACCGCCGGGAAAGATTCGACAATCCGCCTATGGGACCTTGCTACGTATCAGCCTCGAGTGCTCGAAGGCCATGAAACACCGGTGACGGACATCCAGTTCTCGTCCGATGGCAAATACCTCGCATCGAGTGGTTTTGGAGGGAAAGTATGGCTTTGGGATATTACCACGGGTGACGGACGAGCATTGTCGCAGCCCCACGAGTCGCGCAAGAACAATCGGAGTGGCATTGCATTCTCGTCCGACGGAACGACCCTTGCATTCGCGGACGAGGGCGGCTTTACTTTGGTGAATCTTCCGCGCGGGGAGCGAAACGTTTTCGAGGGGCTCCGGCCAGGCAACGTCGAAATCGCATTTTCACCTGATGGAATGCACGCCGTTACCGGTGGTAGCGATGGCGCGGTCCTTTTGTGGAACGTAACGACTGGCGCTTCCCGAACCATTTACCATCACACCGAGGGACGCGTGGCTCGAGTCGCGTTCACGGCTGGCGGCGACCATATCGTGTCCATTGGATTCGATGAAGGTTTCAAGCTCTGGAACGTAGCGAAAAGCGAGATTCGCACCGTGCACGGACATACGGGAGTGATTCGCAAGATGCTGGTATCCAAGGACGGAAAGACCATCGTCACGGCAGGAGGTGACGGTACCGTTCGCTCATGGGCAGTCGCCACCGCGAGTGCGCGCGTCTTTCTTGGTCTGCACGAGGGAGCGACGAGCGCCGCCATTTCATTGGACGGTAGGTTCGTTGCCGGTGGCGGTGGCGCTGGCACAATGAGACTTTGGAGCGCTGCATCGAGCAATCGCATTGCGCCAATCGAGCCGTTTGTTCGGGCGACGGTCTCCTCCAATGGCGCACATGTGGCCACGCTGGGCAAAGACGGTCTGATTCGTACCACGAATACCTCGACGTTCGTCACCAAGGTATTACCCGGGCCGTCCACGATGCCGCCCGCAGTTCCACCCGGACTTGCGCTCGCTCCGGCCTTGAAATTCTCGAATGATGGTCAATGGCTGGGCTCCGTGTACGATGATGGCTCGATTCGTATTTACCCGCTGAACGAAGGCAGAGTGCGTATTCTACGCGGACATCAGGGGCAAACCTTTGCCATAACATTTGCACCCAATGCTCGTACGCTCGTTTCCGGTGGCGCGGATGGCACCGTGCGGTTGTGGGATATCGATGCGGAGCAAAGTCGATCGCTTTTGCAACACGAGGGCGCGGTCACGGCAGTCGCATTCGGACCAGACAATCGAATCATTGTCTCGGGCGGTATGGATGGCGTCGTGCGCATTTCCGATTCGTCGAGCAATTCCGTACGGGAATTCCGCGGGCATCGTGGCCCCATCCTGTCGCTCGTATTCGCCCCAGATGGAGCGACGCTGCTGTCTACGAGCAGTGATCGCTCCATTCGACTATGGAACGTGGCCAGCGGTCAATCCACTGCTATCGATGTTTCTAGCGTCGGGGTACGCAGGGTCGTATTTTTTCCGAATGGGGAGCATTTCGCGTCGATCGGAGCGCTGCCCTTGGTACAGCTCTGGGATGTTCGCACAGGCCAAACCACGGGTACGTTGCGCGGTCATACCGGCCCAATCGCGGAACTGGCAATATCCCCAGACGGACAGCGGCTCATTACGGGCAGTGTCGATGGCACGATGAGGTCATGGGACATTGCGAGTGGCGAAAGCCGAGTGCTCGGGTCGTGCTCGAACAATGGCGCCGCCGTAGCATTCGGTCCTGATGGCCCTGTGGCCACGAGTTTTGATGGCTACGTAAAAACGTGGACGGAAAACTTGCCATTCGACTCTGTCGTGCTACGCCATTGGCTCGATTCAGCCACCCCGGAAACGATGGATTCGCTTGGAAAGAATTGAATCGTTACTGCCTGATTCCATGCCGCCGCAGCAGGCGGTACAAATACGTACGCTCGATCCCCGCCGCATCAGCCGCTTGCGCCACTTTGCCCCCATGGGTTCGAACGAGCGCGTCGATATAGGCTCGTTCGAATTCCAGCAGCACGCGTTCCC
>CAZETM010001406.1:0-2223 GCA_964514885.1 uncultured Polyangium sp. | reverse complement strand
GTGGTGATTGGCGCGCCGGTACAAGGGGCGGAGCTGGAAACGAAGAAGGCTCCCGCAAAAGCGACGCGCGATGTGCCCAAGACGAATTACGCGCACGACCGACGCTTGTTTCAGGCGGTGTTCGGGCCCAATAGCCTGCATGCAGCCGAGATCTCGAGCGGCAAAGTCCTGGCGTTTACCGCGCAGGGTCGCTTGTCAGATGCGGTCAATGCCGCTCAGCGAGCAACCGAGATTCAGGATCGTCATGCCACAACGCTGCTGGCTACCGGATCCGAGGAGCAGAAACGCTTCTACATGGAGAAAATGGTCGGTCAGACACACCAGAATATCTCGCTGCATCTTCAATATGCACCAGCCAATATGGATGCAGCACGCCTCGCGCTCACTGTGCTGCTCCGGCGCAAAGGCCGCGTGCTCGAAGCTATGACCGATAACCTCGCCGCCCTCCGCCGATCCGTCGCCCCTGCCGATCAAGCGCTCGCCGCTGCGCTCGCTGCAGTTTATTCGCAGCTCGCTACCCAGCTCTCGCGCGGACCGGGGAACATCCCCCCTGAGCAATACCTGAAAACCATCACGGCGCTCGAAGACGAACGACATAAGCTCGAGGCCAAGATCGCCCAGCGAAGCGCTTCGTTTCGCATTGAAAAGCGCCTCGTGACCATTGAATCTACGCAAGCTGCCATTCCTAAAAGCGCCGCGCTCATCGAAATCGCTCGCTACGAGCCCATTCAATTCCCCAGCGCTTCGGAACCGAATCCCAAAAGCAAACCGCGCTATGCTGCCTATGTCCTTCGATCCAGTGGGGAGCCCACTTTTACTGATTTAGGCGAAGCCGTTCCACTCGAAGCCGCCATTGAAACGCTGCGCCGCGCTTTATCGGATCCCGACCTGACCCACGATCCCAAACCTGCGGCTCGTGCCCTCGATCGAATGCTCATGCAACCCATTCGCAAACTGCTCGGCAATACGCGCTGGGTCTTCGTCAGCGCCGACGGGCCCGCGCATCTCGTGCCGTTCGCTGCGCTTGTCGATGAGAATGACCATTACCTGGTTGAACGTTATCTGTTTTCGTATGTCAATACGGGTCGCGATCTCTTACGATTCGCCGAAAAACCAATTGCCGCCCGTGAAGCACCGTTGGTCCTCGCCAATCCAGCCTTCGACGATAGCAGCGCTCCCCCTGCCCCGGAAGCCACCCACCGCGGAATGCGTTCGATCGATATGGTCACGCAACGTCTTTTGCCGCTCGGAGGCACCGTGGAGGAAGCGACGACCATTCACACGCTCTTTCCCGAAAGCCGCGTGCTCACGGGCGCCGATGCCACCGAAGAAGCCATCAAAGCAGCACACGCTCCGCGGATTTTGCACCTCGCCACACATGGGTTTTTCCTGCCAGAACGGCCCGTCCCCGAGGCGCTCCTTCACGCGACGGGCGGTGAGCCAACCGCCACCGAACGTGCGGCCATTCTACAACGCGAAAACCCATTGCTTCGTTCCGGAATCGCGCTCGCGGGCTTCAATCAGCGAAAAAGCGGCCCTGACGACGGCGTCTTGACAGCGCTCGAAGTGGCGGGATTGGATCTTTACGGCACGCAGCTCGTTGTGCTTTCAGCATGCGAAACGGGCGTGGGACAAGCCAGCTCGGGCGAAGGCGTTTACGGATTACGCCGCGCGCTTTCGATGGCCGGGGCCGAAACGCAAGTGATGAGTTTGTGGCAGGTGGATACCGGACGAACGCGCGAATTGATGCAATCGTATTACGGTCGGCTGAAAGAGAAGGGTGGGCGAAGCGAATCGATGCGTAGCGCGCAGCTCGCGATGTTATCCAATCTGGAAACCTCGCATCCCAATCTATGGGCGAGCTTTATCGTCTCAGGCGATTGGCGTGTTTTGGAAGGCGACGCGGTCCTGCCCGATCTTACGGTACACCCGGGCCCGCGCGGATGTGCATGTGAATATGCGGGTGACACGTCCGCGCCAAACGGGGCGGGGATTGCCATCGCGCTCGGATTGGCGGCGATGCGGCAAAGGCGCTCCATGAGAATACCCGTCCATGCTACGGGAAAAGCGACACCCGCACGCCAACGTTGAGCCAGCCGTGCAACTTCGAATCGGCAATCGGCGCTGACTCGTAACCATCGTCGAGACTCGAATACGAGCCGATCCCAAGGTTGACGTAGGGGCCAAAGCCAACGACGGAATTCGTGCGGAAATCGGCGCCGG
>CAZETM010001405.1:0-2225 GCA_964514885.1 uncultured Polyangium sp. | reverse complement strand
GGTCGCGTGGGGATTGCGGACGATGAAAGAATTGGGGCTCGAGAATATCCGGGCGGAAAAAGTCATGGTTCCGCATTGGCAACGAGGAGCAGAAAGTGGCCAGCTAGTGGCTCCGTACACGCATACGCTCGTGCTTTCCGCGCTTGGGGGAAGCGTAGCGACGAAAGGCAAAGGAATCGAAGCGGACGTCGTGATGGCGGATTCATTGGACGCGCTTCAAAAAATGGACGAGGCGCAGGTCAAAGGGAAAATCGTGTTTTTTCGGACGCACATGGAGCGATCGCACACGCAAGACGAATATTCACGTGTAGCGCCGATTCGTGCATATGGAGCGTCCGCTGCGGCCAAAAAGGGTGCCATTGGAGTGGTGATTCGTTCCGTAGGTACCGACCATGATCGATTCCCTCACACAGGTGGAATGCGATATGAAAAAGGCGTGCCGGAAATTCCCGCGGCGGCGTTGGCCATACCCGATGCCGAATTGCTCGAACGGTTGATTTCATCAGGCAAGACGGTGCGGATGACTCTATCGCTGTCGAACAAGACTTTTCCGGATGCAGAAAGCGCGAATGTGGTCGGGGAGGTGCGTGGCCGGGAAAAACCAGACGAAATCGTGCTGCTGGGCGCGCATTTGGATTCGTGGGATACGGGTCTGGGTGCGGTCGACGATGGTGCGGGGTGTGCCGCCATTTTGCAGGTGGCGCATTTTCTGACGAAATTGCCTACGCGTCCAAGGCGTACGGTGCGTGTGGTGCTTTTTGCCAATGAAGAAAATGGGCTGCGAGGGGCTCGCAAATATGCCGAAGATCACGCGGCCGAGATGGACAAGCATCAACTTGCGCTCGAAGTGGACCTAGGCTCGGGTCGCGCGCACACGCTGCAGTTTTTTGGCGCAGATAACGCCGGACCGACGTTTGCCCGTATTGCCGAGTTCACGGCGCCGCTGGGAATCAAATACGTCCCGGAGCAAGCCTCCGGGGGCGCTGATTTGATTCCCTTGCATCCATTCGGAGTGCCGCTCGCGGATTTGGATCAGGATGCGACGAAATATTTCGACGTGCATCACACGGCCAATGACACGCTCGCGCAGGTCAATAAAGAGGAGCTGGATCAAATCGTTGCCGCTGTAGCGACCGTGGCGTGGGTAGCCGCGGACGCACAGGATACGTTTGCACGCGTGCCCGAAGAAAAACGCAAGCGCCGATAAAAGCTTCCCAAAATCCCTCTCGACACGCACGTAACGTTGCGATATGAGGCGTTCATGAAAACTGGACAATCGTTTTTCGCCGTGCTCGCGCTTGGAGCCGGCCTTGCTGCTTGTGGTGGCGAGCCCGCTCCGGACACCAAAACGCCCGCGGGCGGGACGGCAACGCCGGCTGCGACGACCGCAACTCCTGAAGCAGGTCCGGCGCCGAAGGTCGAAGAAAAGAAAGCCCCGGCGCCCGTCGTCGAGGACTTGAAACCGAGCGACGATCCGAAGCCACTTCCGACGGTGAAAATCACCGCGCCGAAGAATGACGTTTCGGTGGGCGATTTGGCGAAAGCAAAAGACTTCGAAATCAAGCTCGACGTGAAAGATTGGGCCACGGTCGAAAAAGGCCCGCACGTGCATTTGATCCTCGACGACCTGCCCTACAAGCCCATTTACGATACGACCAAGCCGGTGAAGGTATCCGAGCTTTTGATGGGCACGGAATTGACCGAAGGCGAACACACGCTGGTGGCATTCCCGAGCCGCGCGACGCATGAATCGGTCAAAGGCGACGGGGCGCAGGCGCTCATTACCTTCTGGGTGGGCAAAAAAGGCAAATCGACATTCGATGCGAAAAAGCCGCACGTCGTGTATAGCCGTCCGAAAGGCGAATACAAAGGCGCAATGGCGCAGGATTTGCTGCTCGACTTCTATCTTTTCGGCACGAAGCTCGACAAGGGCGATAAAGTGAAATACTCGGTCACGGGTGGTGGCTTGGCTGCACCGCTGACGGGCGAATTCACGACGTGGGCACCGAAAATCGTCAAACACCTGCCGAAAGGCGATTACGAAGTGACGTTGGAGCTGGTGGACAAGGACGGCAAAGCCTTCTCAGGACCGTTGACGAAAACGACGCGTAAGGGCGTAAAGCTGGATCCGGAAGCCGTAACGGGCGATCCCCATGCGGGCCATGGGACTGCGCCGGCTACGACGCCCGAGCCGGCGAAAATGCCCATGCGCTGGCCGCGGCAGC
>CAZETM010001404.1:0-2227 GCA_964514885.1 uncultured Polyangium sp. | reverse complement strand
CCTCGCGTGCCTGTTCACCCTGAAGCTGATCGATGTTGAGTCGGTTCTTGTCGATGTCCTGAACAATGGATTCCCACGCGAGCGCCGTACGCACTGCATCGCGAAGGCGCGGCAGCGACGATTCCTCGGCCGCTACGAATACCAATCGATTACCTTTGTACCGCGGCTTCGACCCATTGTTCTTCAACATGTCGAGCGCTGCAGCTTCCGCTGTTTTGGGATCTTGCTTCGAATACGGCTTGTCGAGCGGGAGGACCACCAGTCGCAACGATTCGTCATTCGGCACGTCTGCGCTCGGCGTGAAGATATGCACGCCGTCGAAGAACTTCTGTCCCACCACGATGGCACGCAACGCCGTTTCGATTTTCGCGCGCACATCGCGATGTTCGTCGAATCGACCTTTTCGGTCCTCCATTTCGCGCCGCAGATTCGGCCGCGTATCGAACCAGAAACGCGTCGTGTCGTGCGCCTTGTCGCCCGACGTATTCAAGTAATGCAACCTGTCGCAAAGCCTGCCCAGCGCGTCGTCGAAAGCCGATCGCGGCTGCCCCGGTTGCAGACATCTGAGCAGAATGCGCGCGCGATCCACCCCGCGAATCCCCTTGTGCGTCGCGGCTGATGCCGGCGCGCTTCCAAGAAACACCGTACGCGCCACGCGCCGAGCGGCATTCACCGCGCCAAACCGTGGTTCCTTGCGCTCCAGCTCCTCGGTCTCCGATCGATCGCCGTCGATGTCCCGCTCAATGACGGGATCCCATCCCGGCGGGAGATAATACACGAGTTCGTTGCGCGTGCCGCTTTCATATAACGGCAGACTGCCCGGTAAAATCAAGAAATCGCGGTTCTCGTCTCGCCACAGCCGATAGATTACGCGGGCCATCAATTTCAGCACGCCGCGTGTTCGTTGAAAACCGTCGAGTGTCGTCCAGTCTTCGTAAAGCCGATCGAATACTTCGGGATGAATCGGATACGCTTGGACCAACCGATCGTAATACCGCGCCTCGTGCGTTTCCGATGGCAATTTCGTTCCTTCGGCGGTGTAGGTATCGGCGAAGGCACGGCAGACGGCGTTGCGCACGCCGGTGTCGACAATGGGCTCGAAAAGGCGACGGCGGACGATTTCAAAGGCTTCTTCCGTGGCGACGGGTTTCCACAGGGATTGAATGCGACCGAAAACCTTTTCCAGCGCGCGTAATGCGGCAATGCCCCGCGAGCTTCCCGCTTCGACCTCGGATTCGGGGAGCGATGCCAATAAAATCGCATTGGGTACCAGCTTGACGGCTTCCGTGAGCGCCTGAATAAACGACAGATTGCTGTCGTACGTGCCGCCGGTCATCGCGACTCCATCCGGGAATTGGCGAATGTACGCCACCAACTCGTCGACGAGCACGACACACGGCGCGAATTGCTCGAGCAGCGCGCGAAGCGTATCTTTTCCAGGCGACGTACCCGATTCGTCGGCATTACGGACGAGGGCATAACCAGCGTCGCCGCCCAGTTGCCAGGCGAGTTCGCCCCAGAGCGTATTGATCGTGGTTTGCCCTTGTTTCCAAGGTTGTCCGGGACCGCGGTCGCTGCCATTGAGGACCGCGACACGGGTGCGCGGTACGTCCAAGAGGCCCGCCTGGTCGAGCAGTCCGGGGATACCGGCGAGATCTTTGAGTGGGCATTGGCGCGTTCCCAGGTGGAACACGGCGAGCATGGTGTGTGTTTTGCCGCCGCCGAAGGCGGTTTGCAATTGAATGACTGGCTCCCCGCCTTTGCCATTCAATCGTTGTGCGACCTGCGTGAGCAAGAGGCGCATGCCTTGGGTGATGAACGTGCGCTGGAAGAAAGCGGCTGGATCTTGGTATTCGCGCGTCGCTTTTCCATCGCGTACGGCGGAGATGTCGGCGGCGAATTCGGATTGCTGGAAGGTACCTTCGAGCACGTCGGGATGGGGAACGGCAATTTCGCGCCAGGGTTTCATAGGTGGGCTCCGGGAAGAAAGGAGGACTCGTATTTCATCGGTTTATCGTGATCCATCACAAGAAGCGAAATCGGCTTTGCCACCGGTGTCGCACACGTATTCTTGATCCATGCAGCATCGCGTACACGCTGGACTCGCCTTGCGGTGATAGCAACCATCATGGCAGGCGCACCCGGGCGCGAAGCATTCTTGTCGCATCATGTACCCCCGTCGAGGTCCTCATATTTCTTCTTGTGCTTTGGTCGAGAATCGCAAGCG
>CAZETM010001403.1:0-2231 GCA_964514885.1 uncultured Polyangium sp. | reverse complement strand
ACCGGCTCCAGAAGTACGAGCCCCGCTTGCTTGGCTCCATCCTGGAAAGCCATCGAAGCCGCTACCTCGAAGGCAGGACCCGATGAATCGACCTCGTGATAGCTGCCGAAGTGCACCCGCACCTCCACATCCACCACTGGATAACCGGCAAGTACCCCGCGGCCGAGCGCATCCCGAACGCCCTTTTCAATCGAAGGAACGAATTCCTTGGGGATGATCCCGCCGGTAATGTCGTTGACGAAGACGAGCCCCGTGCCTCGAGGCGCAGGACCGACGTCGAGCACGACGTGACCATATTGACCGTGTCCGCCAGTTTGTCGGACGAAACGACCTTCCACGTCGGTTGCTTTACGCAAAACCGTCTCGCGGTAGGCCACTTCGGGCTTGCCAACATTGGCGTCCACTTTGAACTCACGCTTGAGACGGTCGACGATGATCTCCAGATGCAACTCGCCCATCCCGGCGATGATCGTCTGCCCAGTCTCTTCGTTTGTGTACGTACGAAACGAAGGATCCTCGAACATCAGCTTCTGCAAATTGATGCCGAGCTTGTCCAGGTCTGCCTTCGTCTTCGGTTCGATCGCGATCGAAATGACCGGATCGGGGAACTCCATCCGCTCGAGCACGACGGGACTCTTCTCGTCACAAAGCGTGTCGCCCGTACGGGTATCGCGCAGTCCCACCGCCGCGTAGATATTGCCCGCGTAGCAGGTCTTGACCTCTTCGCGCTTGTTCGCATGCATGCGCAAGATGCGTCCAAAACGCTCGCGCTTGCCACGCGTCGAGTTCAGGACGCTCACGCCACTTTCGACGGTGCCCGAATACACGCGGAAATACGTAAGGTTTCCGAACTGGTCGTTCATCATCTTGAACGCAAGCGCCGCAAACGGCTCCTTGTCGCTCGCGGTGCGCGTGACGATCTTGTCCTTCTTGTCGGGATCCGTTCCCTGCACCGCCGGAATGTCCACCGGCGACGGCAAGTACTGCAGCACCGCATCGAGCAAGAGCTGAATGCCCTTGTTTTTGAATGCCGAACCGCAAAGTACCGGGACAAACTTGAAGCCGATCGTGCCCGCGCGAATCGCAGCGTAAAGCTCTTCCACAGTCACCGCTTCGAGATCGCCCGCGATGAACTTCTCCATCACCGCATCACTTGCGTCCGCACACGCTTCGATGAGGCCCTCACGAAGCCGACGACAACGCGGCAGTAGATCCGCAGGGATGTCGATCCACTCGAACTTCTGCCCCTTCGTCTCGTCATCGAAGACGACAGCTTGCATGCGCACCAGCTCGATCACGCCGCGGAACTGATCCTCGGCACCGAGCGGGTAGTGCACCGGAACGGCATTGGAACCGAGGCGTTCCTTCATCGATTCGACGCACATCTCGAAGTCCGCACCGACCTTGTCCATCTTGTTGATGAACGCGATGCGCGGGACGTTGTACTTGTCCGCCTGACGCCAAACCGTCTCGCTCTGAGGCTCGACACCGTTGCCACCATCAAAGACCGCAACGGCGCCATCGAGCACGCGCAGGCTACGCTCGACTTCGATCGTGAAGTCGACGTGTCCCGGCGTGTCGATGATGTTCACGCGATGGCGAATGCCTTTGTAAGGGCCTTCTTCAGGCTCCCAGTAGCAGTTCGTGGCAGCCGCCGTGATGGTGATGCCACGTTCTTGCTCCTGGACCATCCAGTCCATCGTGGCCGCGCCTTCGTGAACCTCGCCCAACTTGTAGTTCACGCCGGTGTAGTAAAGGATCCGCTCGGTCACCGTGGTCTTGCCCGCGTCGATGTGGGCCATGATCCCGATGTTTCTCGTGCGTTCCAAACTGTAGTCGCGCGCCATTGGTTCCTCCGTTCCGGTCAGCCTCTTTGCTCGATGTTTGGTGCGACGTTTCGGTCTGGTTTGTCGTTTCGAACTCCGAACGCACGACACCCTCTCCAGCCCTGCTCGACCACCGTTCGGTGAGCTTAGAATTCTGGAGAGGGTGTCGGGGTACGCTCGATGGCAGCGCTTTTGCGCTACCGATGTTCGGCTACGTAACCCGATCCTTATGTCGCCTGTGCCATCTCGCTCGATGCGTCTCCCTAATTCGTTGGTCCCAGGGGCGAAGCCTTCACGACTTCACCCCGCGCAAGCCCGCGACTCGAAGGTCACCAGCGGTAGTGAGCGAAAGCCTTGTTGGCCTCCGCCATCTTGTGCGTGTCGTCTTTTTTCTTCACCGCGTTG
>CAZETM010001402.1:0-2233 GCA_964514885.1 uncultured Polyangium sp. | reverse complement strand
AACCTTTGGTGCCCGCACCCACACCCATCTATTCATCGGCCACAAGCCCCATCGTCATCCTTCCCCAACCCAAGAAGCCCTCCAAGTGATACGCTTGCTTCAGATCGGCCTCTTTGATGCGGCGGAGACCAGCCATGATCGATTTCCCCCTGAATCTACGCGACGGCAACGAGAACTTTGCATGGCACACGGGGAGTGTGTTGCTGAGCCTCGACCGATTCGAGCGCTTTTGGCCAGATGTTGGGCTCACGCTCTCGAACGGCGAAGCGGTCAAATCCGCCGTGCGCGATGTGTTGCGCGTCAGATACGCCGTTGACGAAGAATGGCGAGCAACATACTTCGCCAACCCAGATGCCCCTGAAGATCACGAGGCTCCCGATCCCACCAAGGAACTTGGCAACACCTTTTTTCGCAGAATCAACGAGACGGCAGGAGCGCAGGACGCGGAATGCATCGCGCGATGGCTGACAGGACCTGTTCTCGGAGCCAAAAAGGAGTGGACGTGCGACCCATGGTACATGTGGCACAACGCGTGGAACAGCCTGCTCTACCGGCTCGGTGACGAGGACCCGAACCAGCTTCTGCTTCACTACGGGATCTCTCACCACATCGCTCGACGGTTGGTCGAGATCACTGCGCGCTTCAGGAGCGAAGCCAATGTGAACAAGGAGCGCGTCAAAGCGGCGGACGAAGAGCCTCTTTCGGGTTGGGATGCGATCGCCTACGCCGATTATCGGTGGGAAACAAAGGAACTGAGCCCCCTCGATTGGCTCAGTTCGCATCTCAGGTACATCTGTTTTGAGCGGGCCTGGCCCGAGGTCATGCGTTGCACGCCCCCATCCGACATTGATGCACTCGTCAAGTGGGGTCGGGCAATTCTAAGCCGAGAGAACATGTACCGTGACTACGTGGCCTTCCCCGATGACGTGCGTGCCGCGTGGTGCCAAGTGTGGCGCAACTAAGATCTACCTCCCAAGGCCCACGAATACGCTGCATGAAGGAAAATGCCGTTCAGCAAACTCCGACCGCCTCTCGCCAACCGACAAATGCCCTTCGGAAAATTCCGACCGCCTCCTGTCAACCGACAATGGTCATTCAGCAAACTCCGACCGCCTCCTGTCAACCGACAACGGCCGTTCGGAAAATTCCGAGTGCCTCCTGTCAACCGACAACGGTCATTCAGCAAACTCCGAAGACCTCCTGCCAAATGGTTTCGGGGCGTCCGAATTTTCCCCAGCTACCTATTTTTCTCTTGGAGGCCGGTGAATCATTTGATAGCTGCAAGACAGCATGATCAACCTCCAGAGATTCTTTGAAAATCATCTAGCCAACCGCGAAATCAGTGGCGAAGAACTGCGCCAATTCACCGAGGATCATCTTGGCAAGCTCAAGGCTGTATCCGCCCTTCCGGCTCATCTCACGGCCCTTCTGGCGCCCACGGAGGCAGCCTTCGCCGCTTTCGATGCGGCCCTGTCCGCTCGGACCACGCTTTTGGCCACTCAATCGGGCGGCACGATCACCAAAGACGAAGCGTTGCAGCTCTTCCGCACCACGGTGCGTCAGCGCGAGGGCCGGGTGCGCGACAAATTCGCCAAAGGCAGCGCTGCCTATGCGGAGTTCTTTCCCCAGGGCTTGCACGAATACAATCGGGCGCGGCTGGGCCAAATCCCCGGCCTGCTCGACCGGCTGATCACCGGTGCGACCAAGCACGAGGCGCAACTCGGTCCCGAGCTGCTTGCCGAATTCATGGCGCTGAAAACTACGTTTTCAACCGCGCGCGAGGGACAAGTGGACGCGAAAGGAGACCTCGCCCAAGCCCGCGCCAACGTCGCCATTACGCGCACCGCGCTCGAACTCCAAGTGGGCAAGAACATCCTGGCAATCGCGTCCCACCATATTGGCAGCCCCGAGCGAGCCGCCGATTACTTCAATCAATCGCTGCTCGAAGACCTCACGCGTAGCAATGACGACGGCACGTCGCCTGCCGTGGTTTGACGGTTCGCCGTCCGTGAGCCCCATCGACCGCCGTCAAAACAGATAGGTCACGGCCAAGTTTCCTAGTTGTTTCCATGGCTTGGTTCGTGCCTCCGTCGCTCGAATCCGTCCACGTCACGCCCTCTTTCAATCCATACACCGATAGCGGTAGGTCATTCCCCGTCCGACCCTGACCCGATGTCCGCTTGACGCGTTTTTCCCATCGGTGCATACGTGGCCTCGGGTCGGGTTGTCCGAC
>CAZETM010001401.1:0-2235 GCA_964514885.1 uncultured Polyangium sp. | reverse complement strand
GTACCAAGGGCCTCCGGTGTGCACACTGTCGATCTTGGCGCGACGGCTGTTCTTGGGCTGCTCACTGGCCACGACTTCGTCGGTGTTCGCAGGCATGTCCGCGACGCCAAAGTCACTGATGCAGTTGGGCTGGCTCCCGCTAGGAACACCGTGCCACAAGCGCGCCAGTTCATCGCCATCACGCTTGGCGACTTTCTTCATGTTCGGACCATCCCACATATGGTCGCCATTGCACTTGGCCGCGTCCCGGACAAACCCATGCGGGAAAGGCTTCATTTCCGGGCCTTCGCACGCAAAGTTCCATTCGGATTCGGTGCACATGCGCTTGCCCACCGAAGCGCACTTGATCTGCGCCTGATGGAACCGATTCATCACCTCGGGGCGCACGCCCTTTTGATTCGGCCACTCGTACGTGTCGACGCAGTAACGCTTCTTGACCTTCTCACCGATGCACTTCGCAGTCGGCTCGAACTCCTCGCACACTTCCTTCTTGTTCGACTTGTCGAACCAGCTCTTTTTGCACTTGTGCTCGACCTCGGTGCAGTACTCGCCGTCGACCAACTTCATGTCGGGCGGACACGCAGCAGGTCCTGAAGCTGGCGCCGCAGCGATGACACCAGGCTCAGGCGCATGATCGACAGGATCAACCTTCGGCACCGGTGCGGTCGGAATGGTGACCGTGACTGGAGGCGGCGGTGGTGGGGGCGGAGGCGGAGGCGCGGTTTTCGGAGGATCGATAGCCGCCGCGGTGCACGCGAGAGCGAACGTCGACGACGCGATGAGGAAAGGCAACAAGGAGGCTTTGATTCGCATGGCCGCCTTCCCTCCATAGTCGAGCTACGTCAAGGCGCCAATTTTTGCACGTGAACCACGTGAACGCGCGTCACTTGGGAGGAACAGGCGGCTCGTCGTCAGGCTGAATGCACGCCGAGAGATCGAAGAGCATAAACAGCAGCGCCTTCTCTTGAGCAGAAAGGTCTGTCGTCGTGCAACCATTGGGAAACGCCGTGTTCACTACGTCGCCCGAGGAAACGTGAATGTCGCTGAAAACGACGCGACCACACTGCTGTTCTTCAGGTACGCCAATCGGCGTGTTGAACGTGAGGTACTGAATGGATTGCGGCGAAGTGCCATAAATCCAGCGGCGCGAAACGGTCGGATTGACCGCACTGACCGTGTTCTGACCTTCCTTGATGACCAGCTTTCCGGGCTGACTCGAGCCTCCGACGTTGACGAGCCAATCACGCAGCGCTGCGCCTTTGGGAAACGTATCGTCGATGTCCGCCGTGAAAGGGTTGGGCAAGTCAGGCTGATGATCCCAAATGGCGGACAGAGGAAACGGCTCTGGACCGTTCTCGAGCCAATAGTTGTGCCAATGCGAGGCAAAAATGCGGCCGCCTTTGGATGCGTAATCGAACATCGCTTGACGCGCAGCTTGGGGCTTGCTGCCCGTATTGGTGCCGCCTTCGCACGCGAGCAACAGAACGTCGTACTTGGACAAACTGTCGACGCTGGCCCAAAGATTGGTGGAAGGATCGAAAGACGCTCCGTTATTGAGACTGCCGTCGTATTTGTTGGTGCCGCCGACGCCCGCAAAGAGATTCACGCGGCCCCCGCCACTCGGAGGCGTGAATTCACTGTCGTCGATTCCAATTTTACGGAGCAAACATTCGAGCGGATCAGCGCCGCCGGTGCTTAGCGCCATCTTCGGCAAATCGCCCTCGGTTTGGTTCCGGGGCAAACGAGTGAGCGACGTGTCGGTGATCGGGTTGTCGACGCACTTGTCGACCTTGGGAAGCGTGATTTGACGGCGCCACTTGCCCACTTGAATGACCAGCGGGATGTTGTCGCCGACAGGAACGTTTTCCAGGACAAACTGCCCTTGCGTGTCCGTGATGGCTGTGACGACGGGATCGCCGGAAAGAACCGAGCCGCATTGATCGCAACTCGCGCCCTCGGGAAGCGGCTTGAGCGCCGCGTTGGGTACGTAGACGGTGATGTTGTAAAGCGGCGTCTTGCCCGCAGGATCGTAGATCTTGCCGGTGACGGTGGTCTTCGCACCGCCTTCACAGGTCATTTGCTGACACTGGAGGTTGTAACAGGACGGTCCGGTGCCAGCGAACATGCCGCCGAGGTTGTCGCCTCCGACGCCCATGCCGCCCGCGCCGCCTTGAACTCCGCCAGTTCCATTGGTGGATGCCGAACCGCCCGAGGTACGGGGGGTTTCGGCCCCAC
>CAZETM010001400.1:0-2235 GCA_964514885.1 uncultured Polyangium sp. | reverse complement strand
TATGGCCCCTTTCGAACCACAGAGGCCTCCGATGCAAATGCCGGGCGGTGGTCGCGGCGGCGGCGGCGGTGGTCGTGGCGGCGGTGGCGGCGGCGGTCGTTACTGATAGACCTTCAGGGCGCGGCGCACTTTGGTGTTTCGCGCCCTTTTTTTATTTTCAATTGTTCCCACGCACAATTCTAAAAGCGCTTCGCTGCGGACGAAGTGACTCGTTGTTCGTGCGAGCCCTATTTGCTGTTCGCTCATCATCGAACTCTGGTAGGATCCCGGCCTTCTCCCACCGAGCTATTGATCGATGACACAGCAGGCCGCGCGTGTTGGTGATCCTCATGCTTGCCCGATGGTGACTCCGTCACCGCATGTCGGCGGACCGATCTTGCCGGCGGGATGTCCCACGGTGGTCATTGGAGGCCAGCCGGCAGCGCGTATCGGGGACATGTGTCAGTGCACCGGGCCTGCGGACATGATTCGTTCGGGAGCGCCCACGGTGCTCATTGGTGGACAGCCAGCGGCGCGCATGGGGGATCTCACGCGACATGGCGGAGTCATCGCAAGGGGGTTTGCCACGGTACTCGTCGGGCCACTCGCTCCGGGCGATGCGGTGGCTGCGCTTTTCAGCGACGCGTACATGCGTGCTCTGCTCGGTAAAACCTACGAAGGCGCCGACAGTGAAGCGCTCAAAGATGCGATGGATACGCTTTGGAAACATCGCCACGATCCGAATCATCCCGACGTCGCCGCGGCGCTGCAAAAACTCGCAGATGCGCGCGGCCGTCCGCTCAGCGAAATCCAAGGGGAATGGGGCAAGTTCCAAGCGGCGCTCGCCGAGCAAGAGCGAATTGCAGCGGCCAAGGGGCTCGATCCATCCGGTGGCCTGAATTGGATGCACCCGAATTTCATGGGCAGCACGTCGCAACTTCGATCGGGTCAAGTCGTCGGTGATGCCTTCGGCATGGATCCCGCGTTCGGTGCATTGCTCAACCCGAGCGGCGGGCTGGTTGGTCCGGGCAATATGGCGTTCGACGGCGATGACTCCGCCACGGGTTATCACGGCGCCGTGCATGATGCGGCGGGCTATTTGTACAACTACCACGACCAAGGCCCTGGCTACGATTACATGGGTTTGGAAGGGCGAGACACGGGCAGCCCGCTATCTGGACAACGCTCGGGCATTTCGTACTGGCGCGACATCGTCGACGATCGCAGTGGCGTGCAGAAATTCACCGACGGCGCGAGCGACGTGATCATGGACGGTGTCGTCGGAGGCATCGATGGCGTTTCGAACGCGTACGACGCGACGAAAGACGTCGTGTCGAGCGGCTTCGACAAAGCGAAAGACGCTGCGTCCGGAGCCTGGAACTGGCTGACGAATCGATGAAGGAACCCGAGGCTATGGCTTCATTCACGCTCGAGATCGATGAGTTCGCGGCCATGGTCGGTTTCTTGAACGCGAGGAAAGTCGTCGGCATGGACGAGCGCATCTTCGCCGCGTTCAACGAGAAAGAGCTGCCTTTCATCATGGCGAAGCTGCACAAGCACGGATGGATGGAGCCGGCCGATCGCCCAAATACTTGGCACACCAACGAAGATCTCTTGCAGACGCTCACCATCGCCATCGCGCCCGAATTCGCGGTGCTCGCTCGGAGCAAAGCGTTACCGAAGTCGATCTTGTTTTACGTGGCACGCAAGGACTTCGTGCAGATCGTGGTGACCGCAGATCAGGTTGTCGTGACGAACATCGCGGGCGAAGACGAGCTTGGGGCGAGTGTGGCGAAATTTCTCGACGCCGCGTGGCCGGCCGAAATCGTGGTTGCCCACGTCGACGACGACAAGTTCGATGCAGGTCGCGTAGCGCTCGTCGATGACCACGGCGTGATCACGACGACGGTGCGCGGTGCGCTCACGGAAGCGGAAAATGCATGGAGCGCGGGGGCGATCGCGGAGTTTGTCCGCGGCTCTTTGGACGAACTGCACGTCAGTCCGTGAGCACGATGCCGCGGTGCTCGACTACAAGAGCGCCGGACGGAAAATTGTTTGGTAGACAAACTGTTTGTCAGGGCGTTCGTTCTCTAGAATCAAGCTTCCCAATCGGCGCGTGTGCTGGTAGTGTCGCCTGGCAATGTCCAGAAGATTCAGGCGCTTCAGACAAGACCGGTTTGGCTCTCGCGAAGTGGCAGCAGCGATGCTGGCGTTATCTGCGACGGCATGTGTGGGGATCGTCGGTGATGCAGGGGA
>CAZETM010001399.1:0-2238 GCA_964514885.1 uncultured Polyangium sp. | reverse complement strand
GAGGGTAAATTTTTATCTAACCGAGAGAATTCCTCGACTTGGCGCAAGTGCTGTGAGTCTTAAAAACAACACACTCACCGAGATTCCAGAGACCACTTCAGATAGACCAACCCAAAAACGGATAGAAATCTGTTTATTTGCCTGAAACTTTGAAATGTTAGACTATAGGGCTCAATGATTATCTCTGGTGATTTTGTTACGGCGCGAGCTGGTCGTCTTGGTGACGCCTCAGAGCGTCTTCAAGTACTCGATCAGGTCGAGCCGATCCGAATTGGAGAGCGTGGTGCCAAACGCGGGTCCCTCGTGACCGGCATTGCTGTTGCCAACCGGGTGTGTGTCGAACTCGTACCCGACCGTGCCTCGGATGTCGTAGCCGACCACCTTGGGCTGGAAGTCGCCACCGATGCGGAACTTCTTGGCGCGCTTCGCAGCCGGAAGGAAAAGCTCGTAGAGGTTTGCCACGGAGTCATTGTGCAAATACGGTGCGGTGGACCATATGCCGAGTAGGGGCTTCGCCGTATACCCGTCGGTCTTTCGCGTCTGGTTTGTCCGACCACCTTGGATCGAAGACTGGAAGGCTGCATCGAGAAAGCGCGGATCCGTCTTTCCGAGCTCCTTGTATCGCTCATCCATGATTCGCTGGCTCATGACCTTGAAGAAGTCGTACATCCCGACCTGTGGGCGTGGCTTGCCGGTCGCATCGGCGAATACCGTGGCGGCCAAGGCCCCGGTGAAGACCTGCCGCTCGATGCGCTTGCCCGACTTCGGGTCGACGTCGTACTGAGAATCGATGTACGCGGGATCAGTCCCGATATCCTTGAAGTCAAACATGTTGGCGATCAGGTATTTCCCGTCCGACTTCGGGGTGTGGCAACTGCTGCAGAGCTTGCTGTAAGTCTTCGCGCCGCGAGCGGCCGCCGGGTGATTAATTGTGCCGAGGATGTGTTCGGGCCAGGCGGGGGGCTGCACCTTCGCGACGAATGACTCCGAGCTCCAGTGCATCTCTTCGGGCATGTAGGCAAACTTCGTGGACGTCGGACTGAAAAATGCGTCGAAGCCCGACCAGTCGAGTGCGTTGCGCGCGACGCGCGACTCGTTGTTCTGGTTGAAATGCATCCATCGATATTCGTTGCTCTTCCATATGGCGGGCACGGTGATGTACCCCGACTCGACGTGGATGTTTCGCGGGTCGAGCTGTGCGGCTAAGAACTGAACCTGTTTGGCGTTGCTCGCCAACCGGCCGGGACCGTCGTCCACGGGGAGGAGCTGCGCGACGCTGTCCAAATACGGTTTCACCTTGAGCGTGGTGCCGTTGATCGCGGTGCGCAGACCGTCGCGAGCGCTCGCCGGCGACCCTTTGGTAAGAAGGCGGTCCGCGAAGTCTGCAAACCGTCGATCATCGGTGGCGGTGGCCATGATGCTCGCGAGGACCTTCTTCGTCACGAAGGAGTTGAGGGCCATCTTACCCGTGCCACCGACGACGCGCATCGTCGTTCCTTTGTAGGAGATTTCGGTAGTGTGGCAGAACGCACAATTGTTGCCGAGCCACTTGCCGCCCGGGCCATCCCCCTCGGCGAGACCGATGGGAATGTCGCGACCCTCCTCGTAGAGCGCGCCGATCGCCTTTAGGCTCTCCTTGTCGGAGAGGAGCTTCCCAGTGGTCACGTCCTCTAGGGCAAAGAACCAGGCCTTGGGCAGGATCCGCGCCCCCAGGTAGTCTGTGTAAAAGTGCTGGAAGTCGTCGTCCGTTAGCCCCTGCGGCAGCTGAACGAACCCGCGCCCGGAGCTCTTGATCGCGTCACCGCTGCGGTCGAGCTCCGGAGCGAGATCGTCTTCGGGGGTGTCAGACGCCGAGGAGTCACCCAACCCGGGGAGGGCAGCAAGGAGGCCGGCAATCACCGCGACCGACATGATAAGCATGAATTTCATTGAGATTTTCCTTCTCGACCATCGCACGTCTGCCACGATCGGCCCAGTTTGCATGAGTTGCTGTGAACGATGTAAACCTTTATCGGTGAACGTAGAAATTTGTTTTTTTCATTTTTGATGGAGATTGTCCCGAAGAGATGGTCTGACAAGAGGAAAAAAAGGGGGGGCAGCGCTTGGACCGCTTTCGGCACCACCGATGCCAAGGGGTCCGACTTCCTTGCATGCGCGGGCGAGGTTGTTGGTCAGTTCGGTCCACGCTTGGTTCGTCCATGCGTGGGGATGTTTTTTAACACCGAGGGTAAATTTTCA
>CAZETM010001398.1:0-2243 GCA_964514885.1 uncultured Polyangium sp. | reverse complement strand
ATTAATTTTTAATCTCTATAAAATTAACAATTCTCTCAATCGCCTCGTCACTATGCAACTCCGGCGTCGACACGAATTGCTCCACCCCTTCAGCGCCAAGGATGTAGCTAAAGTGCGTATTGCGAAATTCGCTCTTGAAACACCGCTTCTGCTGCTCCTTCACCCGCCGACGCGTCTCGAGAGCCATTCTCACCATCCACTCCAGATCCTCGTCCGGCACCAACTGTTCAGGATCAGGAAAAAGCAGCTTCGTCAATCCACTCACCGTCTTGTTCACCGCCTCGATGTCACGCCCCGAAAGCGCTCCGCCAAGGTGCACCCGACCTTGCATCACCGAAACGCGGTTCCCAGCACGCAGCTTGCTCCAGCATTCGCTCAAGAAGTCGCTCACCATCCCAAAATGGTCCGTGAAATGGTCGTTCGGGTTCAGCTTCGGAAAGTCCCATCCAGGTACGAACGCGTGCAGCCGATCCATGAACGCCGTGTCATTACGCATTTCCGGAGGCATCGGACTCAACAAATGCCCTATCCGCTGCTGCTGCTCCACATCGACATCGAAATTGCCCACCATCACAATGCATCCGTCAGCGCGAATGTTCTCTTTGCCCCGGCTAAATTGCCCCGCGGCCATATAGCCCTTCATGATGTTCACGCCGTCCTTCTGGTCGAACGAGATCCCCGACACCTCGTCGAAACAAACCACGTCGTATTGGCAAACCAGCCCTCGCTGCCCGCTCGCGTTGTTCACGAACATCTTCGCCACCGTCGCCTTCCCGCCCGAGATCAAATGAGCATACGGCGATATCTGCTGGAAAAGATGGCTCTTGCCCGTCCCGCGTGGACCAAGCTCCACCATATTGAAGTTGCGTTCCACAAACGGAATCATCCGCAAAAGCGCCACGCGCCTTGCTCGCTCCGTCAGCGCCGATGGCTCGAGACCAATGGAGCGAATCAGAAAGTCCACCCACTCGGTCGTCGTAAATGCCTTGCGCGCTCGCGCCAATACGTCGAGCACGTCCGACTTCGACATCTGAATCGGACGCAGCGAATCAATCGCGAATGGCCGACCACCTTGCTCCTGAGCCGTAATCCCGTCGTACGAGACCGTCACCTCCGCGTAAAACCCGTCGGTCAGCATGCGCTGATGGTCATTAACGAGCTGACCGCCAATGCGCACATCACGAAGCGCGAGGCTCGGCAACTCGGCCAGGTAACAGTCGTTCTTGGCGTCAACACGCGCCTTGATGATGTCGATCAACTTGATCGAGCCGCCCTCTTTGGCGCGCGCCTTGAAAAGCTCCTCCTCGCCCGTACGAATCGTTCGATCACGAAGCTGCTTCTCGACGATCTGGAGCCCCTCGGCGATTTCTGTCTCGTCAATGCTGGCGCAATACCGACCAAGCAGAAACTCGACCACGTACGTGGGAACCGGATACTGCCGCGCGTACTTCCGTACCAGGTCCTTGCGCACGAGGTATCCATCGAGAACCGATGCTGCCCGCTGGTCAAGGCTGTCGAGAATCATGCTCATGAGGCTTCTCCAACGGTCGTAGGCTGGCGATCGAGAACATTGCCCGCAGCGTCCACAACCACCAGGGTCGCCGCCGCTCCTTCGTGCGAATCGTCCGCCACCGCGAGGCTCGCTTCCCCGGCCACCCCGACTTCCTTTGCTGACGCGGCAATGCTCGTCGCCGCTTGCTTCCAATTGAGCCGCAAATCGACCCGCACTGACGGATCGTTTGTCGCAACACTCACGCGACAACGCATGCGTCGCCAAACGACGGACGTTATGCTTGCGCTCGTCGTTGATCCTCCCCGCTCCACGACCAGTTCCGGAACGACACACTCCTGGGGGCTCACGCCTCCGTGCGAATACTCCGTGTTCGGCGCAAAGCTTCCTGCACCGGGGGGCGATGCAATGCGCACGTGCTCATTCCAATGCCAACCATAAACCGGAACGTTCAGCTTCGAGTCACCCTTCACGGTCGCACACCGGGACCATTTCGTGGCCGTGAGATGCGTAGGCAATTCAGTACGCTGCAAACCGCCTGGAACCAGCAACCAACCGTGATCGGTCACGACGCGGATCCGCGTCCATCCGCATTCGAGTAACCCGGTGATTTGGTCGACGAGCGTTTCTAGCTCCGTGTCGATATGCGAAGCCAGCCGTGCGCCCAGCTTATGCCCCAGCTCATCCAGGCGACCGGTCTCCACCCAGCCCCCCGTCGCGCCTTGTTTCGCCG
>CAZETM010001397.1:0-2245 GCA_964514885.1 uncultured Polyangium sp. | reverse complement strand
GCTCCGGCTGGGACGACGCATGCTGCGGCACCAGCGTATAATCGTCGCTCGTGGCGCAGGCCGATAACGTCATCGCCGAGGATAACAACGCAACAAAGCCCCCAGTCCAAGCTCGCTTAGGCATTCCCATGGCTGCGATGGTAAACGCTGCGCCTTGAACGGGCCAAGAAACGTGCGCGGAGTGGACGAGCAGGCGTTACCGTTCGAGAATCGTTCGACGTTTCTTTGCCCCGCCCGCCCCTCCCAACCGCTTGCTCACCGCTCGGCAGCCCCACGAAACCGCCGGCCCACCGCTCGGTAGCCCCTCGTGTCCGCCTCTCCAACTCGTACCCGCCGCTATCGACTGACGACCAAGCACCGGGCAGCCGGATTCATCTTGCAGCCAGCGGTGTGTTGGAGCGGAATGGGGCGGGCGGACTGGCGAACAATAGTGCATGGTTCCGCTTCAATGGAGCCGCCCTCTTTCAAGAGCGGAATGCGTGACGAACTCGACGAAGTACCCGAGCGCTGCTGGGAACCGCTTCAATGGAGCCGCCCTCTTTCAAGAGCGGAATGCACGCTCCCACGTGCACGCTACCACAACACGAAAAACCGCGGGCTTCAATGGAGCCGCCCTCTTTCAAGAGCGGAATGGTCCGCACCAACAGATTGCAGTCGACATCATGAGTCGACGTTCAAACGATTGTTCGAGCCATCATGTTTTCGATAAGGAATGCTCGGTCGAGCGCTTTTCCATCGAGACGTACCTCGCCAAACATATCGTCGATAATTCGGCGCGTTCCATCATGAACGTGAACATGAATGCCAAATTCTTGGGGTCTGGAGGCAGTCCAGACGATGGCTGGCGTAGATGCCCAGACCGTGTACGAACAATTCTTGTATTGGTCGAGATCGAGCATTCGATTCGGCGTCTCGTACGTCAATGTTTTGGCATAGCTATCATGAAGTGGTTGCAGGGGCGTCGAAATCATCGCCGGATTGGTCCACGTGCTGTCACGGCCGCAATTGCCACAGAAGTGCTTCCTATGTGGCTTGCGCGCAAAATCGCCAAGGTCCAAATGTGGATAGCGGCAATGTGAGCAGTGGGTGCAATCCATGCTCTGTTTGATCTCCAATCCGCGGACGAACTCGAATGCAGCAGGCGGGGTGATATTGACTCGGGTGATTTCTATGTTCCGAAATAGTTTCGACGACGGCTCGTACAGAATCGATATCGCTGCAAAATACCTATCCACGATTTTCTTGGTGTCGTTTACATTCTTGCGTACGTGTACGTGGATCTTCGGAGGGCGCCGTGGAATATCATGCGTTGAAATGGCGGCTGGCATCGAACACCAAACCCCGATTTCGGCATATTCGCGGACATCGAGGGTCAAGGGGGAAACGACGTAGTGCATCTTTTGCAGGTAATTGTCACATCGAATTTCTCCGTGTTGTTCCGATGCGACGATATCTGCCTTCGTGCCCCAGTGCGTTTGATGCGTACGGCACCACCAGCGCTCTGCGCCGTGTCTGAATTTGCCAGCATGAACGAAGTCGCACGGCAACTGTGCGTCAATTCCTTCTTTTGCAGGAAATTGCCCAAGGATTGCGGGCGAAAAGACGGCAATGTTGCCGATCGTCCTTCCGTAGGACCAGCAGATGGCGGGTTCTTCGGCCATCGGAGTTCCAGGCTTGGGAAGTTCGGGTTGTTCTTCGCCTATTTTGCTGAGAAAAACCTTTTTCGCGGTCTTGCGATCCCGGTTCTCCCATTCGCAGCGCCAGAGTTCGATGGTATTGGTGGTCTGGTTGATTTTGCGTTCAATGAACATCGGCGACTGACCTCGGTCGCCGACGGTAGCGGAGTCATCCTTGGGTGCAACTGTTTGGAGCATCGATCATCTTTTGGAGTTCGGAAACTGACCGTTTGCGTGGGCGTATTAGGGTGTGGTGCTGCTAGCTTTGGCCCATCAGGTAGCGTGCTCGAGAAGGCCGGGGGGAAGCATCGGTTTTGTTGGGGGTGCTCACATGGAATAGTGGCTCAGGCAAGTTCAAGAAGCCATGTTAAAGGGAAAGTGCGCTTCCGTGTAACATAGCGCGTCCCGAAGCACTGTAGTGAAGGATGTTTCAACGTGGCACCGTTGCAGGACCGGGCTGGTTGGCCATTAGCCGCCCTCTTTCAAGAGCGGAATGCACGCCACGGGAAATGCGATTGATTCATCCGCAGAACGCTTCAATGGAGCCGCCCTCTTTCAAGAGCGGAATG
>CAZETM010001396.1:0-2246 GCA_964514885.1 uncultured Polyangium sp. | reverse complement strand
GGGAACGCGTGCTGCTGGAATTCGAACGAGCCTATATCGACGCGCTCGTTCGAACACACGGTGGCAAAGTAGCGCAGGCGGCCGACGCAGCGGGGATCGAGCGTACGTATTTGTACCGCCTGCTGCGGCGGCATGGAATCAAGCAGTAACGATTCAATTCTTTCCAAGCGAATCCATCGTTTCCGGGCTGGCTGAATCGAGCCAATGGCGTAATGCGACGGAGTCGAATGGCAAATCATCTGTCGACACCTCAAGCGTCCCGTCAAAATTGGCCGTCACGACCGACCGGCCATCGGGTCCGAATGCAACACAAGGCCCGTTTCCTTCGCGATAGCCAATGCGCCGCCCCTGACCGCTGGCAATATCCCACAACCACGCCGCTCCGTCCTGCGCGCTGGCAACCACGCGCCTACCGTCAGGCGAGATTGCCACGTCCACGAGCTCGGGGGTGTTGCCACGCAAGCTGCCGATGCTTTCTGCCGTACGCATGTCCCAAAATCGGATTTCGTTATCGCCGTGGGTCGACACAAAATTCGTTCCATTCGGAAATATACGTATATTTTTTATGGCATTACCAACGACATCACGAGCCGTGTACTGGCCGCTAGCGACATCCCATGATCGAAATGTCCGATCCTGACTGACCGATAGTAGAATCGCGCCATCGCTCGAGTACACGAGGCGCAAGATCGGTCCGCTATGATTGCCCAATTCCTTGCTTTGGCCGGTGACCACATCGGTAATGCGTAGCGTCCCGTCCATGGCGCCCGAGGCGATCGCGTTGCCGTCTGGCGACATCGCAATCGCTCGAACGTCTGCATCGTGTTTCGTCATCGTTTGGGGCTCTCTGGTTGCCAAATCCCACATTCGCACGATTCCCCCTCGGCCTGCTGCTCCAAGATGCTTCCCGTCCACTGTAAATGCAATATCGAATGCCTCGTCGCGCGATCCCTGGAGAATGCGGGGCTCTTCACCAACCGAAAATATTCGAATCGCGCCGTCATCATACGCTGCAGCAATTTGCTCCGCGTCCGTAGAGAATTCGATAGGCGGAGGGTAAGACATTCCGGGCGGTGCCGGCGTGGCGTAGTTGGGAGGACCTCTCCAAACGATCGTTTGTCGGTGCGCGACCCCTGGGCGTGAAAGCGCTAGATTCGTCATTTGAAGTGAGCCGTCTTTGCCAAGCATGGCGACGGCTGCGCCATTCGGAGACATTGCTATCCAATGTACGGGCCCGTGTACTGCAACTATCGAGCGAGGCGGGACGTTCCAGAGCCGAATGGTACGATCTGCACTTGCCGCAGCAATCTTGGAAGCGTCCGGAGATATCGTCACGCTGTTGGCGCTCGCCGCAAAGCCATGAAATACGTGCTCGTTGCCGGCTGCAATGTCCCAAAGCCGAACCTTTCGATCGGCGCCTGCGGTGACGACCCTATTTCCGTCGCGCGAAACGGCCATTTTTCCGATGTACCCAGTATGTTCGCCAAGGCGGCGTAGAGTCATCGCGGGAATGTCGAATAGGTGCACGGTTCCGGTAGTTCCGGCGGACACCACATAATGGTCATCACCCGCGAATGCCACAATGGGGGCGCGCATGCTCGCGTGCACGTACAGAGTATTTGCGGTGCCGGTCGATCGATTCCATAGTTGTACAGCACCATTTTCGCTGCCGGTAACGATACGAGCGCCGTCGGAAGAAAGTGCGATTTCGACACCTCCTGGCCCGAGCCCAGTCAAAACGTTGCGTGCACCCGTAGCCAGATCGAAAAGCGCCACCCCGCCATCGTCAGCAAACGCCAGTGTTTTGCTGTCCGCGGTAAAAACGACGCAACCACGCGCATCCTTGCGAGCCTCGTTCACGCGCGAAATAGCCCGCCCCTGCCCGGTCGCGACCTCCCACAACCATACCTTTTCCTGTGAGCCACGGGAGGCGAGATATTTGCCGTCAGGAGAGAATGCAAGAGCCGAGATGGAGGCCTCGTGTCCCGAAAACACCTTTACCCGATCTTGGGAAAGGTCCCATAAACGGATTTTCGTGTCCATGCCTCCCGTAGCGAGCAGCTTGCCTTGGGATGAAAATGCAACGCGTTGAACACCGTCCGTGTGCCCTGAAAGCTCCTTCGATTTGCCGCTCTCGACATCGCGCACGACAACACGCCGATCGTCTCCCACGCTAACGAGTAAACGACCGTCCGGGGAAAACACGACATCCTGCACGCCAGCCGAATGTTCACGGAAAATCTGCG
>CAZETM010001395.1:0-2248 GCA_964514885.1 uncultured Polyangium sp. | reverse complement strand
GCCTGAATCCACGCCCGGGTTCGAAGGCGTGCCGGCAGTACACACGTCTTGCGTGCAAGTATTGCTGTCGTCCAGCACATCAGCATCGTCATTGATGGGTGTACTCGTGCCAGTAACGCAAATCTCGAGCTTGCAATCGCCAACGATTTGCGTGAAGCCCGGCGTGGGCACACCATCGATATTCGTGTATATGCATTTGCTCGTCGACGTATTGCAGAAGTCGTCGGTGCACGTATTGTCATCGTCACACGGAGTGTTGACGTCGCAAGAGATTTCGCAAACGCCCATCGCGTCGCAGACGCCGGTCTTGGTCCCCTGCGCACACGTGGATCCAGGCGTAGAAAACTCGTTCGTCGGGCCATTTGGCGTGCAAACGTCCTCGGTGCACGGCTTGCCGTCATTATTGACGTCCGCCAAATCTTCGATTTCGCTCGCAACACCACTATTGCACGAGGTCTGTTTGCAATCACCAGGCACTTGGCCACTCGTTGCGGGACCATCGGCGACTGCAGTCAAGGCGCAGACCTTATCGGTCGGATCGCACGTCTCGACCGTGCACGGATTACCATCGTCGCAATTCGCGTCGTCCGCGCACGCCTTCACAGGACCGTCGTCGCAATCCACCCCCGGACCGCAAAGCGGACCATACTCGTACGCACCATCGAGAAGCTGCACACAGCTCGTCGCGCCGATGACCAGACCCAGCCAAATCCAACTCCTCGGCCTCATGCGAAACTCCTCGCGCTAAACATCAGTCAAACTCCCACCCGGATTTTTTCCCTGGAGGCTTCGGCGTCGTCGCCACCGGCGGCGTGCTCGGCGTCTTCGATGTCGGACTCGCCACCAGTACCTTCACCACGTTCGCTTGCTCCGACGCAGGCGCAGCACTCGTTGCCGCATCTGGCGATGCCAAACTCGCGACGGGCTCCACCACCGGCACACTCGAAGCCGACGACAACCCCGCCAGAACTTTTTTCGAAGGCTCGATCGGTTTTGCCACGTCTGAATCGGCAAACACTTTGACCACCAACAGTACTCCGAGACCAACCAATATCGTGACCAGTGTTCCTATGAGCACCAACGATTGTGAACGCCGACGCGGCTGCACCTGCGGTGACGAATTTCCGCTCGGCGTCGGCGTCATCGCCAGAAGCGTCGGCCCCGTTCGCTGCTCCGTCACCAGCGTCGATGGCGGCCCGGACAAACCAGAGACCCCCATCGTGCTGTACGATGGAAGCGCCGCGCGCGGAGCGGGGAGAGCATCGAGCGAGGGCAAACCCAGCGCCGCCGCCAACGCATTCGCCGCTTCACCAGCCGTCGCAAACCGTGCAGCAGGCTCACGCGCAGTGGCCCGGAAAAACCACGTGTCAAACGCTTGCGGAAGCTGAATGCCGTGCTGCCACGCCCGTAAAACCGCAGACTCGCGCGGCCCCGAAGCGGCATGCATCGCAAATGCAACCACTCCGCCCCCCGATTTCGATTCTGGATACCAATACGGTTTGCCCACGAGCAGCGTATATGCGATGAGCCCCAACGCATAAATGTCAGTCGCCGGCGATACCGATCCATTCATGAGGAATTGCTCGGGCGACATGTACAGCGGTGTCCCGAGCGACCGCGTCGCATTCGCCTGCGCCGATGCATCCGACACGAGCTTCGCAATGCCAAAGTCCAACACCTTCACACGCGGCGGACCATGCTCTCGCTCGCACAAGAACAAGTTGTCCGGCTTCAAGTCGCGATGAACGATGCGCGCACGATGCGTCTTGTCGAGCGCCAAACTCGTTTCATACAGGTACCGCACGACGTCGTGATACGGCAACGCTCCAACCTGCTTGACCAGTTTTCCCAGCTCTTCACCACGAAGCAGCTCCATCACGAGAAACGGCATGCCCGTCGCGTCGTCAATGCCCGCGTCGAACACATCGACGATGTGCTCACTCTCGATCTCCGCCGCCACGCGCGACTCTTGCCGAAAACGCCCACGGAGTTCGTCATTCTGAACCAACTCGGCATGCATCACCTTGAGCGCCCTGCGGCGGTTCGTCTCGACGTGCACCACCTCGTACACGGCGCCCATGCCACCGGCAGCGATGCGCCGTTCGACGCGATATCTGCCAGCGAACACCGACCCCCACGCCAAGTCAGACGAAACGGGTGATTCCATGCCTGAACACGCTCCACGATTCGCGTGGTTTGCCCGTCCCAACGGACACATGCACGTATGACAAATCCGGTAGCTTAACAG
>CAZETM010001394.1:0-2253 GCA_964514885.1 uncultured Polyangium sp. | reverse complement strand
CGATGAGCGCGCCCGCGCCTGGTCTCGAACGACTCGCCACGACCGCTACAATCCCCGTCGATGCGCGAGGCCGAACGGCGATGGAAATCTCAGCCGCTTGCGCCGAACACAGCACGAGCGCTCGATCACGACCGCGATCACGACCGCGCGCGAGAATGCGCCCCGAAGCGTCCTCCGCGACGACTTCGAGCGATCCAACTTCCTCGCCAGGAGACACGAACACGTCGAGACAACGATCGGCTTCGACCGCAGCAGTCATCCTCGTCGGCGCACGTGGAGACACCGGAAGCGCTGCTCGACGCACGTCTTCCCACGAGCCTCCAAGCCATGCGCGATGCGCCAAAAGCTTCGCTTCGAGGCCCGGCCAAGCCTCGAGACGCCCGGTTTCTCCGCCCGAACGCCCGCGCGTTCCAGCCACTTGTTCGACTGCCGCAAGAGCTGATTGGGACAAACCCTGCACGCCAATTCCGACGAGACCACCACCCGAAACAACACGTGCCGATACGAACAGACGACGCGGATGCGGAGGACAAATCAAGATGGCCGGACGCGCATCGCTCGATTCATCAACGCCAAACGTGGCGCCATCATCTTCGTACGCGAAGAGATCGACATCGACGATAGATGCAGATCCACGCGCCGTCACGAGGGCGCAAGCATCGGCGGCAATGGAGACGAATGCGCCAGTGCGATCACCCTCGGACACGTACGACGAAGAAACAACTTCGAGCGGGCCTGCACCTGCTTCGCGAGCACGCGCAGCATCAGGAGCAAGCAGAGCTTGCGCGTCTGGATGGTCGGGCAGCGCTTTTACTCGTTCACTAGGAGAACGTGCAGGTTGCATCGGCACGCGTGCACCACAACCGGCCACGACAAACGCAAGAAGCGACGCCGCAAGTGTCGTGGTTCTCTTAGACAAACCCATCACGGGTCCCCTCCACCAAGCGGGAAGAGCGCCAAGACCCAAAAGGTGTTCGTACCTCGAACGTCGATTTCAAAACGCGCAGATTCGTCGGTGTCTGAACAGAACGCGAGGGACGCTCCTTCGGGACGATCGATGACATCTTCCCGGACAAACCTGTCCCCGACGGTTGCAGACATGCGGATACCACGAGAATCACCGCGGAGAACCGAGACGGCGGCCAAGTAGCATCG
The DNA here is from genome assembly GCA_964514885.1 of uncultured Polyangium sp. Taxonomy (GTDB): domain Bacteria; phylum Myxococcota_A; class Polyangia; order Polyangiales; family Polyangiaceae; genus Polyangium. The sequence goes on along the minus strand of CAZETM010001394.1, from coordinate 1,098 downwards.
GCCTGGCTCGAGTGGCACAGGGACCATCGTTGGTCCCGACGAACCGAGCGACTCGAACGTGGGAGGTGATGGCGGCGCAGGAGCGTTTCGACGACGCAGCGCGAGGGCAAACCCTGCACGCACACGTGAGCCCCAGTGATTCGGAACGGCTGCAGGCATGGGCCACGCAGCATCGGTCACCATCACGGGAACGGCACCGGATGCGCCGGCGTAAACAACCGAGACGCGCGCTGTTTCACCGACGCAAAAATCGAGGCGAGAATCAGCGGTTTCGGAACGATCGCGCGCGAGCACTCGGCCCGAATCATCACGCGCTTCAGCGTCTACATCGGTGGCTCGATGCGGAAACGTGTTGGGCACGGTGGCCATGATCGAAATGCGATGACAGCCCTCGGTGAGACGCAATCGAGCTTCTCCTGCGCCTTCAGGTGTCGCCACGACCGGCGTACGAGTGAACGTTTGCGCCCCGTCAGCACGCGCGCGCTCTTCTGCTCGCGTGACGCGATCGACAAGCGATCCAGGCTCGATGGGTCGGCCTGGATTACCGCGCGGCGCGATGACACCCGCGACACGTTCGGGGAGCACTTCCCGAGGCTCACCGAGAGCCGCTGGTGATCGCGCCACGACGATGTCGATGGCCGCACGTGGAGCGCGCATGGTGACGGCAATCCGCTGGAGTTGCCAACGCGCTTCGTCGCAACGCTTGAGTGTCGCGACACCGATCACGCTGCGCGTTCCGTCTGCTCCCGCCACAACGAGCGGGTGACCATCGGGCAGCAGTGGAACGTCGAGAGGCAAACCTTCGAGCAGAGGTGCTGCGGCGAAGTCAATCGTTGGTGCACCAAGCAATGCGATGGTGATGCAACCAGGCTGGGAGTCATCGATCCCCTTTGGAAAGATCTCGATGACTTTGCTCTGGCCGTGTTCGGCAAAGATCGGAGGCAGGCGTGATATCTGGGCGCCACGCTGAGCCCACGCGAGCGCAAGTCGCTCGGCGTCTTCGGCAACATCCGCCATGACGGGACGTGCGGCGAACAAGAACACGAGCGTCGAAACTACTTTGAGGTGCAACGAACGCACCACGGAAGCACGGAAAAA
>CAZETM010001393.1:0-2258 GCA_964514885.1 uncultured Polyangium sp. | reverse complement strand
GAAGAAGTCGGCCTCGCGCTCCTTGGGGATCCCTTGCCCGTCGATCCTGGCGAAGTCACCGTCGAAGTGACCGCTCCGGGCTACAAAAAGTGGTCGACGAAGATCGAGATCGGGAAAGAGGCGGACCTCAAAAGCGTCGTGGTTCCAGAACTCGTGGTCGATCCCACGGCGCAAGGCTCATCGGGAGCAGGTTCGTCAACTCTACGCACGACGGCGTTCATCGTCGGAGGCGTGGGCGTTGCAGCTCTTGGTGCGGGCGCTGTTTTCGGCGGCCTGGCCATCAGCGATCAAGGCAAGGCCGATCCTTTGTGCCCCAACAAAGTCTGCTCTCGCGAAGGATACGGGCACATCGAAGACGCCAAAGGAAAAGCGCTCATTTCCAGCGTCTCCATCAGTGTCGGAGCTGCCGCGCTTGGCACGGGCTTGGTCCTCTTTTTCGTTTCCCGACCGCCCAAGGACTCGGCCCAGCCCCAAGCGTGGATCGTCCCCTCGTTCGATTCTCGCGGTGGTGGAGCCTCGGTCATCGGTTCGTTCTGAAGACAAAACCCGCATGAACTTCGACATCACGGAAGACCAACAACGACTTCAACAAGCTGCGCGTGAGGTTGCTGCACGCGTGCTTGCTCCACGTGCGGCCAAGATCGATCGCGATGCGTGCCTCGATCCCGAGGTCATTCTGGCGCTTGCCGAAGGCGGATGGCTCGGTTCGACCATTCCCGAAGCGCTTGGTGGATCGGGCGGAGACTTCGTTTCCTTCGCGCTCGCAATCGAAGAGATGGCCGTTGCTTGCAGCAATTCAGCCGCGTTCGTCGTGACCAACGTCGCCTTGGTAGCTCGATCGATCGCGAAGTTTGGAACGGACGAACAGAAGCGACAGATCCTCGTTCCGATGGCTCGTGGACAAGTGACAGCGGCGTTTGCTGCTATCGATCCGGACGACCTGGCAGCAGCCGTTCCGACGTACGAACAACTGGCAGACGGGTCGTTCGTGTTGCGTGGTGAAACGGGTCCGGTGACGTTGTTTGGTCAGCCCGGTCAGATGCTCGTATTCGCACGCGCAGGCGAAGTTTTGACGGCGTTTGTCATTCCGTACGACGCGCCGAACCTCGTCGCGACGGTGCTGCCTGCATCGCTTGGCAAGCGGGCTGCGAGCTTGGCAATGCTTCGTTTCAATGAGGTTCGCGTAGCTCGAAATGCCGTGCTTGGTGCGGTTGGCGAAGGCCTTACCGTTGCGCTTTCCGCGCTTGGGGATGCGCGTATTGGCGCAGCCGCGGAAGCGCTCGGGATTGCTCGCGCCGCTTATGAGCAAGCCGTAGCGCACGTCAAGCAAGAGCCGCCGAAGCCTGCAGTTCCCGGGCTTCTTGGTAGGCAGGCCATGTTGGCCGACATGTGTGTCGACATCGAAGCAGCGCGACTGCTCACTCTTCGTGCAGCAGGTCTCGCGGACGCTGGAGAGTCTTCCGCTTCCGAGCGCTCCATGGCAAAACTATTCGCGTCCGAAATGTCCACGCGCGTGGCGCACAAGGCGATGCAGATTCTTGGCGCGCGCAGCGTTTCCACCACGCCCAACGTCGAGCGTCACTATCGCGATGCCCGCATGACGGAGCTGTCGGACGAGAACACCGAAACCCAGCGATCGATCATCGCGCGAACCATGTTGAAAGCATGAAAAACAGAAGCGGCGAAACAGTGATGCGGTTCGGTTGTCGTGGCGGCATTGCAGCCGTCGCATTCGTCGTATTCGCGGGGTGTGGAGGCGAATCCGCGACCAAACACAACACGAGAACAGCCACCAATGAGGAGTCGTCAGACACGGGCGACGGGTCCAGCTCGTTCGATGCAGACGTCGGCGCGCTCGATCAAAGCAAGGTCAACGCGGCCTTGAACAAAGCGTCGGAGAAGCTGACGACGTGCTTCACCAAGGGCCTCGAGCGCATTCCCTTCATGGGTGGCAACATCAAGTTCGCGTTGCGTATCGGCAAAGGCGGCGTGGTCAATGTCGCATACATGAAAGAGTCGACGCTCGGCGATCGCACGACGGAAACGTGCATGCTCGATGCGTTGCGAACCGCGAGCTGGCCGTCTCCCGTGGGCGGTCGCGAAGGTTTGGCCGAGGGCGGACTCGGCTTCGATCCAAGCCCGGACGAGCGTGCGCCAGTGGATTTGCCCGCGGACAAACTCGGTAAAGAATTGCCCAAGGCACAGAAGGCGATTGCTGAGTGCCGTTCGAGCGCGCAAGCAGGCCCAGTTATCACCAC
>CAZETM010001392.1:0-2262 GCA_964514885.1 uncultured Polyangium sp. | reverse complement strand
GTAAAGCGACGGGAACAGCTTGTCGACCTGTGGATCACGTCGCAACAGCCATCGCCCTGTCCTTGCCACGTTTTCATACGTGTCCAGCAGCAACGTCCACGCCCGGCTCGAATGATCCGCCGCGACCCGCGCTTCGGGACTGAGGCGCGAGCCCAAAACAGCCAACATTTCCTCGGCAATATGCACCGCTTCGTCCGCGTCCGTGGCACGAAAATGCTTCTTGTCCCCCGATATCGTGTCGTAATGCTCACGGTAGATGCCAGCATAACCTAGCAAATCGCTAGCTATGTCTTGATAACCCGTGCCAGCCCGGAGCATTGCGAGGTATGGGCCGAGTTCGGGGTGGTCATTAAAATAGTATTCGCAACAGGCTTGCATCCGAGCCTCGGTGGCGACAGCCTTTTGCACCAGGTCTGCGGGTAGTTTGGCTTCCGTTGCCAGCGCCCGGCCTTTCTGGTCCTCGGTCGCGGCATACCAACACGCCCAGGCAATCGTCGGAAGCTGCTCGACGAGCGACGCGTCGAATTCGGTCGGCGGCAAGCTCTTGAATCGAGCCAGCAATTCCGGCGCATTGGCCCGAGCTGCAACACCCAAAGCTGCGACGGCAGCAAGAGCCGCATCGGCATTGATCGGCGCGAGCGATTCCGGGGTCATGGCTTTGTAACGAGGCAAAAGCGAATCAAAAGCCGCTTTACCTTGGATGGGATCGAATGTCGGCGTAGTCATGCCGGGATGAAACGATACCAGCGGTCAGGTTGTCAAGATTTTAGTTGTGCGCACCAGCAAAAAGCTTGCGAACGTCTGGCCCGGGCGAGTACCGTGCGCATGTGGAGCGGTCGGACATCGAACAGCCCCCATCGCTGAAACGGGTAGAGGTCGCGCAACGGCATGAAGATCATCCGCAACATCGGCACCGACCGAGTCATCGACTTACTTCGCCCGCAACTCACCACCTGGCGCCAGTGCGATCTGATCACCTCGATGATGTCGCTCTTCGCGTTCTCCGAATTGGTGCACGAGCTGGCAGCATTGGACGGATGTCGCCTGGTTCTGCCGCCAACCGGCTCAGACCTCGCCCTTCTCGGCTCGGATGCCGACCGCGCCGCACGCAACCGGCTGCAAACTCGCTGGCTTGCCCGGCGCCTTGCACAGTGGATCGAAAACAAAGCCGATGTGCGACGCGCCGTTGGTGCGGTGCCACAAGGCGCGTTCGTCGTGCGTGATGGCGAAAAGCTCCCCTTGCAAGCGCTTCTCGGCTCGCTTGCCTTTAGCACCGACCTGCTGAAACCGATCGAAAACAGGCTACGCACGCTTCGTCGCGGACTTTTCTCGGTCCGTTACGAACGACTCGACCTTCTTTTCAATGTGCGTTTCAATTTCGTCCGCGAATTGGGGACCAAGAAAAATCGGGATTTGTCGACGAACGCCGGATTCCCCTTCCAAGTCGATCCATTTGAAGCGCCGTCCAGATTCTCGGAGTTGAAGCGCGATCCCATCGAGCGCAGTCATGAGGGCTTGAAGCGCATCACACCCGACGCCATAACATATTTTTCGTTGCGTCAATCCCTTCACGCGGAACGCGCACCGCCAGAGTTCATTTTCCGATGGCTCGGGAAATCCCAATTGAACTTCAATTTTAGCTTTTGGGTTTGCCAAATCGTGAAGGACCCGTACGGCTTGCCATTCTGGTTTTGTTTTCATGTTCAGTTCCTGAAGCGCGAATAGCAGAATCCCATGCACGATACCGTGCCCAGCGCCGCAGCGGCCAAGCACATTGCGACAAACTGTCACGTAGGCATCCGGCCGCAGTATGCAGTGATCGTCGTTCCTCCCGCCTTGCACGCTGCAACGCATTCAGAATATCCTGACGCATTTGGATGCAACGGCTCAGAAACCGAACATTCACTCTGCTGGCTCGACGTAAGACCGGACAATTGCACACTGTCCACTTCAGCGGGTTTAGGTCCGCTGAATGCAATTGGTTCGTCTTGGTGCACGTGGGCAACGCCCGACAGCATGCCAAACGTGCCAAAAAGCAGAAACGCACAGCCTCCCAAAAGTGTCCTCGGCATATCATTCCCCCTCACGCAAGCCGCTATTTTCGCTCGTTTCGCGTCCCTAGCACGCTCGCTTCGTGTCGTGCAAATTTTTTCAACATGTCCAAGAATGCAGCGTGGTTCCGGTGCGTTCCGGGCACGCAGCTAGCAGCTTGTCAAAAACTTGGCCCGCCTCGTCCGTTGCCTTTAGGGTGCGTCTCATGGC
>CAZETM010001391.1:0-2265 GCA_964514885.1 uncultured Polyangium sp. | reverse complement strand
ACGATCACGGTGATCTTTGCCGAGTCGGCTGGGTCAGCGAAGACGAGCGGTGCTAACGGTCGCGAACGAGACAAACCGGACGGGGGATTGGCCACCGGAACGCGTTCGGTGGACGCGTAGCTATCGACGTCGGACATCTTGAGCACGGGCGCGGAACCAGGCACGGGCGCGCGAATGGGGCGAGGTTGAGGTGACGCAACTGAAGGATCTGGCATGGCCGTCCATCCATCGCGTTTCGTGCTCGGTTTGTGCCCTTCCATGCCCGGAATGGGCTGCCTCGACCGGCGCGCGGAGGATGTTGGCCCCGTGGATGATCGTTTCGAAACGGGTGGTGGTGCGGCAGGTAAAACCACACGCACGAGCATGCCTCCAAGCTCTGAACGACCCACATCCACCGTGCCGCTATGAGCGAGAGCGATGTTGCGTGCGAGCATCAAGCCCAGCGGTTCTTTGACGACTGCAACATGCAGCGACGTCGAGCGCCGATGCTCCGTGGACAAACCTTTCCCCGAATGTTCGACCACCACCACGATGGTGTTCTTTTCCCGCGAGATGGTCACCGACACGATCGGCTTCTGAGTGAGTGGGCCCGTGGGTTTGCCGGGTTTGTCCGAGCGTGTGCAGGCGTCGATCCCATCGGTGACGAGGCCTTGTACGATCTGTCGAATCTCGCTTCGTTTGCCGATCGTCGAGACATCTACATTGGCCGGTGCGGCCACGAGCACATCGACGTTTTGGCTCCGTGTCGCGGGCTCGACGAGCGCCACGACCTCTTGAACGAGCGCTGCGACATCGACGATTTCTGCGCTGCTTTCACCGAACGCAGAAAACAGTCGGCTTCCGCTCGTGCGTGCGAGACGTAACGAACTCGCAGCCTCTTCCAACATCGGTTCGATTTCTTCGAGCAGCGCGACGGCATCTGGATGTCGCTCGCGCATGCGCTCGAACCACCTCGCTTGAAGCTGCGATTGAGCATCGAGCAGCGAAATCAGGGCGCGCAAATCGTCGGAGTAACCCATGGCCAGAGTGCCCAACGTGGCCAGGCGGGTGAGTTTTTCGTCGACGTCGGAAACCTGCGTTTGCTTCGCGACGGCAGTTGCTTCGCCGGACGTTGCTCGTTCGCGCGCGAGTGACAAAGCGAGCATGTTCGCCGCGATTTCCAGCACACCGAGCACTTCGGGCGTGAAGACTTCGACCGATGATGACGCAAGAGTGATCACGCCAAAGACATCGCGACCGATGAGGATCGGTGCTGAGGCGACGGATTCCCAGCCTGCATTTCGTACGAGGGCGCGTGAAACCCGCGTTCCAAACATCGCTCCCGCGTCTTCTTCGACGAGCATTCGTCGCCTACGTGCAGCTTGCGGAATGACAAACCACGGCGAATCTGCGGCTGGAAACGAACCGATGTGCGAGCGCAACGCTGACGGAAGATTTTCTTCGGCGACCAATTCGAGGCCTGTGGGCGTGACTTCATGAACCACGCCGTTTTGCAGATCGGTGCCTTCGAACACTGCGGACAGTGCTTCAGAAAAAACTCCGCCTGTTTTCGTACGCGTGAGCGATCCGGAAAGGCTGAGCAGGGCGTCGAGCGCATTCGTTTGTGGCGCAACGGTCGTGCGGCGAGCCACCATAGGACGGCAGGGTAGCGCCGTATGCGGGGCGGGGTCTACGTTTCCTGGGATGCAGCGAACTTGATGGCTGCGATAGGCTCTGGAGCGAATGGGGGGCTGCCGACGAGCCCCCCGTTGCGAAACGTCACTGGCAGGTGATGCCCATGCAATCTTCGCTGCCTGGATCGTAGTCCGCGCACTTGTTCGAGGGCTCGACGCCCCACGTGCAGTAGTTGAGGTACGAGAAGCCGTCGATGCGGTTGAACATCATGTTGATGTCGGAAAACATCGGCGCCGAGTAACAAACCTGTTTGTCGTAGCCGCGGTAGTAGATCTTGTTGCCGAGCTGCAGGTTGCTGCCGGCAAGCGTGATCTTGCCGAAGCTGCCGACAACGACCATGCCACTGCCACCGCCGGGATCAGCTTGAGGCACGACTCCGACGCCGCTTGGGATGGCGACGCTCACTTTCACGCCGCCCCATTTTTGGTGGAAAGCGTTGTCGGTGCTCGAAGCGAGCATCAGGAGTTCTTCGGGCGTAGAGAACACGTGAGGCTTGGGAAGGGCTGCCGTTCCGGTCTTCACGACGCTGCAAGTGAACGAGATCTGCGCCTGCGGGACTTTGCTGCCGCCAGGCTCGCTTCCGCAGGCATT
>CAZETM010001390.1:0-2269 GCA_964514885.1 uncultured Polyangium sp. | reverse complement strand
TGTCGGAGGGGTCAGTAGTGGTCTCGTTGACAGCCGCGACGAGTACATCGACGGATTGATCGGAAGTCAGCGCGGAGAACTTCTGCAAGAGATGGAATAGCTCATCCTCCGAAAGCGCATGTAGTGCCTCAACTGCGCGGCGCCGCGTTGGCGCCATTTCGCGCTTGTGCCAGCCTTGTCGTTCGTTGTCGTGAACGGGATCAAATTCATCGCGCCAGTTGTTGATCGACCCCGCAGGCACATCGAGCTTCTTGCCGAGCGCTTCGTGAGTAGCTTGCTGCGACGGATGGCCAAGGCGAGCGTACGCAGCCTTGTCGAAGCGCGAGAGGTAGTACCCGCAGATCATTCCCAGTACGTTTTTGCGTTCCATCTGCAACCTCTATCTGGCTAACGAGTCGGTGATGTGCTGCTGCATAGGGCTCATTGTCGTTCCATTGGGCTCATCGGGAGCGGTCAGCACCATCGCCTTGTTAGGAACGCCCCACGGTACAGCAAACGCGGGCATCTTGGACACGCACCTCCGAGGCAATCCGAGTCTGCCGCCGCTCGCCGCTCCAGTCGTGGCTCGGTCCACTCTCATGCCGCGGTTCCTGCACGAAGATGACGCTGATCCATACTCACGCGCTCACGTCCAGTGGTAGCAACTCGCGATTTCGATCGACGTTGCTCCGGTGGTTGAAGTGCTTCAGCGCCGCTACGGGATCAATCCCGTCCATTGTCATTGGTGCGAGGGTGGGATAGTCGAAGCTCACCTCCAGTACCGCGCGGCGCGCAAGACGCCCAACGGACGGGTCCACCGTAGTGCGAAAGGCACGGACCTCTACGCTTTGACACGTCGGAAGGTTCAACATCGCTTCTGAAGCGTGTCGCAACGCTAAACCGGCAACGAGCCGGACGTACTGCTCCCGAAGCCGCTTCTCGTTTTTATCTTTGTAGCTGACCTTGCCGCTTGCGAGAAGCTTTGCTTCGGTGGTCGGAAGAACGCTTGGTTCCGGAACGTCGATCTCCACCGAAACGACGGTCGCTGAGCGCACGGTTGCGTTCACACTGCAGGGTACCGGCAGTTCGAGAGGGAATGCTGCCTCCAGCGCCTCTCGCATGCGAGTCGCGTCCCCCTCTCCCAGTTCGCGTAGCCCCTGGAGCCGGTCCCTTTCCTCCCGCTCGAACTCCTCGCTCGCGGCGGCAGTTTCGGTGTCGTAGGCAGCGCGTGCCTTCTGAACGGCTGCGTCCGCACGTGTTTCGTCTTCACGCTGGAGCCCCTGAAGGGCTTCGTCCAGCCGGCCGTAGACATCGCGTTCCAGAGTGTTTCGGAACGTGTCACGCTGCCGTCTCGCCCGCGCCATCCTGACGAGGTGCGCCACAACCACGCCGCCGATCCCGACGAAAGCCCCAGCCGCAGGAACTGACAAGTCGGATGCGAGGGGTGCAATGGTGAGCGCTGTGCCGCCGATGCCGAGCACGCCGGCACCGATTTGTACCAGCAAGATTGTGCGGGTATCCGGCTTGAATGAGCTCAGCGAGGTTTCGACGTCCTGCTCGGCTTGCTTTCGGAGCTTCCGAACCTTCGAGTCGCTGTTCGGTGCGCGCGGCGGCACAAACGATTCCGGCTCGAAGGCGCGCCGCTGGGCGAGTTCCGTGTAGAGTCGGTCTCGATCCTCTACCTCGGGCGCCTCGTTTGCGATGCTATCGATGTCCTGTTCGCGCTCCTGGTGCTCCTCAACCTCCAGCCGCCACGCCCTGGTTTGGGCAGCCTTCGCCTCTTCCTTCGCCTCCTCCTTTTGCTCTGAGGCTCGCTGGCGCTCCTCGGCGATTCGACGACGCTCGGCGTCGCGCTCGGCGCGCACCCGAGCCCGATCCTGCGCGCGCTCGTAGCGCACCACTTCCCGCTCAATGGCCCGGCTCTGTGTCGCTTCTTGACGACGGTCCTGTCGGCGTGAGTCGGCGGCAGCACGATCGGCCGACTTCTCCATCTCTCGCACGAGCGTTCCTAAAAAGCCGCTTCGGCGTCCCATGAGGATGTTCCCCTCTCGTTACTCTCTCGGCAGCAAGCGTCCGCTACATGCCCGCCGAACTCTGGTTCTGGTTCTGGTTCTGCTTCCGCTTTGCCGCCTATCGCCGCCATCCGGGCTTCCTAACATCGTATTCGGCCGCCGCTCGGCTGCATATCCACGTCGTAACCCGGGTGTTAGGCAGTCAGCCTCAGCGGCATATTCCCGTAACCCGGGTGTTAGGCAGTCAGCCTCAGCGGCATATTCCCGTAACCCGGGTG
>CAZETM010001389.1:0-2271 GCA_964514885.1 uncultured Polyangium sp. | reverse complement strand
GTACTTCAGTACGCTGAGTGAGGCCGACCGACGCACCGGTTCGCGCAGCAGCCTGATGAACACGCTCTAAGCTTCGCCCCCGCCCCGCATACTCATCATCACGGCGGGCGTGAGCCCGTTGAGGGCATAGGCGTGTTCCCAGCGCTGTTCGGCATCCACATCGAAGACGACGCTTTCATCGAGCGGCGTAGGTAGCCACGCGCCGGCTCCGATTTCGCGTTCGAGTTGTCCTGGGCCCCAACCGCTGTAGCCGAGAATCACGATGCGCTTTTTCGGGTCGGGCTCATGGGGCCTCGCTATGCGGTCTTGCGCGAATGCGTCGAAGGCTGTGCGTCGAGAGGTAATGCGTAAACGGTCATCGATTGCCAGCACGCCTTCGTCTTTTGGATCGAGATCCGGGTCGACGCAGAGAATCCAACCGGTGGAGGGGGAGACGGGGCCGCCCAAATACACGGCGCCTTTGTCTTGCGTTTCAGCGCCGCCGTAGCCGGCAAACTTGAAGACTTCGCCGAGCGTGACGGGGGCGAGGCGATTGATGATGAAACCAAGCGCTCCTTCTTTGCCGTGGACAGCCAAGAGGACGACGGCGCGGTCGAAGTTTGGATCACCGAGTGGAGGCGAGGCAATCAAGAAGCCGGGCGCGAGCGATTGGTCGGCGTATTTCATGCTTGCTTGGCATGATAGGGCGAACTCGCGCGGATGGCGGAACTCTTTTGGGTGGACGAAGACAAACTCGAGCGTGGGTTTGTCAGAAAGGTTCGACGTAGGGGACGCGGCGACGACGAAGGCCAGAACGAGAAAAGATTACCGGGAAACATTACAAATCGTGCGGTTATGCGACACGATGGGCCAATTCCGCCATTCGCCGTCGCTCGGCAATGGTCAAAAAACCCACGGCCACGAGAATGAAGCCGAGCGATGCCCAATCCGCACCGCTCGGGAACTTGCCGCCGAAAAGCACGTACACGACAAGCGTCGCGACCGTGCCTGCAACGAGCGACGTCAATCGATTCACGAGCCCCGCAAACGTCGCCGTTCGTCCGTGAAACATGAAAATGAACACGGAGAAAAATGCGACCATGCCAAACGAAATACCGCTCAACACGGCCAACCACCACCCGGCATGAGGCTCGACCACGGCGCGCTGAAATCGTAATACTTGCGGAGCGGACCAGCCAAACCAACTCGGAGCGCCGAGCACGAAGATCGTCGTGGCGATCATCGTAATGCTTGCGGCTACCTGTTCGACCCCGAAAAACCCACGGTTTTGCGCCACTGCACCGGGGGGCCGCGTATTTTTGTAATAGTTCATGATGTAAATGCGAATGGAATACGCCACGATGTACGACGACAGAATCACCACGGCCACCGTCGAATTCAAAAAGTCGAAACCTGCCGAATTGGAATCCCAAAACAAGTGTACGCACACGGCGGCAATGGCAAATACGACCGCCAAGTTTTCTTCGCGATGCACCTTCTTCTTCAAAATGCCCTGCCGAATCTGAATCGCATCCACCACCCGGCTGATCACGATCACGCTGCCACGCATCATGACCATCGCGACCATGACCGAAATCGGCAACGAATACATGAGCGTCGTCGCCGGAATCACCACCGCCGTGCACACCCCCGAAGGAATGATGTACAAATGCTCGCGCGGGATCCTGAGCCCCCAGAATTCGACGTACTGAACGGACTGAATATGAAACCAGCGTTTGACCAGCACGACCCCGATACACGTCGCATTGGCGCCAAGCGTACTGTACGCCAAGTACTCGAAGTCGTTCATCCCTGGAAAACCCAATTCAGGTTTTCCCTGGAAGTATTTTACGACCACCCCCGTGATGATGTAGAAGAAAAAATAGCCGCAGCACAACTGCACGAGCCGCTGCGTACTTCCTTCGGGCGTCTTCCACATCGGCTCATGTTACGACGGATTCCGACGGCGTGGCAATAGCCTCGTCAGGACCAGCGCACGGAATCGCAGGACCGTCCCGAACGCTTTCGCCAAGCAAGCAGTGCCCCGCCCGCGAACAACATCAAGCCGGCGCTGCCGTAATCGTCGCCTGCGAAATCGCCCGCTACCGAACAGGCACACCCTCGTTTGCCCGGCCAAACCTGAGGCACCTCCTTGGGCATCGTCCCATCGAAACGCGACGGATCACCGGCTACGATGAAACTGGCCCAATAAAATGGATGCGCCGTCGTCTCGTTGGCCAGCATTCCCAAACGCACCTGCCGCATCGCCTCGCTTCGAGCTTCGCCCTTATC
>CAZETM010001388.1:0-2273 GCA_964514885.1 uncultured Polyangium sp. | reverse complement strand
CACACAGATCCGGCCGGTGCGTCTGGTTCACGTGATACGCGTAGCTCGCTGGACATTGAAGAAGATACTGCCGACTTCGACAGCGAAGACGAAGAGGACTTGCTTTTTCCTTGCGAGGAGCCTTTCGAGGACCACGTGGCCGAATCCAAGCGTCATTTCGAGGCGCGTACTGCGCTTTATTTAATCGTCAAGAATGCTTTCGACAACTTCACCATTGCTTCGGATCAGTTCTTTTATCCGAACAGAAGCAATCCGCGGGAATGCCTGGCTCCGGACTTGATGATCAAGACCGACCTGCACGTCGGCGATTTCGATTCGTGGAAGACGTGGAGGCTCGGGACGCCTCAATTGGCCGTCGAGATCATCAGTCCCCACGATCGGGTGAAGCTCACGTGGGAAGAAAAGCTGGCGCGATACGAAGCGACTGCGATTTTGGAGGTCGTGCGATTCGATCGGGACAAGGTTGATTCGATCACGGTATGGGATCGGCGGGGCAAGCACCTGGTCGAACGACGATCGAACACGGAAGAATGCCGTACGCTTCAACTTTTCTGGACGGTGGTCGAAGATGCCATGTTCGGGAAACAACTTCGTTTGGCGCGTGATCGTTTGGGGCGAGATCTGCTGCCGACCCCGGACGAGACGAACCTGCTTCTCGCGCAAAAGCTGGCCGACGAACGATTCGCTCGATCGTTGGCGGAGCAGGAAAAAATGCTGGCCGAACAAAAGCTACGCGCTGAGGCTGATGCGCGTGTCCTGGCGCAGCAAAAACAACGCGATGCGGAGCAAAAGCAACTCGATGCGGAGCAAAAGCAACTCGATGCAGAGCAAAAGCTACGTGCCGAGGCCGATGCGCGTGCCCTAGCCGAGCAAAAGCAACTCGATGCCGAAGCTGCTCATGTGGCCGCGCTGCAGGAAATCGAACGGCTGCGAGCTGCCGTGCGAACAGGCGGATAAGTTGGGAGCGTGACGAATCAATCCCGGAGCGGTCGAGGGGCCGCTTCCCGCCCATTCGCTTCGAGAAACATGACCATCTCGCCAATGACCGACGCGTCGATGTTGCGGCCAATGTCACTGTCTTTCATCCGTGACGGATCCGGTTCCGTAATGCAGTTCAACGCGTGCGTCACGCAATCGAATATCTTCACCCGGTGACGAGTATCTTTCGCGTCGGCAAGCCAATGCGCCCAATGCTCGATTTCCGAGGCGCCCACGTTGTAGTCATACCCGCCACCCAACACCAAAAGCGGTCGGTTCAGCTCTCGGGCCACGAGCGGCGCCTTTTTCGCTATATCCAGCCACGAAGCCCATAAACCCGGCGGTTGGCCCAAAATCAATCCGCCCAGATACGTCCCTTTCTCGATATTCGACAACGCCCGCGCTGCATCGCGCAACGAGTCACCTTCTTCGGCCGCCCGCTTTGAATCCCCAATCTTGGAATAAGCCCATCGCAATCGTTCGCTTTGCTGTTCCAGCACGATAGTCATCGAATGAAACGGCGGCGCAAGCATTACGCCCGCTCGCACGGTGGGACGTTCTGCAAGTAGCAATGGAACGAGCTGGCCGCCTTCGCTGTGACCAATGAAAAACGTGCGCCGAGGATCAATGGCAGGCATTCGCTGCACCGCGTCCATGGCGCCTATCGCATCGCCTACGTATTCCTTCGTCGCGAATTCAGTCTCCAACATGTTAAAAGGAATCGAGGTAAAACCACCCTCCGAACAGCCATTGAATTGGCCACACGTGCGCTTGTCGTACCTATATACCGCATAACCGTGACGCGCGAGCGCAGTGGCCAGCAGCCGATAAATGGGAAACTCGAAGCCAAACCCCAATCCAAGTTGTCCGTTCATGCCACCATCACGCGACATCGGGCCACTGCCATGCACGATCACAATGGCCGGCACCAGCGCGCCTTCCGTGCGTGCTGGCATCGTCAACGTTCCCTCGATATGCCAAACGCCACGGTCGAACGAGAGCGGGACCTCTTCCGCCGCGACAGAGACTCGCGCGGGAGCCGTTTCGACGGTTGGTTGCGTACGTGCCCGAGGCTTGGGTGCAGGCGTCGATACGCATGCAGCGAGCAGGGGAAATGCCAGGAATACCGCGGCGATGCGCATGGATTGGAGACCTACGAACGACGGCTTTCCTTTGGTTCTATCATGACTGAAGGCGCGGGACACCGACGTCTTCGCCGCTCTTGACGAATACTCCGCTGAGATCACTCAGCGCGCCTCACCCCGGTGTGCTAAGGTCGAAGCCGTGACGTACCT
>CAZETM010001387.1:0-2282 GCA_964514885.1 uncultured Polyangium sp. | reverse complement strand
TGATCGTAATTTCTGTATCATCGAAGAAAGCTCCTTGGTACAGAGGGATAAGACAGGAAGCGTTTCGCCTGGAGCCCGCGGATCTCGCGGCGTTCGAGCAGACGAGTGCCTGTTTCGCGCCTATCGATTGTGGCTGCGAGCCTCGGCGATCGTTTGTCGGTACGCACGACGCGGCTTGGCGCGAGAATCGATCGCCCATTCCGCCGCGTGATCGTGATCCTCGATTCCACTCCCATGCGCTGCCCGAGCAACGGTCGCCGCGGCCGTTCGTGACGCCGCTGGTCATTGAAATGGCGGGCCTTCATGGTGAAGAGATGCTTCGCCTGCAAATTCACGAATACAGGGTTATCGTCACGACCGAAATCGATCGCCAAGAACCTTTGGCCGTAGAAACGAGCCTCGTGCGGGTGCTCGTGGATGCAGATACACGCGTCGTCGAATTGTTGTATGTTGCTCGGCAGCGGCTTCCGCGGAAGTGGGAGGCGCTGTCAGCGATTCGAGTGACGAGCTGGCTACAAAGAGATCACGGGCCCGCAGTGGAATGAGGCACGTGCGTCCCGCCAGGCCCTCCGCCCGTGAATGCTCCTTCCTTGGGCTCGGATATACGCCCCACCCCGCGTCCTGCTGTGCCCCGAAAAATCCCTTCAGGTTCCACGAACGCCGCCGCAAATTGACTTGCCGTCGCTTTCGGTTTGTGCGAAACGCGTCGAAACATGTCCGCCGCGACGCCCCCGACAGACCGTCGCCCTTTTCGTCCGCGACAACAAAATACTCTTGCTTCGCGCGCGCGCTTCTGATTTCATCGCCCCGGACCCCTCACCCAAGGAATCATCATGTCTGCCACGCCTGCCTGGAAATTGCGCCGCCTCGCCTCTCGAGCCAAACGAGTTCAAGAACGCCGAGCCAATGACTTCCCCGTTATCGCCGCGTATTCGACAACGTTGCCCGTCAAGGCCGATGCATTCATCGGTGCCTACGATGCATCCGCGAAATATCAAAACACGTGGCGTCGTGAAATGAAAGAAGGCAAAGGCGCCGTCGCCTTCCTCGTCGCCCAAATGCGCGGCTGGTTGCCGATGCTCGTGCGCGATGTTCCGCAATTCGATGCTTCAGATTTTGCCGACAAACCCGATGTGCCCGACGATATCATCGAAGATGCAAACCGATTGCTCCAAGTGCTCGACGAAGCCACCGATGCGTCAGGCAATCCATTGACGTATGCGGGCACGGCGATAGCGGCAATTCAAGCTGCATTGGTTCCGGCAAACAAAGAATGGGCCGAGGCCGAGGCATCGGATTCCACGTATCAACAATTATTGAGCGCGGTTCGCTCGACTGGCGCCGTCTTCGATTTGGAATTGCAGACGTTCCGTCGTAGTTTGAGTCACGTAGCTGGTCGTACCGACAAAGATTTTCAGAAACTTCGTGCGGAACGAGCGTCGCATAAAGACGACGAAGACGATCCGAACGCTCCCGCAGCGCCTAATGTTGTGCCACATGCAGGTAAAGATGACTAAGAAGGTGTCTATCAAGCTGCTGCGCAAATCGGAGCGCGCGGCTCTTTGACCGGTCGATGGCCTGCTTTGACCGGTCGATGGCCTGCTTTGACCGGTCGATGGGTCTCTCGTGACGGAGGGCGATGACCAACACACAGTCGTCGCCGCCCTTTCCGTGGTCGCCGCGGTGCTTCTTTCGGTCGATGCCGAGCTTTTGGAAGTGGATGGCCCTCGGCGCGCGGTAGGCGCGGTTCTTTGCGCGGAGCGCGCGTCTCGGGGCAAGGAGGGCGGAGAGCTTTTCGAGTTTCATCGCGACTGCTCTTCGTGACGACTCTCGTCGTGCACCGTCGTCGGCTTTTTTTCGCCAATGAACACAACGCTTGCTTGCGGCCCTTTGTCGCCGTCTTCCTCGCCACGAAAAACCGGACGGCCCGTAGGCCTCGCATCGATCGCCACATCAAAAACTCCCTTCGAGTTGGAATCGTCCAAGCCCCGCCTGCTCGCCGCGCCGATGAAGGCCGGGCTATAGCCTTCTCGATCGAAAACCATGGTGAAGCGATGTAGCGTCGGGTCGTCATTCAATTGTTGCTCGGACGGTTGCCCTGGGACATCACGCAGAAGCCGTGGAATGATGTCTTCGCGCAACACATCGATCAACCCTGGGTCGACGGCTTTGTTGACCAAGAAGAATGGCTGACCGTCCATTGCATTGACCCAATAATCCGTCGTCGGTGCCTAGCGCGAACAAACAGCCATTTCCGAACCTTGTGGCCGGCGGCGACATCC
>CAZETM010001386.1:0-2285 GCA_964514885.1 uncultured Polyangium sp. | reverse complement strand
GAACCCACCGTGCCCCATCCGCGACGCCTGTACGATACGAAGAACCGCGTAATCCAACCCCGCACGCTCAAATCAACCCCAAAAGCAATACGCTAAATCACGTACTCGTCACGTACGTCAGCACACAACGCACCGAACCCGTCAACCGTCGCTCATCGAAACTACGTGACGCGACCCATGCGCTTCATGTAGAACCGTCATGACCAAGAGGCGCGCCTGGTTTGTCTTTTACGTTTCCGTCCGGAGAAAATAGTGACTGTGACCCGTGGGATTCCAAGCATCGAAGAGATGGCAAAGATGGTGCTCAAAGGGCGCTCAGTGCCGTCTTCATGGACGCCAAGGGAACTGAAAAGCCTCCAGGCCGCGCGAAATGCCCTCCGCGCAATTCCCATGTCAAGCTCGCTCGGAGCTGTTTATGAGGCGCTGCGCCCTTGTGCTCCTTTCGCCTGTGGGCTCTTGGATACCATCCGAGCGTCACGACCTTTCGATCCGGTCGACGTGCTGTATCAAGTCCCAGAAACCTTCATCGATACCGTGGCGGAAATCATCGAAGCCGACCCATCTCCGTTCGTCTTCATGCAACTCCCGCTCGGCACGATGTGTCGATCGTCGGACTTCATCCCCGAATCATTTTGGCAATCATGGTCCATCGCGCAGGCTCTTTACCCGCACCACGGCATTGATTTCCCGAGCGTCCTGACCTTGTCATGGAGACCTCGAGCGTTCGATCGGGAATTGAGCACGCTGTGGTTCTTCAATGAACACGATCAACGCCCATTGTCGGACCGCGAGCTGCGCATGATCGAGTTTCTTCATGGTGACATTCATGCGGCCATCGAGCGGCTGCGATTGCCGTTCGTCCCTCGAGATTCGCTCCAAGATCAAATCTTGCGCGAACAAAATGCGGGGTATGCCCTGGTGCGCGCGAATGGAGAATTGCTAGAATGCAATCGCCGAGCGTTTTGGCTGGCACGCCAGTATTCGATGAATCGCACGCAAGACGATACACGCACACCGGTTTCGACGCTCATGCGCTGGGCCCAAGCTGCCCCGGCCCCGGCCGGATTCTCGGCAAAGTACGTCCCGAGCTTGGACAACACCTCGGTGCTCGAAATCAACCTCCACCATGTCGCCAGAGAACACCATGTCGTCACCGAGGACGTGACGCTCGTGGTGCTTCGGGAAATTCCATTGCAATTGGCTCCCATCGTGGCGACGAAAGCGTCCGTGCTCGATTCGTTATCACCAAGACAGCATCAAGTGGCGACGCTTCTGGTCAATAGCGGACTTTCGTTCAAGGAAATCGCGATCCAAATGCACATCAGCGAAGGCACGCTGCGAAAACACGCCGAGCACGTCTACCGTGCCCTCGGTGTTCGCTCCAGAGCGGAGCTTGGAGCGATGCTCAAGTAGCGTTTTTGCGGCGCACCTTTTTCACGGCCGCTGCGACCTTGCGCAACGTGCCCGCTTTCACGGGCACCTGTTTGCCATCAAATGCGACGACCATTGTCGAATCGTTTGCACCCGGCAGCTCGCAATTCCGCTCCGTAATCGTTTTCTTGCAATTGCCGCAAACCCTCGTTCATGGCCTGCTTGATGATTCGCTCTCTGATGCCGGTCGGAGCCAGCCGCTAGAAGCAGATCAGCAATACGGGCACTTTCCAGCCGAACCGCCGCCCGAGGAATTCAGAAATTCTTGTAGCGTGTTGCATGTCGTATCAGCATTGCCCGATTGCCCGCACGCGCGCAAGATCCCTGCCTGCCAGCAAAAGGAATCGAATTGCGTATCGCCGAAATACGTCGTCATGTCATTGAAGGTGTCACAGCTTCCACCACCGCCACTGCTGCCGCCGGCTGGTACGAGCGGATCGCATGAAGCATTGGAAAGGTATCGGCCTTCCAAATAAACAGCACTCGAGCCAGATGCCTCCATGTCCTGTTGATCGCACCAGTTGGCATAGCCTACCTGCGCGCATAACTTTTCTTCTTCAAAAACGTAATCATTGCCGATGGGAAACTCCGCGGCCCATTCGGCATTGCAGTATTCTTCTTCCTCGTCCTCGTTGCACCACCAACCTCCGCTATCCAAATCGTGAGTGATACAGGCTCCCGAGCTTTCGCAGGCGGCGGACAAGAAAGCAGCGAGCAGCAATACAATCGACTTCTTCTGTGTCATGATCGTTCTCCTCGGCACGGCGTGGGCTGCCGAATGGTCACTCTGCACAAGTGCCGACCTGCGCTCAATACGACGAATCGCTTAGCCCTATGCTTAGGCAGCCCGCTCC
>CAZETM010001385.1:0-2285 GCA_964514885.1 uncultured Polyangium sp. | reverse complement strand
TATCACTTGTATCGTCGGCCGAATGGCGAGCTTTATTTCTCCATGCTCTCACCGGACGATTGGAATGGCTCTCCGCCGCATAAGTTCGAGGCGTCCTACAAGGTCGAAATCGATTTGAGCTTGGTTCCGCTGGGTGATGAACGGAATCGTCCGGACGGCCGCGCGGTCATCAAGCATTTGCTGAACAATGAGCCGATTGCGGGAGAATTGACAGGGAAAACAGTTTGACCTAACGAACTCAACGTTCGGGATCCACGGCAGCCAATCGACCCGAGCCGTAAATTTCGGCCAACTTATTCACCGATCCCACGGTATACATCGCTCCGGTAATCGCCAGGGTTACAACCATGGCAATCTCGGACCAGCGCGCTTTCGGGCGCGTGGCTCCTGGCAATGCCGCTTCCGCTGCGTCGAGCGCTTGGGCGCGCCGTGCTTGATGCAGCTTCGGCGTAGGCAAACCGCGCAGTTTTTCCAAAAGCGGATCCTGGTCATCCAAATTCACGGTTCACCTCGTTGAGCCATTACAACATTCTTGTGCATTTTCGGTTCGTACGCTTCTGCGAGCGCGGCTCGTGCTCGTGACAATCGCTGTCTGAATGCTTCCGGTTTGATTCCGAGCACTTCGGCAGCTTGTGTACCTTCCAAACCCTCGACACCTACGAGCAGCAGAACTTCTCGATGCGCTTCAGGCAACGCTCGTAATGCAATTTCGAGTGCGGCCAGCTCGTCACCCGAATCAGGAGCAGCGGTCGATGAAATCGTATCGTGCTCGAACGTTTCCAAAACGTAGCGCGTGAAGTCGAGTGCCGCCCAGCGTCGCCACGAGCGGTGTTTGTTTCGCGCGATCGTGAACAGCCACGCGGCCAAATCCGTGTCGTCCGCGAGCCGATGCACGTTGCGACTGACCGACACCCACGTTTCTTGATGCAGATCTTCCGCGACCTCTCGACGACGCGATAAGCGCAGCAAAAATCCGAACAATCGATCGGAGTAGAGCGTATACGCCGTGCGCAAAGCGACTCGATCTCCCATCCGTAGACGGGTGACGAGCTCGGCTTCGTCGTGCGTGGTCATGCTCGTATCAACGCTACGTGTACCTCGAGCGTGACTGAAAAAAAACTTTGTCACGCCGGTCCGGTTGTCGCGTTCTCAGCAAACAAGAACGCCGACCACATCGGATCGGCCATCAAAGGAGGATGCGCACATGGGTGAGTTTTTTGCTGAGGGCGGTTGGGGCATGTACCCGGTTTTGATTTTTGGTTTGGTCACGTTGGGCGGAGCCGTTTGGTTTGCTCTTCGTCCTGAGCCGCGACGTCTCGCGTTTACCGGAGCGATGTGGTTGACGCTCGTGAGTGCCATCGCGCACGCGACGTGGACAGACTTGGCGGCGGTATTCGCGTACCTTGCGGATCCGCAACGTGCGCCGGATGGCGAAGTCGTACGAACGTTGTTTACGGGCTTGAAAGAGTCGACTCGTCCCGGTGGTCTTGGTGGCATGTTTCTCACGCTCGCGCTGCTTGTCGTGGCAATTGGTGCGCTTCGGGCACCCAAGCGCGATTGACGAACAGAACCATACGATTGACGTGGTACGCTGCGGCCGAGCTTGGCCCAAGCGAGCCATGCGCCCGGACAAACCATGCCGTTGGTCAATGCTGTCGATATCGAAAGCAGATGGGGATTACGTACGTTCGAGCTGCAGCAAGGGAGCCTGCTCGACCTGGAAGAGACCGCGGATCTGCTCGCGGTCTCGGCTTTTTCCGATAAGCTCGACACGTTCGCCGAGGATCCCGATGCGTATCGTTCCTTTGCGCATACGGTGATCGGAGCGTTGCATCAGCAGTCGGGTGTCGATGTCGCGGCGCTGCGCAAGAGCCCGGCGCTCGACTTGCGTCCTGCGCTGGGGTGTTGGTTTTCCGAGCTCACGCAGTCCTCCAAAATCCGACGAATTCTGTGCATTGAAGACATCGGGCTTCGCGTGGATGCGCGCACGGCCATTCACGATGCATTCGTTGCGCTTTCGGTGGCCGAGGCGAAAGGCATCACGGCGAGCACGTTCGTTTTGCCGCTGCTCGGTGCGGGTGAAGCGGGGCATGATCCCACGACGATCGTGGCCGAACTGCTCGTGCACGCGCGAAAGCACTTGGTCGAATCGCAACACGTCAAGCGAATCGTATTTGTCGAGCGCGATCCGGACAAAGCGCGGACGATTGATGCGGCGATGAACGATGCTCTTGCGCGTGTGCGCGTGTCGCTTCCTCGTGGTCAAGTGGCTGATGCGGTTCGTG
>CAZETM010001384.1:0-2291 GCA_964514885.1 uncultured Polyangium sp. | reverse complement strand
TCGCTGCGGGCGCGTCACCCGTGTACGAATACGTTATGGTTTTTGATGGCAAACAAGCGTGGGTGAAACGCGTTGAAGATGTGCTGCCTCCCGAGGTCCTTTCAGGATAACGTCAACCGTTTGAACAACCTCCGGAGGGTGTTGGTGCGTCAAGCTTCAAGCGGCGAGCAACCTTGGGAGGTCCTTTGCCGTCTGGAACGTGCCGAGAGTGTGGGGTTTAGGCGCGACAAACGTGTTGACGACGACGCGTCACGAGGAACGCGAGGCTGAGGAGGGAAAGGGCCGCGGACGAGGTTCCACCGGAGGAGGTTCCGACGGCGCGGCAAAGGCAGTCGTTCTCCGCGCCGTTGGCTCCGCCTCCGCCAGAGCCCGCGCTGCCGCCGGTGCCCATGCAGACACCACCGGTGCACATGCCCTCCGCGCATACGATGCCATCAAATAAGAAGGCGTCGGCAGGGCAATTCGCCTGGGCGCCATCGCAGCTCTCCGCGACGTCGCAAACACCAGCGGATGGGCGGCATTCGGTGCCTGTCGCACGCGGCGCACAGATTCCATCCACTGCCGCGCCCGCAGTCACGCTGCATGCTTGACAGCCTCCGTCACACGCCGCATTGCAGCAAATACCATCGACGCAGAATCCGCTCACGCATTCGGGGTTGGCACTGCATACACCGCCATCGGCTTTGCCTGGAACGAACACATACGTCGAGCCTTGCAAATTGTTTTCGCCGATCTTATCGCGCCACGCAGCGACAAGCACCGTGTCTCCCGAAATTGCGACTGAACTGCCGAAGCTTTTGTCGGACGCGCCGTCGCTCGCGGTGAGTTTCGCTTGCTCGGTCCATGAAGCGCCATTACGAGTGAACAGGTACGCCGAACCTTGGTCAACGTTCGTACCTATGTCGCTGTGGATCGCTCCCACCAGTGCCGTGTCTCCCGAAAGGGCTACCGAATAGCCAAATTGGTCGTCTGACGCGCCATCACTTGGCGTGAGCTTCTGCTGCTCGGTCCAGACGCTGACGCTGCGTGTGAACACATACGCTGAGCCCGGACCAATGATCACACCCCCGTCCATGGGGAACGCTCCGACGAGCGCCGTGTCGCCCGAGAGTGCGACCGAATAGCCGAAAAAGTCGTTCATTGCGCCGTCGCTCGCCGTGAGCTTCTGCTGCTGGGTCCAGGCGACGCCATTGCGCGTAAACACATACGCTGAGCCTTGGTTGATGTTCACCCCGACCTGATCGAACCCGGCTCCCACGAGTGCCGTGTCACCCGAGAGCGCAACCGACAAGCCGAAGTTGTCGTTCATCGCACCGTCACTCGCGATGAGTTTTGTTTGCTCGCTCCACACGTCACCACTGCGCACGAAAACATACGCCGCGCCTTGGCTTTCCATGATCCCGATTTTGGTGTTTACCGCTCCCACGAGCGCCGTGTCTCCCGATAGCGCGACCGCGTTACCGAAGACAGCGCCGACCGTGCCGTCGCTTGCAACGAGCTTTGCCTGTTCGGTCCACACAACGCCGCTACGCGTGAACACGTACGCGGACCCTTGGCTGTCGTTCAACGCCATAAGATCATCGCCAATCGCTCCGACGAGCGCCGTGTCTCCCGAAAGCGCGACAGAATTACCGAATCCGTCGAATGCCGCGCCATCGGTCGCGGTGAGCTGCGTCTGGTATGTCCATACTCCGCCGCTGCGGACAAACACATACGCCGAGCCTTGTCCGCTGATCGCCCCCACATCGTGGTTGAGCGCTCCAATGAGCGCCGTGTCCCCCGAGAGCGCGACCGACCAGCCGAACCGGTCGTCCGCCGCGCCATCGCTCGCCAAAAGCTTCGCCTGCTGCACCCAGATGAGCGGATCGATCTTCACCGGGTACGTTGCACCCGCGTCATCCACATGCAGCGCGATCCTTCCCGCCGTCACACTCATCCACGCATCCAAGCGCTTACCTGTCGCGTCCGTCGCCGACAAATCCGTGTACCGTGCCAAACGCATTCCATTCGCGTCCACAAACGTAATCGCTTCGCCCCGGCCATTCCCGTCAGTTTCCTCGAGTTCGGGCACCACGCTACCGCCAACGTCAATCGTGACGACCTTGGGGCCTGCACACGATGGCGCGCGTTCCAAGGTAAAACCTTGCTCGATACCCAGCGGCCCGTTGATGTACCATTCGCGCAGTTCAGGCCGCGCGATCTCGACGCGGTTGCGCTCCAGCTCCACCGCACCTGTCGACAAACCGATACCGGGATTCACCTCGCAACCAATGCCCGCAGTGGAAAGCGAT
>CAZETM010001383.1:0-2292 GCA_964514885.1 uncultured Polyangium sp. | reverse complement strand
GCGGGAAATCCGAGTAGCGACATTCTCGACGGACGACGTTCAGTGCAGCGCCTTCGACGGCGACGACGGATGCCGGCGTTCTCCTACATCTCGGCTCACGTTGGGCCGGCCGGCGGCTCTGCTGTGGCTTCGTCCGAATCCACAGTTACGCGTTCAGGCGAAATGGCCAACAGTCGCGCCGCCGCTTCTGGGTCGTCTCGTCGCAGATTTCGGGCGCGGCTATAAAGAAAATCCTTGCCGTACGGGAAGGAGACAGGTAAGCGTAGCGCCTCCAACGACGAGGCGACCTTTCTACATGGCACGTACGACAAAAAAAACGACGACGCGTAAGTCTGCGCAGCCGCCTGATACGTCGGGCCACCTTGCATCGGTGACGATCAAAGACTTCAAGTCGTTAAAGGATGTGACAGTCGAACTCGGGCAAGTCAACGTGTTCGTCGGAGCGAATGGCGCGGGAAAGAGCTGCTTGCTCGAAGCAATCGGTATCCTTGGAGCCTGCGCCTCAGGTGCCGTTGATGATCAGGCATTGCTTCGGCGCGGAGTTCGTCCGGGCGTGCCTGAATTGTACAAGAGCAGCTTTGAAGGTGAAAAGATCGCCAACAAAATATCGCTGACCGCGACATCTACTAGCGATGCGAGATACCGCGCGTACATCACGAATCCAACGAAAACGCCTCGCCCTTATTGGGTATTTTGCAATGAGTCACTCGAGATCGGGCGTCGCACCATTGCATCCCGGGGTCCCCGAGGCAACGCCAATGCCCTGGGAATGTCAATACCCCTCGAAAACAATCGCAGCGTGGCAACGCTCGTCCGGGCAAGCCAAAAAACTGAAGCACAAATGCGGACGTTTTTGTCGTGGCTAGAAGAATTTGCCATTTTCGCACCGGTCACTCCAGTGCTTCGAGGCATTGCGCCAGATACGGCGCAACGTAGCCCGGTGGGCCTTTATGGCGGACAGCTCGCCGAAGCAATTGGATTGCTCTCAACACATACATCAGGGCGCGCGACCATCGAGCAAGCGCTCGAGCTGATCGATTGGGCCGCCGCCGTTAAAGCGGGCGAACCGAGCCGCGCATTTCTTTCGCCTAGCGTTCCTACGAGCCGCTATGTTGTGGAGTTTTACGATCGCTTCATGGCCAAACGTCGTAATGTGCTTTCAGGGTATGATGCAAGCGAAGGCGCGCTCTATATCCTTTTTATGCTGGTGCTTGCGACCCATCCGCAGTCCCCGACAATATTCGCCGTGGATAACTTTGATCAAGCACTTAATCCTCGAACCGCTCGAGCTTTGACCCGAATGTTCGTCGATAACATTCTCGACCACGGGCGCCAGGTGCTGTTGACGACGCACAATCCGTTGGTGCTCGATGGGCTCAACCTTGGAGATGACCGAATTCGTCTTTTTGCGGTCTCGCGGGACGAGATCGGGCATACGCGTGTCAAACGTGTTCCCGTACGTGATTTCGATGCTTTAAAGGCGAAGCACGGCACCTTTGCCGTAAGCCGCCTGTGGATCGAGGGACGCCTCGGGGGCATGCCCGACGATGTCTGAACCGCGTATTGCCGCACTCGTATGTGAAGGCCATACCGATGTGCCGATTTTGAAAACGGTCGTCCGTTCGGTTTGGCCATCGGTCACCGACGTGTTTACGCTTCAGCCACAGCTTGATGAAATGGAGCGTGCAAAAGGTCCTGCGGGGTGGACGCAAGTGCAGAGCTGGTGTGAGCAAAATGCGGCCAATCTTGAAAATGTTTTGAACCCTGACGTGGGAGATCCTATCGATCTCTTGATCGTCGCAGTCGATATTGACATTGCGATCGACGCCGGCATCGCCGATCCCCCGCACGAAGTCGGGGGATATGAAGCAACGCGCCTTCGCAATACCATTGACGGTTGGCTACGAACGGGACGGCGCAAGAAACTCCCCCCGGCCATTGTGATCTCGACGCCGGTCATGGCGATCGAAGCATGGATCATTGCCGCATTATTTCCCAAAGAGCGTCACCCTGAGCATATTCGGGACGGCGCACAATGGCTCGTAGACCGCAAGAAGCTTCGGCCAAGCCCCAAAAATGGCAAACCCTGGAAGGAACACCATCGCTATCGCGCATTTGCGTTGCACGTGAAAAAAAACTTGCCACGCATTCGCCAATCGTGTACCGAAGCCGAACGGACATGCAAAGCCATCGAAAGACTTCGAGATCTGCTTGAAGCGTAGGGAAATCAAAGCTGGCGTCGAAGTCTTCGGGCGCAGAAACGTCGACGAGCAATTGCCGTCACTGCTAACG
>CAZETM010001382.1:0-2293 GCA_964514885.1 uncultured Polyangium sp. | reverse complement strand
ACTTCAAGGAGGAGGTAAAGGACGAGAAGACCACGATCGTCGGCAAAAAACTCAAAATTCAAGTCGGCGATGCGATGATTGAGATCGAAAAGAATGGCAACATCACCGTGCAAGGCAAAAAGATCATCGTCAAGGGAGACGGCCCGATCCAAGTCGAAGGGAAGAAGATCACTGTCAAGAGTGATGGCGCAGTGAACGTCGAAGCGTCGGGCAAGGTGAAAATCAAAGGCAGCGAAGTGGGGATGAATTGACATGGCACGCGACGTAGACGAGCAGGCGCAAGACGCGGAAACGCAAGGGGAACTTGCGGCGTTGCCAGACGGCGGGGAAGAACTCATCGATCTGGTCATCGCCGCGCACGAGGCGCGCGAAGCTCGGACGATTGAGACACCACCGCGTATCGATGGCGTTCTGATTGGTCAGCTCGTGGGGCTCGACGCGGAAGGGTTTGCCCTGGTAGATTGGCCCGGTTGTCCGGTAACAGATGGTCAGAAGGCACGCGTCATGGCGTCTCTGACTGAAGCGGACGTGGGGCGAGCCGTTGCACTGTTGTTCGAAGGAGGCGCTCCTGCCAAACCTGTCGTCATGGGCCTGCTTTTTCAGGGTGAACATGCCGCGGCACCCGGGATTCATGTTTCGCCCGACGAATCGCACGTGGTCGTGGATGGCGAACGCGTGATACTTGCTGCACAAAAGGAAATTGTCTTGCAATGCGGCGAAGCAAGCATCACGTTGACCCGAGCCGGTAAGATCATCATTCGCGGTGCTTATGTGTCGTCGCGCTCGACCGGCGTGAATCGTATTCAAGGTGGCGCTGTAGAAATCAACTGAGCGAGGAACCGCCGTGGGTTTGTCGGATTATCTTTGCACCGAACATGCGGACGAAGCGGCATTCTTATGGACGCTGCGCGATCGTGCCGTGCATGATTGGGCGTACGATGCGGTTGGTCTCGCTGAACTCGACGAACGCGTCGAGGCTCACGTGGACGGGTTGCGAATTGCGGGCGATGCAGGTTTGTCGACGAGCTTCGATCTGTTGGGAGACGGCGAACCGGGAAGTGCATTTGTCGCGATGTTGCTTTCTGTGGAGCGTTCCGATTTACGATCGATCGCGATGGTGCTCGATCTTGCGGGCGAGGGACCAACTGGGCGGGAACTCGTATCGGCGCTTGCGTGGGCACCCAAGAACCAAACGTGTGAGGTTTTACCTGGATTGCTTTCGGCGCGTTCTGGGCCGGCATTACATTGGCTGGGTCTTGGGGCATGCGTTGCGCATCGAATGGATCCGGGTGCGGTGCTGACGTATGCATTGTATTCGGACGACGAACGGCTGCTAAGTCGAGCGCTTCGAACTGCGGGGCAACTTGGACGCAAGGATTTGCTGAACGCCATCGAAGATCGGCTGGAAGCTTCATCCGAGGTTTGTCGCTATTGGGCGGCGTGGTCGGCGACGCTTCTTGGCAGTGCACGTGCGCCGAGCGCGTTATGGGCGATGGCTGCGGCTGGCGGGCCATTCGCCGAGCGTGCGAGTGCCCTGGCGGCGCGCAGGTCGACCATTCCGGATGCGTTGTCGAGAATTAATGCCCTCGCGGCGGACGGTCACGTGCGCGAGGCGCTTGCGGGCGCGGGAGCGCTCGGGGAGCCGTCACTTGTGCCTTGGCTGCTCGATGGGATGGCGGAGCCTACGCTGGCGCGTCGTGCGGGTCTTGCATTTACGATGATGACGGGTCTCGACCTCGAAAAAGAGAAGCTCGAGGGCAAAGCGCCGGAGGACGTCGTCGTGGGGCCGAATGACGATCCCGACGATGAAAATGTCGCAATCGATCCGGATGCGAGTCTTCCATGGCCAGACGCGCCGGTGTTGCGCGGATGGTGGAATCGGGAACGAGCGCGATTCGAGCGTGGAACGCGGTACCTGATGGGCAAACCGTTGACGCGCGAGAGCCTCGAAGCAGTGCTGCGGGAAGGGCGACAGCCATTACGCGAGGCAGCGGCGGTGGAAATGGTGCTGGGGGGTTATGCGAAGGTGTTGGGTGAGGTGCGACGAAGGGAGATTGCGGTATGACGGAGTTGTTGGAGAAAATGGGATTGGCACTTCCTTCCAATTCGAAGGCAGAGTATTTTTGCGACAATCAAAAGACAAGTGAATTTAATTGGGAAGCCAAAATTCACCGGATTAACGGCAAGAAGTGTGAGGCAAGCGCCTTGCTAAACAGTATGCAGAGCGATTCCGCAAAAAAAGCAGGCATTCAGATCCCGACGCATGAAGACAAACCGATTACCGTGAAGAAAG
>CAZETM010001381.1:0-2294 GCA_964514885.1 uncultured Polyangium sp. | reverse complement strand
AAGCGGACGACGCGGAGGTCGTGATCGAGGCCGAGTACGCGAAAGGTGTGCATGTTTGGCCCTTGTTGGTGCGACGTTGTGGCGGATGCTACCGGCAAGTGCGTCATGGCCGCAAGAAGTGCTTTTGTAGGCTTGACAGATTCTCGATCGGATGATGTGTTGCGAGTCGCGATGGCTGCCGGCAGGTGGAGAATCGAAGGAGCAGGCGGCGTTTGGCTGATACGTGGTGACGCGCGTGCGGCGGCGCTTGCGATGCCTGGGGAAGCGCTGAGCCGCGAGATTGCGGCGACGCGCGTCGATGCGTGGTTTCCTGAAGGCTGGGGTGGGGCAGGGACGCCAGCGTCGCTTGCGTCGATAGTGCGAGCGTTGGAAGGCGCGTTTGCGGGGAGCGAAATGCGAGATGCGGTGCAATTGAAGGCATTGCTTCGGCGGGCATTACGTGACGGTCGAGTGACGGCGCTCAAACCGGGACTTGGGGCGCCGAAATGGGACGCGCCGGCGGAAGCGGAGCCGGTGGCGCAGGCGCTTCCGGTGCTGCGCGAACGGCTCGAGTGGATCCAGGTGGAACTCGTCGACGAGAAGGGTAAGCCCGTCCCGGCTGCCGAGGTGCTGATCGAACTGCCCAACGGTTCTGTCCGCCGCGGCAGTACGGATGGGGCGGGGCGCCTTCGGCTCGAAGGCATCGAGGGCGGCATGTGCCGCATCCAATTTCCCAAGCAGGTGGTGGTATCACGATGAAGCCCCGCGAAATTCACGTCGCCCGCAGCACGCCCTCGCACGCGATACACAATCGAGCCGTCGTGGTCAAACCCGTGACCTTTGCCATCGTCGAGCTGGGAGACCCACCGGATGCCCGCGCCTTCCGGCAGAGCTGGCGCGGGTGGGGCTTCAAGGACGTCACGCCGCTCTGGGGGAAGCAAGGGGTCAAATCGTTCGCGCTCGTGCGGAGCAACATCGCCCGGTGGCCGGAGTTCAAGGAGGCGCTGCGGAGCGTGGAGGCCGATTGGTACTTCCTATCGGGCCACCACGGCCGTCAGTTCGCTTCGGATTGGCAGAACCCCGTCCACGAATCCGAAGAACAACAAGATTTGGTCAAGTACCGCCTCGCCAACCGGCAACGCGAGGCAGGCTTCTTCAATAAAGCATATAATGATGGGCAATTTTTGCACGCGAGCCGCAATGCTCCTGATGAGGGCAAACGGCCGAACTCGGTTTACATGACGACCACGAGCGAAGCCGGAACGATCGCGAAGGAGTACGAAAACCCCTTGTTCGACCGAGTGCACCCGCAATGCAAAGGCGTACTGCTCAGCGGGTGCAACACGCTATTCATGCGCCAGGTACGGATCGCCTTTCGCCGCCACTTCCCAAACGCCGTCATCCTCGGGACATGGGATAAGACGAAGGAGAGAGGATTGGCGTTCTCGAACCCGATCCTCAAGGTGTGTGGTAATGGGTTCTTTACCAATCCACCTTCGACAGAGGAAAAGATCGTGGAATTTGTTCAAAAAATCAACCGATTTCATTTCGCCAAGCAATGGGGGATCGGGATCCAATACCGGGACAGCGTCTGGTACAATAGGCTGCATGGAGCCGTTTTTCGGATCCCCGTCGACAAACTGTGGATGCCGGAAGCGCCGGCTCCCGGCCCCTACAATGCATATTGACCATGGCTAACCTGAATCGCTTCGAGCGAGTCTCGTTCATCGCCTGCCCGGGCGTCCGCGCGCTCTTGACGGCCGGCGACTCGCTGCTCATCCGCGCGGGGGAGCGGCTATGGTGGCTCCCCGAGGCACGGCTCCGGGAATGCGCCGATTTGCGCCTCGATCCACGGCGCCCGGGGGATGCACGCTTCGTCGCGTTGGCCGACGCGGTCGACACGGTTCGCGTGGACGGCGCGGCTTTCTACTTCGTCGAGCGCGGGGAGCTGAAACGGGAGAGCCTGGGGCAGGAACGCGTCACACTGCCCATCGAGGGACTCCCGGGAGATCTCCTGGATGCCGTGTTCTCCGCCGATGGTGAGAGTTGGCTGGCGCTTCATGACTACGACGCCGACATTGATATGGCGCAGTCACGGCTCGCGCGGATTGACACGCGAACGGGCTCCGTCATTGCGCTGGATGAGCCGACGCTGCTCGGCGCGGTCGAGCTTCATCGCGCCGATCCCTTCGCGCTTTACGCTCGTTCCGAGCAGCGGCTCTTACGAATCGACACGCGGGCGGGGACGGCCGATGTGCGCTTCGAAGACACGGAGCACGAAATTCATGCCCTGTCGGTGCATCCGGAGACAGCGG
>CAZETM010001380.1:0-2294 GCA_964514885.1 uncultured Polyangium sp. | reverse complement strand
GAACGCGAGCACGATTTGCGGCTCAAGCTCTATTTCGCCAACCTACAGATGCAGGATCGCCGGTCCTTGAGTCGATTTTTCGGGAGGATCCAGCATTTGGATATAACATTGCCCTAGAAGCCGCGGCTCGAATGGACACGGATTCGCGCCGTGAATCACGCTGGCCAAACTTGTCTGAACCAGAGCTTGCAGAACTCTTCCTGTGGCTGGAAGAGCAATTTCCTCACAACGAAGATCGCAATCTATTTACCGGCAAAGCGCATATGGTAACCGCGCGCGACAGCCTTGCTGCAGTGCGCAAGTCGCTGCTGAAAACCTTGTCCCAACGCGGCACCCCAGCAGCTATCCACGCCATACGCCATATTGAACAAACCCTCGGTGGTGGAGATTGGATTGAATTCGTTCGCATTGAGGCCGAGCAACACAGGCTGGCGCGTGCATTTCAGCCACGCACGCCTGCCGAAGTGATTGACCTACGACCCCGAACCAAAGCCGAAGCAATCAGCAAGGAAACCGGAACAATGACGAAATCGAATCGGCTTGTCGAACGATGCGACGTCCTGCTCATGACGGCGACGGAAATCGAAACGAAGGCGGTGCTCGCTGCGGCTAAATCAATCACGAACCAGAATCCGACACAGATCTTCGGCGACAGGACCTATTACGACGTGGGCGAGATCGGAGGAGCTCACGTGCACTGCGTAAGCACCGTGCAGGCGGGTTCCGAAACATCAGGCGGATCTATGTCCACAGCCTTCAGCGCTATTGCGGATATCGGACCAAAATCGATCATTATGGTGGGTATTGCGTTTGGAGTCGACCCGGAAAAACAGCCCATCGGGCGCGTGCTCTATTCTCGGCAATTGCAATGTTATGGGCCTGCACGCATCGGGACCGATCCCCAAACAGGGACGCGCGTGGATATACCTCGCGGCGACAAACCGAGTCCTGCGCCATGGGTGGTCGACAGGCTCAATTCGGCAAAGTTATCATGGAATGATGGCGATTCTGAAGGATGTGAGGCCTGTCTTATGCTTTCGGGCCCGGCGCTCATCGACAACAGTGGTTACCTCGGGGAATTACTTGCACTCTTTCCGGAAGCCAAAGGAGGCGAGATGGAAGGCGCTGGCCTGTATGGGGCTGCTGCGGAGAAGGGCGTTCCCTGGATCATCGTCAAAGCCATTTGCGACTATGCCGACGGTAACAAGCACGAGAACAAGGCCGAACGGCAAAAGCTTGCCGCAGAACGGGCTGCGTCGTTCGTGTTTCACGCAATTGCGCAAGGGGGCTTTGCGCCGCGGGGCTAATGACGTTCAGGCCTTCGCAGCGCGTCACTACAACGAACGCTCAGGATTTGCAATCCAATCTTGAATCTCGATTGCACAAGACCGAACCGTTTCCACATATTCGCGCTTCATGTACCGTTCTGGATCGGGTAATCCCACGACACGAACGAGATGCCGCAACAATTCAGAAAACGGTCGGTTCATAAGGTCTTTACGTAAAGCGTTCGCCAAGTTCTCGTCTCGATCTTTGCGCGCTCGCGCATAACTCACGACGAGCGCTGGCAACGCGTCCCACGCTTCCTTGCGTCGGAATGCGATCTGATTGAGGATCTCTTTGGTGTTCTTCCCTTTTTCGGATCCATCGCGTTCCGTGAATCGACCTTCCTTCGCGACCAATTCGAGATGTTCGTCAGGATCGTCGTTCTCGTTCGTAGGGTCGATATAAAGAGGTTCACCGAAAGCATTGCAGGCAAATTTCTTATTTTTCTTGTTGTTGCACTGGCCGCATACGTACAAGAGATTGTCCCAGCAAAACGTACGTTCGGGATATTGTTCTCTGGGCCAGAAATGCTCGATTTGATGAACCACGTTGTGCTCGCAATACATGCACAGCAGACCGCTCGTCATCCCTTCGAGCACTTTTTTCAATTGACCTTGATAACGATGTTTTCGCGTATTTCGAACGTCGTTGGCGCTCTTCCACAACCGATTGGCTTTTTCGTATCGCTTCGATTCCGGCTCACGCAAAATCTCTTTGGTCCGTAAAAATAGCCAAACCATCGCCTTGCGCCCAAGGGCGGGCCGTTTGAGCTTTTTCATCGCGACGCAGCCGCCTTGCGCAGAATCCTTTCCACGGACGACCCAGGCGCATACGGCAAATCAGTTTGAAGTTTGTCGAGCTCCAACCGTTCGTCTGGCATCAATGCACCACGCAATTCGCGTGCTTCGAGGGCCGCAAGCCGTTCTCGCATTAGCTCCACCCGCGCCGCATGCGGATACGAAAGACCG
>CAZETM010001379.1:0-2298 GCA_964514885.1 uncultured Polyangium sp. | reverse complement strand
CATCGACAGGCTTCGTCAACAGGTCGAGCTCATCGCCGCCAAGATCCTCGATTTGACCGAGCGTACGCAGCAGATCGGCGAGATCATCAGCAGCGTCAACGAGATCGCCGAGCAGAGCAAACTGCTCGCGCTCAACGCGTCCATCGAAGCTGCGAAGGCGGGCGAGCACGGTCGAGGCTTCGCGGTCGTCGCACTCGAAATTCGTACGCTTGCGGAACAATCCAAACAGGCCACACAGCAAGTGCGCAGCATCCTCGGCGAGATCCAGAAGGCGAGTCACAGCGCCGCGATGGTCACCGAGGAAGGATCGAAGGCCGCGACCGAGGGCAGTGGAAAAGTGCGCCGCATCGGCGAACGCCTCGGACAACTCGTCTACGTCATCAATCAGACGACGCGAGCGGCACGCCAGATCAGCGGTGCGATGCGCCAACAAAGCTTGGGGCTCGAACAGATCGCAGCGGGCATGAAGCAGATCAACTTGGCCACGCACGAGACGAAGATCAGCGTGGAACAGGCCGAAGGAGCGCTCGATCGCCTCAGTCAGTTGACCGAGCCCATTCGCGTCCACGGCCACGGCCACGGCCACGGCCACGGTACGGAGGTTTGACCCTTGACCACTGGCGTCACGAGCCTCGTCCTCACGCGGATGGGCGGGCGCCCTGTCGCGGTTTCGTGTGAGTACGTCGTCGAGATCATTCCGCGCGTCGACATCGATCGCGTCCCCGACTCGCCTGGCAACGTGCTCGGGGTCATCAACCTTCGCGGGAGAGTCGTTCCGATCCTCGATCTACGCGCCAAACTCTCATCGAAAACGCCGCTGCCGTCTCATCAACACTTGGTGATTATCCGCGGTCGTGGGGACAAACTCCTGGGCCTCGCCGTCGATGAAGTTCGAGACGTCATCACGGTCGAGACAAGCTCGATCGAGCAGCCGGGCGAGGTCGCCGGAGTGCGTTCGCCGGGTGTCGTGCGTGTCGACGACGACCTCGTGCTCGTGCTCGCCCCGGAGGACGCGTACCATGCCTCGCTCTGACGAGTCGTCGCGTGCTCCGAGCCCAGCAGCCGTCGAGCGCATGGCGAGCTTCATTCGCCAGCGAACGCATCTGCATGTGCGCCCGCGAAGCTTCGACATCGTCGCGCGAATCGCTGAACGTCGTGCCGCAGCCAAACACCTTCCGCCCGACAAGTACCTCGATCAAGTCATCCTCACGCAAGACGCTGCCGAGATCGATCAGTTCACCGTCGAACTAACGGTTGGCGAGACGCACTTTTTCCGCGGACCTCCGCAGTTCGATGCACTGCGGAACGAGATCGCTCCGTTGCTGTTCGACAAACGAAAATCGACTCGAGCGATCACGGTCCTGAGCGCTGGATGCTCGACCGGGGAAGAGGCCTATTCGCTGGCGATCGTCTTGCGCGAAGCAGCTCCAAACGACCGGTGGCGCATCGAGGTGACTGGCATCGACATCAATTCTCGCTCGCTGCAGAAAGCCGAGAGCGCAATCTTTACCGCGTGGTCGTTGCGCAACATGCCCGAGAGCGATCGACGTCGTTACTTCCGCACCGAAGGCGACGCGTTCCATTTGAACGACGACATTCGACGTCTCGTTTGCTTTCGTCGCGCCCCGCTCACCAACGCTTCGCTCGAGACGCTTTTCCCCTCCGGCATCGACCTCATCGTTTGTCAAAACGTCCTTTATTACTTGGAGAACGATGCTCGCCCGCTGGTGATTTGTTCCCTCGCCAGAGCGCTGTCGTTGGGCGGCTATTTGCTCTTCGGGCCGGTCGATCACATCGGCGATGTGCCTGGTTGCAAGACGCTGCAACGCGGTGAGATCGTCGTGTACGAACGCACGGGCCCCGTCACGGCAGATCCACCTGCGGCGCCGGGAGCGATGCATCGTTCACGTTGGCCCTCGGCAACTCTGCGCATGGGCTCGGCACCGTTGTCGCCTGGTCACTTGCAGATTCCCGTGGCGGCTCCGATGCCAGCGGATCTTGCGATGGAAGCGTCGAGCACGACCCCGACGCTCGCCGACGCTTACGTGCGCGCCAATGCAGGTGATTTGCAAGGCGCTCTCGACCTGCTCGCGCCGCTCTTGGACGAAGAGCCCGAGGATCCGAAGGGACACTTGCTCGAAGGCCTCATTTTGACCGACCTTGGCAGCTTCGATGCAGCGCTCGACGCCTTCCGTTGCTGCGTGTACCTCGATCCTACGATGATGCTCGCGCATGCAGGAGCAGCCGTGGCTTGCATGCGGCTTGGTCGCCAAAATCTCGTCGAGCGCCATGCGTCAC
>CAZETM010001378.1:0-2299 GCA_964514885.1 uncultured Polyangium sp. | reverse complement strand
CGACGGGAGACATCGACCCGTTCGTGGAAAAGTTTCGCAAAGAATGCCTTGCGGTGTTGAGCAATCGGGACACGATGAGCTACGACGAACAAAGCATGAAAATGCTTTTCATCGGAGCGCTCACGGCAACGACCGTGTTTTTCGTGTTCAGTGAGAAAGAATTCGCCCAAGGGTATGGGGATTTGTTCTTGGTTCCAAATCCGACGCTCAGGAACGGAAAGTTCGCGTGGCTCTTCGAATTGAAGTACCTGCCCACGAACGCAACGGCCAAAGATATCGAGGCCAAGTTTGGAGTGTTTCCGCTCATTTCGCAATGGCTCGTCGAATCCGCGCCCATGGCGGCATCTTCCGCGGCGCCGAGTTCGCGCAAGGAGAGGCCGGTTGCTCGGCGAGGCGATTGATTTATGCAAACATCATCGGCCCGCTGCCCACGCGTGCGCTGCTGCTAGCCGCCGCCCGGGAGCCACCCGTCGTAGTAGCCGCTGCAATCGCAACCGCCGCTCTCCGGCGGGCAAGCTTCGCGGCGCGGCGCGAACGTCGTCCGGCCGCGGATCTGGATAGCGCTGAAATCGATCGTGACCGGCGGCGCATCCGGTATCTCTTGGTTGGAGTTTGCATCGACGACCGCGTACGAGGTCAAAGTTATGGGGGGGACGTCGATCGTAATGGTGACCGTCCCGTCACCGGCCGCATTGAGCGAGGAAGTGCCGCTGGCTATGCCTTCCGTTGCCGAGAGATCAAAGACGAGCCAGGAGGGGTTCTCCTGCGATCCCACGACAGAGGCCACGCGCAGGGCTGCGCTAGGTAGATTGTCGCCCGCGCCGCTCGTGCCGTCCGCCGGAGCGACCGCGCCGCACAATTCATTGAGGGGTATTTCCACGCCTGACGAGATTGCCGTAAAGGACGCGCGGCGGCATTGGATCCCGACCGTAGGCCGGTCGCTCGCACCCTCCACGAGGGCGATGAAAATGTCCACAGCGTCGCCGCGCCCGACGGGTGACCACGTTGGAACCTCGGAGCTGCCAAAGCTGAAGGGGAAAGGAGCCGCTACGGCTGTGCTCGGGCCGTCGCCGCGATCGACGGTCGCTTTGCCTTCGAGGCTCGTTCGCGAGAGGTCCAACGCGCCGTGGGTCGTGCATATGCCATCCCCGCGTGAAACGCGGGCGCCCAGCACGAGGATCGTGATCGCAATGGGCGCGGCGAGAGACAGGCGGCGGGACATCGAGAGAGTATAGCTTGGCGCGGCGGTGGATGGCTTTGGGAAACACAAGAATGTTTGCGGGGACCAAGGAGCCGCGTGCGCTCCGAGGCTGGGGATGTTTGTCGGAGGGAGCTGGGGCTGGGGCGGGTGGGATTTCGTTACCATTCGAGCAGATATCCAAGGAGCGGATGGGCTGCGCGCCCTGACTGGGCCGTTCCCCATGTTGGGGGAAGGTTGACGCTCACGAGCTGTGTTGGCCCTAACAAAGAAGCGTTGTTCCTTTTATGGGTTGCACTCCAAGAGACAACCAACCAACGCAGCACAATCCGTGTCGTTCGTGCAACTCCCGAAGAGCCCTTTGGAGGCACATTCGTAACCTCCGAGTGAATCCTGTACGCAGGGCAGGCATGTATTACTGGGAGGCTCCTTGTCACCACAAACGCTTCGCGTGCAGGCCTGGCTGCAACTGCTGCAAGCGCATTGTCCCATTACGATGTGATACATTTCCAGCCCCCTTGGATGCTGCTGCTCGCAGATTGAAGGGCACGTTTCTGGAACGTCCAGCTCCACAGTCGGGCCGCATGCGACGAGAAGCACTGACGAAAGAAGTGTTAGCGCGCAGGAAAGGCTGATTCTATAGTTCAAGCGCATAGAGTTACTCATTGGGAGTGGTGGTATCACACACCGATGAATAAGCGCCAACGAAAGAAGCACCGCTGCGGCGAGTTCCAGGAGCTGGGCTTTGCGCTGCATGTATCGCAGCAAGGCCAAGTCTCGCGTCACAAAGCTTCGCGGCGAGATTTCTACGACACCATCTTCCGTCTCGTCCCAGGTGACCCCGCGCTCTTGCGCATTGCCTCGCGATGCTTCGTTGCCCTCGGTGACGAATCCATCACCGGGCAATGGCGGCTGATCCCGGTCGACCAGGGGGAACGTCGTGAGAATGTAGGCATATTCGGGCACGCTGAGGCCATACAGATCCGCGACGATGGCGTCGATTTCCGCGCGATGCTCGGCGCGATTCCGGTGATTACGCAGCCGCGCGACGATGTGCACGTTCGAGAAAGTCGCACACACGAGCAAGAGCCGGATCCTCCT
>CAZETM010001377.1:0-2303 GCA_964514885.1 uncultured Polyangium sp. | reverse complement strand
CCTCTAGCTCGGCATTGATGCCAGCCTGTTCATCCTCGGGCAGTTCGTCGAAATCGTCGGGTAGTTTGGCCGTCATCAGTTCATTGCGGTGCGCCTCGGGATTCTTCAGGATCTTCGCTCGCTTATCGCGCATGCGCTCCAGGCTCCGGCGCACAGCATAGACGCTCGAGGCAAACCTCCTCTGAAGCATCGCCATGGTAAACGTGAGCGCGCGGCCTCGGGCGCTATCGTCCTCTGCGGCCTTCATGGACTGGTCCTCCACGTACCTGGTGAGGGCGTGATAAAAATCGTATTCGTCCCCGTCGAGATCAAACGATGCAGTGCGGACGTCGCGCTGGGTGAAGAGCTTTTTCGCGATGCCGGTCTCTGGATCCGGGAAGCTGACGAGCGCCTCTTTGGTGCGCCGCAAATAGAACGGCGCGCTATTACGGCGCATCGCCTCTTCCAGGCTCTTTACGCTGCCGTAGATATCGCGATCGAGGAGCTCGAGGAACAGGCAGAAATTCTCGGGATCGCCCTTATGCGGCGTCGCGGTCATCAAGAGGTAATGGTCCGTCATTGCCGACAGCGCTTCGCCGAGCTTATAGGCCAACGTCTTTTTGTCGGCGCTGTACGCAGCCATTTTATGGGCTTCGTCGACGATGATCAGGTCCCACCGGCTCCGGAGGAGGCTCTCCTTCGCGTCGTCGACACGGGATACCCAGGAGACGCTCGTAATGACTTGATCTTTATCCTGCCAGGGATTCTGTCCGTAATTCGCACGGAGAACGTCGCTCCGGATCACCTCGAACGACTCGCGGAACTTCTCCTTCATTTCGCGCTGCCATTGAAACGAGAGATTGGCCGGCGTGACGATCAGCGTGCGCTGGACGAGGCCTCGGATCTTTAGCTCTTTGAGGAGGAGCCCGGCCATGATCGTTTTGCCAGCTCCTGGATCGTCGGCGAGCAGGAAGCGAATACGGGGGAGCTTGAGAAAATAGTCGTAGACGGCCTCTAGCTGATGAGGAAGCGGGTCGATGCGGGCGACGGAGAGGGAAAAATAGGGGTCGTGCTCGTAGGCGAGTCCGAGGCGTGTGGCTTCGACACCAAGGCGGAAGCGGACGGGATCGCCATCAAATGGCTCCCGTTCTGGCGTGCCTTCGAGGAGCTTGATCTGGTCGGCATGGAGCACGCGCTGGTGGACTCGGCCGGACTTCTTGCCCATCCCGACGAGCTTGAATTGGTCTCCAATGGGAGTGACCGTCATCACCTCGACCGGCTCGGGCAGGATGGGTCCGCGTACGATGACGCCGGGCTTGAGTTCATCGATCTTCAACGTGCTCGATCTCCGCGAGGAGCCCTCTAGCAACTCTGGCGTACGAAGGGCAAACAAACTGCCAGTCGATGCCTCCGCCGGAGCCCTCCCATGGGTCGCGCGAGCGCCACGAGCACTGCATCGGAGACCTCCGCGCGCTTGCCCCGTCCCCGAGAAACCGCGTCCCGTCGAGCGCCGGAATCTTGCTCGATACGGCGTAAGCTGTCATTCTTCTAGCGCATGAAGGCACGATGATGCGTCAAGTCGGGAGCATCTGAAATCCCGAACACCCATACCAGCCGCTCGCGTCAAGCTCGACGCTTCGCCGTGGTCACCGACCAGCCGCTCGCGTCAAGCTCGACGCTTCGCCGTGGTCACCGACCAGCTATTTCCGTTAGGATTGATACATCGCCGTGGTCACCGACCAGCCGCTTGCGTCAAGCTCGACGCTTCGCCGTGGTCACCGACCAGCCGCTCGCGTCACGCTCGACGCTTCGCCGTGGTCACCGACCAGTCAGTTCCGTTAGGATTGACACATCGCCGTGGTCACCGACCAGCCGCTCGCGTCACGCTCGACGCTTCGCCGTGGTCACCGACCAGCCGCTTCAACCCGCCCTCAGTACGACTTCGCAAACACGACGCGTTGCTCGCTCGGCGATCCGCACTGAACGCAAGCGCCGTGATCCCTCAGCCCTTCGACATCGGACACGCCGTCGATCCCGTGCATCGGGATGCACCGGATCGTCACCTTGAGGCGCTCTTTGATCGACGCCTCGCACGTGACGCTTCCGCACCAGTGCGACAACGCAAAGCCACCGTGAATCTCGGGTTTGTCCTGGTTCTTTGCCGTGAAGAACGCGTCGAACGCTTTCTTGTCGTCGATACGTTTGGCGTGCTCTTTGCGGTGCTCGAGCGCCTTGTTGAGCAGGCCGCTTTGCATGTCCCCGAGTATGTCCGCAACCTTCGCGACAAACTCAACTCCGCAATTTTGCTCATTACACATGACATG
>CAZETM010001376.1:0-2303 GCA_964514885.1 uncultured Polyangium sp. | reverse complement strand
GGGAGCACGCGACGGAGTGACGACGCGACACCTCGAGGCGCATGTTGTGACCCGTGTTTGCAGCAAAAGCAGGCCAAAGAAAAACTCGCCGCCCACGGGGATTTACCGCCAGTTGTACTCTTTCTCGAAATCCTGCGCATGATGGGCGGCCCGCAGTTCATGGGCCCGACGATCCCATCACGCGTAGCCGGAGTTGGACACATGAGCTACGACTACCTGCTGCAAATCCGCACGTTGAGGCCGCCGATCATCGGCATTCACCAGGACGTCTGCGTGCACGATACGTGTTACACGACCGGCCCGTCCGAGGGTATCTATCGCCGAGATTCGTCAGCGTCGCGCTGGGCCCTCACCAACGACGACGGCTGGAGCACGGATGCCGGCCATTGGCTCCAAATCAATGCCATGGAACTGGGCGCGTGCAGGGACTTCATGGACCGTCAGATCGTCGGCAACTTGTCGCGCGACAATTTTTGGGCGAACATAGGCGAATACATTACCAACGGCTTCTGCATCACGTTCTCGAATAAATGCTTCAAGGAAATGGTGGACATGTGCATCAGGATGCGCGGAGGCACTGCGTAGTCGAGTGATCGTACCGATGACCCCCTGCGCAATGCAGCGGACCCTCCGCAGTCGTACCGATCACCACCTGCGCAACGCAGTGGACGCTCCGCATTCGTACTGATGACCACCTGCGCGACGCAGCAGATGCTCCGCACTCGTACTGATGCCCGCCTGCGCGACGCAGCAGATGCTCCGCAGTCGTACCGATGACCACCTGCACAACGCAGCGGACCCTCCGCACTCCTACCCATGCCCACCTGCGCGACGCAGTAGTCCCTCCGCACTCGTACCGATGACCACCTGCGCGATGCAGTAGGCCCTCCGCACTCGTCCCGATGCCCATCTGCGCGATGCAGCGCACATCCGCAGTCGTGGGTGCTGATCAAGTATGGCCCCGACTGATCAAGTTTGCGATCAATCGCTAGACGTCACTGATTTGGGCCCGTAGGTTTGCCCGACGTGAAAAGGCACCGCCCATGGAGCTTGTCCAGCCAATCGGCGTTGCGCGACGAACCCTATCAAACAAGGGAACATTATTCT
The DNA here is from genome assembly GCA_964514885.1 of uncultured Polyangium sp. Classification (GTDB taxonomy): domain Bacteria; phylum Myxococcota_A; class Polyangia; order Polyangiales; family Polyangiaceae; genus Polyangium. Next base: position 1,196 of record CAZETM010001376.1, on the reverse strand, counting down.
TGCGCTCACGCCGCTTGCCGTGGCAAGCTTCGGCCGTGCTTCCGAGTCCCCCTACGATACATCCGGTGACGCCGCCGACGTGTAGCGGTGTTGCCAACATTTCAATGCGTGCGACATCTTTGCGCGAAGAGATTTCGGATCTGCGGGCCTATATTGGCGGGTTACCCGAAGAGATTCGCAACGGTCCGTATGGTGAAATTTACCAGGAACGCCTTGAATGTTTATTGAGGGAAGTCGCCGAAATCGAGCTGGCCGAGGTTGCACAGTGCAATGTCACCAGCAATGGATGTGCGACTACAGAGCGGCCGTAAGCTAATTGGGCAAATCAAAGCAACCGATTGAGAAGAAAACCGAGAAACCATCGTTGGTATATTAAATGCCGCCAATTGCCGAACGGGAACGTTTGAAATCGATCTTGGTGAAGACGGTACAATCTCTGGGAAAGCTATACAGGCGATAATTATTGCCGGTGCCATTATTGGACAGCAGCATAGCTTCAACCTGCTCGAAGTGGTATCAACAGATCCGCTGACGGGACATACCGCATCGTCATGGCTTCTGGAAAAGATCGCTCCAGTACAGATCGCTAGTAACTAAATAGCACTTTGGACGCGTTGCTCGCATGGGTGTGCGAGCAATGCAGCGCCCCTTCCGCACCCATCCCTGCCAATCTCTGCATGAACCGTGCAACCCTCATTGCACCTCTCGTGCACCGCGTGCCGCCCGCAGAGTGCACAACCTCGCACCCAATCCCGCGATCCGCCGCGGTTTCCCTCGAAAGTTTGTCGTGGCATGGCGCATGCTTTGATGCGGGAAACCTCATCACCCGAGGAAGGACCGCTCCATGCGCTCGTCAAATCACTCCGCCATTCCGACCATCTTTCGATCCGGATTCGCATTCCTTGCGGGTATCGTTTTCCTTGGTTTGTCCGGTGTCGCCGAGGCCCAACAGCCCGCCGCGACAAAACACAAATGGGATGAATGCGAAAGGGCTTTGCATTCCGACGACGCCCCCAAACCATTGCTCATCGTGCGTGTCGCCCGCTGTTTCATGGATCTCGGTATCTACACTCGAGCCGCCCAAGTTTTGACGAAACATGTCGACGAAATGGACGAGCAAAGTGCGCAGGGAGGCCGAGCCGTCATCGAAGGATTGTTGCAAACGGCATTGAGCCGCGTGGCCGTCATTGACGTGA
>CAZETM010001375.1:0-2309 GCA_964514885.1 uncultured Polyangium sp. | reverse complement strand
GATGCACTGCGGATTTGCACTTCTTTGCAAAGCCGCACTCGACGGTACTGCATGCCGGTGTTACGTTGCTTAGGTGCTTGACGATCGGCGCCGCGAGTTCTCCGCCATTGCGACTGCATTCGTCGCACACCTGCTGTTCCTCATTCTTGCGCCCAAAGCACCGCTCATTGAAGGCGAGCCGCTCGCGCACGTCGAGCCCAAGGCCGATACGACCATCGAGATCGATCAGACCCCGGAACCTTCCGCATTACTGGAAGCCGCGCCTTCTCGTCCATCGAGCCCCGATTCGGCAGCTCGAACGTCCCCAGGCGCAACGAAACCCGAAGCCCTCGCACCGGCATTACCCGCTCCAGCCGCGCCAAGCGAGTTTTCAGCACCGGAGGCAGCGCCGGATTCAGCCCCAGAACAAGCCGCACTGACTCAACCAGGACTGGCGCAACCAGCACCCGACAAACCCACTGATCCTGTCCCGGAAAAACCCACTCCACCAACAACTCCTGCGGGCGATGAATATGGTTCCCCTGCTCCGCCAGATCCTGGAGTGGGCATGCCGGGGATGAGTGGTCCATTGTGGTCGATTCCTGGTGTAGTTCCTTCCGGGAATGGGCCAAAACCCGCACCGACGACGATTACCGCCGCTCCGACGGTTCCCGGCGACATTGCGTCACGCGTGCTGTCGGGGACGTTGCACTCGCGAGACAAAGTTGCAGGTATCGATGTACCAGGAGCGGGCGTCGTGGCCGGAACGATTGCGGATGCAATGCGTGGCTCGGCGCTGGCTGATGTAAAGGGCACGTTCGAGATAAAACTGAGCGCCTCGGGCAATGTGGAGAGCGTAAGGTTTGTCGGGTCGACAGACGGAGATGCATCGCAATGGGCAGGCGTGGCAGACGCGGCGCGCAGATCCCTGGCTGGTCGAGTATTACAAATGGGACCGGACAAACAGGGCGTCACGGTCGTCGTCAAAGTCGAATCGAAAGTGCAATATCCGGCGGGGACCAAAGAAAAAGTGGACGTCAAGCCCGTATGTGCCAATGAAGTCATCGAAGAAATGGCCGCGGCCATTCAAGGCGCCATGATGCCGGGTGGGCCTGTCCGAGGCATTCGAGACAACACCGGGCAATTCATTCCGTATAGCGAGCTGGACGAAGAACGCCGTCGGTTGTTTTGCATTCCCATTGGGATTCGTGGCAAAGGTGACGCATCGAATATCGGGGCGCACATGACCAACGTGGTGAGCACTTCGTTTCAGGTCAAACGAGCTGGCGAACAAGCGTTACCCGCGGATGCCGCGATGCCGGTGGATCGAAGCGCTCCGTGGCTGCCTGTTGCAGAAGGAAAAACGCGTCCTCCGTCTCCGCCACCCAAAAAGAAAAAGAAGAAACGAGACAAACGGGGCAGCGTGGTTCCGGTTCAGCTCAAGTGAGCAGATCGAAAAACATTTGCAGCATGCGGTGGGTCAATCCCCAAACAATGCGGCCGTCTATCGAATACGCTGGCAATTGGTATAAAACACCTTCATGTCGATAAGGAAACGTCGTGGCGTTTTCTCCACGCACCATGGGCCCAATGGGTGCCCATAACGTTTCCGCCACTTCGCCGCTCAATGAAAATTCGGGGTGGTCTGGATCTTCGAGCGCAAAAATAAATGGGGTCACCATGATGCCCGCGTGTTTGGCGCGAGTCATGGCTGGAATGCTAGGCAGTTGGGTAATCAGGCGGGCGCGGAGTTCGAGATCGAGGCCCACTTCTTCTTGCGTTTCACGAAGTGCCGTCACGAGCAGGCTGGGATCGGTCGCTTCATGCCTTCCACCTGGAAACGCCATGTGTCCCGACCACGGATCACCTTCGCGCTCAGAGCGCCGAATGAGCAGTATTTCGGCTTCATTTTGGTTGCGCGGCGCTCGCAAAATGGCAGCCACCGCAGCTTGGCGATCGCTCGTCGCGCCATCAGACTCGGGCTGCCGCGCGGACACGCGAGAAACGATGGCGGCAAGGTCGTACACGCGAGGAAACTAGCAGCACGGGCCGCGAACGTCACGCAGGCGATGCTCACGAGGTGACGGCAATCGTCGCGAGGTTTCGCGGTGTCACATCCATCTCGAAGACCTCGGTGACCTGTGCTTGGTAGCCTTGTTCTTCGAGCAGAGTGGCCCGGTCGAACGCGACGGTGACTTCGAGCGGCCGAGCCATCATCGCGCGAGGCAGCGCAAAACGACGCATGCGACCGAACTCGATCGTCCCCATTCGATCATGTTCCGCGATCTCGTGAGGCGAAGCTTGCTCGAGTCCCCGTAGCGAAAGCGCCC
>CAZETM010001374.1:0-2309 GCA_964514885.1 uncultured Polyangium sp. | reverse complement strand
CCGTGGTGTCATCACGCCGTCATCGACCCCCAGCCAAGTCGACCAGCCGAGACTTCCCAGGCCGTCCCATCACACGAGGCGTCCCATTACACGAGGCGTCCCATCACACGAGGCGTCCCATTACACGAGGCGTCCCATTACACGATTTCACTCTCGCGCAAAATCAAGCCGACATGCCTTCCAGATTGACCCGAATCTGGCTCTCGATCAGCCCAAGCACCCGCTGAAAACCAGATTCGCTCAGCGTTACCCTTTGGCTCAAATACTCCCGCGTGCGTCCACAAAGCGTTTCACGCACCTGATTCACCCAGCGCGAAACCGCATCTTGGGCTGCGCGTAAGGCATCTGCATGTTTGTCTTGCGCGCGGTAAATGCCCGTTCTTATGACGAGTAGCCGCACTGCAACGGTCTCGTCGCCCAGCCGTGTGGCATAAGCCTCGGCGTGTTCAATGGACTGAGTGGCCTCATCGTAATGCCTCGTCGCCCAAAGAGCGTGCCTGGCGAGCTCGTTCCAGATTTCCATGGCCATGCGATCTTGCTTGGCTGCTTCGGCGGCGTGAAGGGCACGCAGCAATGCCCGTAGCCCGGACAATCGAGTTCCCAGGCAGGCCATACGCAGACCGAGAACCTCTTCGGATTGTTCGCCGTGTACGCGCGTTGCTTTGCATGCAGCAGTATGCGTTCCGACCCAACCTTCTGCATATTGGTCGAGGGCTTCTTGGACCGTGCGAGAAGTATCTGGGGCGTAAACCAATCCGGTTTCTCGAATAGCTTTGTCAATCGCTGAGCGGCGGGGCGTATCCCAGATATCGGCGAGAAGTCGTTCGGAGACTGCACAAGGTGGCGGGGCAGGCGCAGGAGCAACGGCTACAACGGCACCCACGAGCATCACGACGGCGGCGGCAGCCACTCCAGTAAGCGTTCGGATTCGTTTGCGACGCATGACGCTGCGCAATGCATTGGCGAGGTCGTCCATGGATGGAAAACGCGCTGCGGGGTCTGTCGACAGGCCGCGAAGCAGCACGGCGCGGACAGCTCGATCCACCGTGGTTCCACGGGGCGGATGGCGGAATCGGCCTTGCTTCAACGCGGCGGGCAGATCAATCAGTTTAGCGAAGTCGAACGGGTGCTCGCCATAAAGCCCCTCGTACAGCGATATGCAAAACGCGAATTGATCCGAACGGGCATCAGCGATGCTTCCTTGGAAGCGTTCCGGCGCCATGTAGAGCAATGTCCCTTCCAGCGTAGCCCCGAGAGCTTCCGCCGGAATCGTCGGAGTGTGGGCCACGTGTTCGGCGAGCGCCAGGCCAAAGTCCATAATGCGGACCCGACCATCGTCCCCGAGCAGGATATTGTCTGGTTTTACATCGCGGTGTACGAGGCCTGCGGCGTGCGCAGCAGCGCTCGGCAGAGCTGTAGGTCCGTTGCGAAGCATCCGTACCCCTCCAGATCTTGCCGCATGTAGTCCTCAGCCGCGCGTATCTTCTCGATCGTCAACGGAGCTTTCGGGTCAAACTCCATCGCCTTGCTCGGATCAACGCAAATCCAGTGCTTCCACGCGATCGGAGGAACGTCAGCGAGGCTTTCGAGTTTTTCCAGGTAGTGCGGCGCAGGCGTTTTGCCTTGCTTGGCGCGCCCCTTTCCACTTGTCGAGCAGTTGCCAACCCGCGGACACCTGGCCCGCGGATGGCTGTTTTTCCGCGTATGTAGAGTTTGCCGGAGGATCAAAGCGCAACATGCGGACAGTGTAGCAGGCTACACCGTGAACAGTCAGCAAATCTGTTCACGGTTCACGGTGAATGACAGGGCGGCAAGGACACACTTGTCCGCGATGTAGCCAGTCAGCGCCGCAACCGAAGCCTATCCTCGAACCATCGAAGCACGTCCGCGTATTCTTTGTGGGAATACATCACGTCTTCGGCCAAGAAAGCAAGGTCACGCAGATCGACGGCACCAAGGTGCACGTTATTGTCACTGCCTACACGCGCAACAACCACAATGGCAAAGTCATCAGCACCACAGGTAGTGCAGAGAATGAAGAAGAGCGCAGCGGCTTCTTCCTGGTATCCAGCTATTCTCCCGGCGAGATCCTTAGCTTTCGCTCGGCATCGATCGATTATCTCGTCCGATAAGCCACTTGGCCCCTCAAACTCAGCATCGAACGCATCACGAAGATCATAGATGTCAAACGGATGAATCATTCAGCCCCACGTCGCGTTTGACGTCGTCGATTGACATCATGAAGCACCGCTTGACAATCTGGGGGCAAACCTTGTAACCATGCCCTCATCCGAGCAACCCCCTCTGGA
>CAZETM010001373.1:0-2309 GCA_964514885.1 uncultured Polyangium sp. | reverse complement strand
ACATCGTCGGGGGCGAGCGAGGCGCAGGCGCATGAGCCGAGAATTGCAAGATGCCGCCCTGCTTCGCCGCCCGGGATGGCTCCTGCTTCGTAGCCACGCGGCTGTTCCGGCTCGACTCGGGCGGTGACGACACCGGGCCTCGGCATCGTCACGTTTTGGAGAGCGAAATACGGTGCACGCACCTCGATGAGCGAGGAGAAATCCATTCGGTACCTCCTTTGCAACGAGCTGGACGGCTCAGCAGCGCGGTGACCCTAGCACCTCGCCACAGGGATTTTGACCGGTTGATTCGATGTCGAATGGGTTCGGGGTCAATGGACGCTCAACGTGAACGGGGTCGACTCCGTTACCAGCGTCGAGCCGGCCGGGTAGCGCGCCCTGCCCGCTTCAAGGCTCCGACCGCCAGGTGTGCGCTGCGCCGCATCCGACGTTGAACCACCAATCGCAGACAAAATACTGCTGGTCGAACAGCGTGCCGGTCGGGCACAGGAACGAATCCGTTCTCCCGTCCGCCTGGCAGATGTGAAATACCCCGCATTGCGCTTCGATATCCGGATAGTAGCCGGGGAGTTCCACCTGTTTGCAATCGAAATCCGTCTGGGGGATCTCGGTGAAGACGGGGTAATCCTGGCCCGGCACGCCGGGGATGTCATAATCGGCAGCAGAGACCTGGAAGGACACGAGCAGCGCCAGCAACGGCAGCAAAATGAGCTTTTTCATCGACGTATTCCTCACTTTTTCTGCGATGCCGCGAGGCGCGCCATCTGTTCTTGCATCTGCCGGTAATGCGCCTGGATCTTCTCTTGTTGCGCTTTGATTAGCTGCTTACGGGCCGCAGGATCCTTGGTCTCATTCAACACCTTGAAGGAATCCTGCATCTCTTTTTGATGTTTCTTGCGCTCCTCGGTGGTCTTCTGTTGCTCCTTGGGATTGGCCTTCAGGAAATCCTGCATTGCCTTTTGATGCTTCTGGCGATTCGCGATCCGCTCCTGGCGCTCCGCCGGCGTCTTTGGGGGCGGCACCGCCCCTTTAAGCTGCTTGGCAGGGGCTTTCGGGGACGGCTTCGCCGGAGGATCCCCCGGCGCGGCCATCACTGACGCGGCCAGCGTCATGGCGAGGAGAGTGAATAGCGCGAGCTTTCTTTTCATGAAAATGCCTCCAGTCGAGTGGTCATGGCACCGGCGAAGTACCGGTGCGGGCGGAACGAGTCAACGCGAATGAGACAGCGGCATCGAGAATTCTATGAGGGAAACGCCGTCACAGCGTGAGACTCGGAGCCGGCGCGATCCCCGACGCTCTTGCGGCAGGACAAAATCTGTTGATCCGCAGAGCATATATGATCGCCGCGGTCCGAGCCTCATCCTGCCGCCAGCAGACCTCGATGCACGCGTCTTCGGCTATGTCCCTCGCGGACCTCGCGGATGCCTCCGAGTTATCGAAAGGCCACCTTTCCAGCGTCGAACACGGCCTGGCATCCATTACCATCCAAACCATTTCGCGGCTCGCCAAGGGCCTTGGACTTTCGCCGCTCTATATCCTCGCGGCTCCAACCGAGAACGAACATGATCAAATAGCGGAACTCGTTCGCAAGCTTCCCCTGCCGGAAGTCGTGAAGCTGCGCCGCGAATTGACCAAAGCCGTGAAAGATGCGGCCAAGGCTGCGAAACCGCAGACGACGCCCGCGAAGACCTGAATCGAATCGATTTCTCGGCGCTGCACAGCACCCGATCGGCACGAGGAAACCTTGTCGACCTCGAGCGTGACGCGCTGCGACGGCTCCCAATGGCGTCTGCGAAGGGTCACCCAGCTCGCTTGCCTGCCATTGGCTCCGAAATGATGGATGTCAATTCAAGGATTGGGCGGCGTCGGCTGTTCTACGCCCGTGTCGGGATTGACATCGGGCACATTACGACGGCTTTTCAGATATTAGCCAATGGCTTCGTTCTGGCGCAAGATCGGCCCGAGCAGCAAACCGCGTCCCTGACGATCCGCTTCGCTGTCCGAGGGGTATTTGCCCAAGAACATGGCCATTGCTTGCAGCATCAGGCTTTGCCCTTTCGAGCGCATCGCTTTGACATCCGCATACTTCACGCCATCTTGCACGGGCGCTTCGAGCAAAACGCGATACTTGACGATGATGGTTTGCATCCGCACCGTAATCCGCGTCAAACCAAAAGCATTGACGACCTCGGTCCATTCTGGTTTGGCGATTTCGTCGAGAATTCGTTCGACCTCGGCTGCTTCGTAGCAAGTTTTTTCGAGCAGGTCCAAATAGCCGAAGACTTGCCCTTCGAGGTCCCGCGGCAGTG
>CAZETM010001372.1:0-2311 GCA_964514885.1 uncultured Polyangium sp. | reverse complement strand
GCTCATTTTCGGCGGTAAACAATCGGCGTTTGCCTGTTCCAAAGCCTGCTTCAAATCGCCAATGTCGATCGTGAACGTACGCGTGGTGTTGTCCGACCCCACCGCCAAGAGCTTCTTCCCGCCATCGAGAAACACCATCGCAATCGCTGGCACTGGCATATTTAAAACCAACGGTTCGCCTTTCCCGTCCGCATTCATGATACGCAAACCATCTTTTTGCGTCGATGTCGCAATGTGCGTACCGTCCAAACTCCACGCAGCGCTGAAGATATGTTGCCCGTGCTCAAGAGACGTCGCCAACTCGCCTGTTTTCGCGTTCCAAACCTTCACCGTGTCATCGAACGATACAGTCAATACACGCTCGCCGTCGGGGCTAAACGCCGCATCATACACGCCACTGGTATGCCCCTTCAAAACGAGAGCAGGCCCCGCACCGTCGGCACTCCAGATGCGCGCCGTTCGATCCAGCGATGTGGTGATCACTCGTTTGCCATCGCGGCTCCATGCCGCGGATCGAAGGCTGTCCGAGTGCCCATCGAGCTGCAAAGGAGCGCTTTTCCCGTCAGCGGATTGAATCCGCGCTGTATTGTCGTCCGAAACCGTAATCACACGCGTCCCGTCCGGGCTAAAGACCACCGCACGCACCGCTGCCGTGTGGCCCTCGAGAACCACGGGCTCGCCTGTGCCGTCAACACGGGTAATACGTGCGGTTTTGTCAAACGAAGCGGTGGCGATCCACGCACCGTCCGGGCTCAAGGAAACACTCGTGACCCAAGCGCTGTGGCCTTTCGCCGTGAACACGGTCGGCTCGCCGCGCCCGTCCACGCGCCATACGCGCCCCGTTGAATCGTCGTATGCAGAAGCCACGAGATTGCCGCCAACCCCTACAAATGCCGAATGAAAGAAACCTCGTCGCTCGCGCGAGAGCGACTCGAGCGAGCCCGAATGCCATACCCTCGCGGCGTGGTCGAGCGAGCGTCCCCCTTCGTCAGCGCCCGCAGCGGTAAGCACGCGCGAACCGTCCGCATTCCATAACGCCGAAACAATCGGGCCGTCGTGGCCCGAAAGCTCGAGTGCCTCGCCGCCTTCGACGGGCCAAATGCGTGCTGTGCGATCGCGGGAAGCCGTCACGAGATACCTTCCGTCGGGTCGGAATGAAACGAACGTAACGCCGAGTGTATGGCCCGAGAAAACCACTGGATTTGCATCGCCATCGGCGTTCCATAGACGCGCCGTCCGATCCGCCGAAGCGGTGGCAATACGTTTGCCGTCGCGACTCCAGGCGACGTGCAGAACCGCTTCGTCGTGGTCCTCGAAAACAATCGATTTTCCCTTGCCCGATGCATTCCAGATGCGCGCCGTATGGTCGCTCGAAGCCGTGACGATCCGCGAGCCGTCTGGGCTCGCTGCAGCGAAAACCACCGCACCCTTGTGCTCTTTGAAGACGACGGGCTTTTCGTCGCCTTTCACGCGCCATACACGAGCCGTCCCGTCCTCCGACGCCGTCAAGACGCGATCGTTCGATATGAACTCTACGGTCGTGAGCGAACCTACGTGGCCTTTGAGTTCGGCCATTGCGGCTCCGTCGGTGCTCCATACACGCGTAACAGCATCCGCCGAGCCGGTAACGACGCGCGTTCCATCAGGGCTCCACGCGGCGAAGAGGATTCGGTCTCCTGGGACGGCAATCGTGGTGGAAGTGCCGGATCCGTCAGCGTTCCAAAGGCGCGCGGTGCCGTCCTCCGAAGCCGTGAGCACTCGCTTTCCGTTTGGAGAAAAGGCGGCCGCCGTAAGCCGCCCAAGATGACCCGACAGCACGATCGGATTGCCTGCGCCCGAAGCGTTCCATAGCCGCGCGGTGAAGTCTGCGGAGGCGGTCACGACGCGCTCGTCGTCTGGGCTCCATGCCGCCGTAGTGAGGGCTTGCGAATGGCCCCTGAGCGTCGCATCGAGCGCGTTTGAAGCGACGGCTTCACTCGCCAAGGCGATCCAGTCGCGCGCTTGGTCTGGGCGCGATATCTCAAAAAGCAGCTTTGTGCCCCAACTTTGTATCATGTTTCGCACACGTCCAAGCATCTCTTTGTTTTGATACGTGTAACGTGCAGATACCGCGCTGGAAAAGATGCAGGCCGACGCGACCGACCTGGGGGGAATGATGCGACCCTTTCCGACTCCGTTACATGCCTCGACGTCGAGGCCTGCAATGGAGTCGAACTCGCTACATGCCTCGATTCTCGGCACTGCCGGCGACTCCGTTTGCGGTGCAGGCGTGGCCGGTGAGGGCTCCTTGCTTGTCGCACTCGCTCGCTGG
>CAZETM010001371.1:0-2313 GCA_964514885.1 uncultured Polyangium sp. | reverse complement strand
CGGTGACGCTCGAGCTTCGTGCGGGCTACTTCCTGGAGATCTCGCCAGCTCCTACGCAGACGAAAGTTGCGAACCTTTACGACAACACCCGCAGCGTCTTTGGCCTCGGATACGGCGTCGAACTCAAGCCTCCGATGCCTCGACTACGCTTCGATGTCGCCGGCCAGATGCACGTGCTTCACCCGCAAACGCATTCGAAAAGTGTAGGGGTTTCACCGGACAATCCTGGTGCGCCCGAGGTTCGTTCCAGTGGGTTTGTCTACGCCGGTGCAGCTACGTTGGGGGTGGGATTCTGATGGCGCGCCTATTCGCTTCCGCCGTAGGGTTGACGCTTGCTTTCGTGACGACTGAACCAGCGTTCGCGAGTGCTCCGGGCACGTATGGATTCGGCTCGCGATCCTCTGCGCTTGCCGGTGCTGTCGCCGCAGACGCTCCCGATCCTTCAGCGTGTTTCTACAACCCAGCCGCGCTCGTCAGCGCTCCAGGCCTCGAGCTTTCCGTAGGCTACCTGTACGCGGACAATCGTTTGCGTATCAACGGTCAGGACAACGATGTCGTCGATGTGCATGGTTTGACCGCGGGCATCGTTGCACCTGGACACCTGGGAAAACTCCCGTTCGCCTTCGGTATCGCGACGTATTTGCCCGACGATGGTTTGTCGCGCATACGAGCGCTTCGTCAAGAAACGCCGCGGTGGGAGCTGTACAACGATCGTCCGACGATCATATTTCTCACGGCGCAAGTCGCGATCAAGCCGCTGCCGTGGCTCGAGATCGGTGGAGGCATCGCGTTTCTCGCCGCAACTCGCGGGCGCTTCGGCATTCGCGGAGAAGCGAACGTACTGCGTCCACAAGACTCGCAACTCTCACACGAAGTCGACGCGGATCTGACCTCCGTGCGTTATCCGATCCTCGGAGCGCGTTTCAAAGTCGGACAGCTCGGCTACGTAGGTCTCGCGTATCGCGGCGAGCACAAGCTGGATCTACAACTCGAAGCCAACCTGGTGGGCGTCGTAGATTTCGCCGGCGTCGACGTGCCGCTCAACTATTCGTTGGCCACCAAGACCATCGATGCCTTTCAGCCGCACCAAGTCGTGGCGGGTTTTTCCTTCCAAGCGGTGCGACGACTACACGTCAACTTCGATCTCGGCTGGGTCAATTGGTCCGCGTACGAAAGCCCGACGGCACAAACCAGCGCGCATCTCGAAGCCGACTTGCCGCCTGGAGTGAACATCGAGCTGCCCGAGGATCCCAAGCCCGTCGTGGTCGTTCCGCCAGCGTTCGAGGATCGTTTCGTGCCGCGTTTAGGGATCGAGTACCTGCTCGGGTTTGGCTCGGACCGTAAGGTGCCTGGTCGTGACAAACCAGTGCCCGCTGTCGAGTTGCCGCTGCGTCTTGGGTACGTCTACGAGGCGACTCCCGTGCCTGAACAAACGGGCCGCACCAACTTCGTCGATACGGATCGACACACCGTCTCGTTCGGTACGGGCGTCGTGCTCAACGCACCGTTTTCGGTGTTGCAAGGACATTTGCGCCTCGATGCGCACGCCGCGCTCTCCGTGCTTCCTGAACGCGTGATGCGCAAAGCGAACGCTGCGGACTTCATCGGGGATTATCGCGCCGACGGTCTGATGATCGCTGGCGGAGCAACCCTCGCCGCTTCTTTCTGAAGGACGATCATGAGCACTCTGGCCGCTCGTTTTGCACTCGGTTCGCTCGCTCTTTTCGTCGCCGCATGCGCAACGCTCGCGGATGCCGAAACAGGAGGCGAAAACCTTCCCAACGCAGGCGCTGGCCCCTTCCGAGCACTACGCGCCGATGAAGTCGGCAACCTGCGCTCTGCCCCGAACGTGATCGTCGACGACGAAACGTTTCCTCGCGACCCAGCGATCCTCGATGTCGATGACGATCCTTCGACGCCCGAAGTCTTTGGCTACTTCGCCATCACGCCTCTCGAAGGCATGAACGATCCGGATCCCTTGGCGCCGCCACGAGCCATCGTTCGATATCGCGCCGCAGATGGTCGCTCGTTCGATCGATCGCCCGTCACGGTGTTGACGCCTGCGCAGCCGTGGGAGGGCACGAGCATCGGAGCTCCTTCGGCGGTGCGCGTAGGGGACGAGGTTTTTCTTTACTATACGGCGGCAGGTGGCATCGGTTTGGCGCGAAGTGCCGATGGCGAGTCGTTCACACGTGAAACAACGGCTGTGCTCGCGCCAGAAATGACCGGGTGGGAAGCGGGTTTGGTGCCGGCAAATCCGGGCGTCGTGCGTCTCGACGATGGGACGTTGCGGATGTTTTACGACGTCGGCGG
>CAZETM010001370.1:0-2313 GCA_964514885.1 uncultured Polyangium sp. | reverse complement strand
AGCCTTTCACCACCCAACGAGCCTTGAACCCAGCTCCGTCGTCGGTGACCTGGTCGTATTACGACGTCACGATCCTCGTCGCCCACCATGTTGCAAGCCCTTCCTCGGTGCCGCGGAACGCGCTCCGATCGATCCCGCTGGAAAATCCACGCGTGGCACGTGGTTCAGGCCCATCCGTTCCATTGGTGTATTGCCACAAGCTCCAATCGCTCCAACCCGAGGGAATGCGGGGCGACGAGTTGTTATAGCTCGCGATCCACAGGGGACAGCTCGTGAGCACCGGATCGACCTGATCGCCGACACGGCCAAGCAAGAAGTCTTGCCCAGAATAGAGCAGCGGGAAAACGCCAGTCATTTCACGGATGCGCGAAACGAACTTGATCGCGTTTTCCAGCGTCATCGTCATATTGATGTGTCGCTCATTCGTTTCCCAATCGAGCGCCAGCAAGAGTCCTTTGCGGCCCACCGCGTCGACCGCGCTCAAAAACCAGTCGGCTTGTTTGTTGCCGGGCGCGCTGTTGGTACCGAAATGGTACGCGCCGACGTTCAGCTCCAGTTTACGCGCCTCGGTCACGCGCGCCGAGAATAACGTGTCCGACCAGTCCTTGCCCTCCGAAGCCTTGTGGAGCACGGCACTGATGCCACCCTCCTTTGCGGCCTTCAGGTCGCATCGAGTTTGAATATGCGAAATGTCAATGATATTCGTACAGAATTCGCTGTTCATTTTGAGCCTCTTGTTTCGTCGAAAGATAACTTGCCGACGTCAACCCATCCTTGAATGATACGCCCGCTTGTGCTTTGCCCGCCGGGATCGGACGCATTCACGACACAATCCTGCCGACCATTCCAGACGCGCTGCTTCAGGAGCACCGTCTCATTCCTTTCGGCATCGCGTTGTCCACCATCGACGCTATGAATCGTCAACTTGCCATTGCTCTGTTCGATGCCGACCACGGTATACACGTGTTCAACGCCACCGGGGCCATTGTCACCGACGAGTACCATATCGCCGAGCGCTGGAATCTCTCCTTCTTGGAATGGAATCCATGAATTCACAGCCCGCCCGATGGCGATCAACCTCATTACGGCTGTCCCGATTATGTACGGACGTTGGAGTGATGGCGCATTGACGCCGATTCCACGCCAGATGCCTGCCACGACCAGAGCACAGCCGGACATCTTGACCATTTCCTCCTGTTTGCCAGCCGTTTCTCCCGGCGCAATGAGCTCGACATAGCGGCTTTTCGCGTCGGGATTTGCCGGGTTTGCACCCAATCCTACGCACGTCTTTGCAAATAGGACCATCTGGTTGCGAATCGATTCGGTTTCCACGGTTGTTTCCCTTTCCGATAGGCCATGACGCAACGAGCGCCATGAATTCCTCGAGTGACCTTTGGCGCTTAATGCGCATCGCCAATTGTGACCTCGGACGATAAATTGCCCTGATCGCATTGGAGGAGGATGCGGACCTTGCTCACGCGCTTTCCTCGAATCCGAGACCACCAGGACGGTGTACGGAATCGGAACCACACCTCGGTCGCGCCATCCCTGATAGCAGGACGCCTGCTGAACAGTCCGCGCAACCACGACCACGCCCGACCTGAGAGGGTCGGACTCTTTTCGGGAAGCGCCAATGCGACGGACGCTGCCAGCGGGCGGTGCTCCACTTCGGCCTCGAACGACACGTCCACGCAGTTGATCACCGGCTTTCGGCAAAGCATCAGCGAAGCGAGCGGCAGCTCGAGCGATCGTTCAACATCCAGGCCCGGGAGCGTGCATGTCCACGTCATGAGCTGCGGCTCGCCGCGTTCGTCGACGGTAATTAGGCGATGGAGCACCGCGCGAAACTCTTGATCGATACCAGCCTGCGCTTCGTGCACCGATTGATGCAAGGCCTCGATCAGGCAAGAGAGCGATAGAAAGTCGTCCTCACGCCTGGCCATGCCCATGCCCTCCACGACCCGCGGGCTGCGTGTCGGTAAGCCAGTCGGGCTTGCGGGCGAATCCCACATGATAAATGGTCCATTGCAGAACGGCCCGATGCTCACCCATCGAGAGCAGCGTGAAGCTTTTCTCCATGGACAGGATCGTACCCCTGGGCGTCTCCGACAGGCAGCGGTTGAGCAATTGCATGGCCGCCTCGATCTCCGGCTCGGACCGCATTGCGTTGGGGTTGTCGCTGCCGACGACGATGCGCTTGATATACCGGATATCGGATAGCTCGAACTTCGGTCCCGAGGCCATGGTCTCTTCCTTCCAAGGTGGCTGGCACCTTTGCGTTTGGCAGCGCCGACGCGGGGCAGGTCAACCGCC
>CAZETM010001369.1:0-2316 GCA_964514885.1 uncultured Polyangium sp. | reverse complement strand
AGGTCACCGCCAGGCCTTCCGCCAACGTGGGTCAGGTTTTCCCCCTGTTTTGGCGCCCGTTCCCAGAAACGAGGTGCCCCGTGAGTAAATCACCAAACATTGCACTCTCTCCAAGTGTCGCAGAGTACTTCGGTTGTGTCGTCGACGACGCAGTGCGCTCGCGCAACGTCCATGTCTCATCCGCCGCGTCTCAATACGTGGTCGGCATTCTCTGCGACTTTGCTCGTCCCAACGAAGCGGCCGAATCGGCTTTCTCGGCGCCGCTCACGTTCCAGCTTCGCGACGCGCTCGAAGCTCCTTTCGCCGAGCGATTTCGTCGTCTTCGCGCGCTTGGCGATGGCGTCTTGTATGCGGTTGGGTTTTTCGGCGGACACATCGAGCTGCGGGGCATCGATCGTCGGTACGTCATGCACGTCGGCTCGTCGGCCTACTCGAATGCTGCGGCGATGCTTCATGTGCCGGGACAACCTGAGCGTTTCGACGTGCTGCAAGAGTTGGCGGTGAAGTTCGGCGAGTTTGTCGAGGTACTCACCGAGGTAGCCGAGGGGGCGCTGGCCAAAAATGCGCGGGACGAACGGGGTGTGGTTCGTCTTTACGAACGATGGTTACGCACGGGGTCGGCGCGAATAGCTGAAGAGCTTGGCGCTCGGGGGCTGATTCCCACGCGTGGTGCGGAAGGTCTGAATTGACGCTGATTTCGCTGCCCGCACGAATTCAGGCCGCTCTTTGCCGCACGTACGGCATCGAGGATGCGCCGGCAGTCGAAGATTTCATTCGGCCACTTGACGGGGACATCGAGCGCGAAGTGCTTTTGGTGCGTGAAGACGAAGGAGGTTTCGAGGTCGCGCTTCATCTGCCTTCGTCGGCGCTTGATGGGCGATCTTCGCTGAGTTTCGACGAGGTTTGTCAGGTCATCGAAGGAGTGAGTCACTTTTTGTTTCTGGTCGAGCGAGCGCGGCGCGAGTTACCGCTCACGCAGCTCGAGCTGGAATTGCAGGCGGAAGTCGACAAATACGTGGTGTTCGTGCACGACCTGCATGGCGATCGTCCATTCGAGCCTCGGCGTGCAGCGCGCATGCGAGCGCGGCTTTTCGAGGCTGTTTCGTACTTGGATCCACCGGGCACGGAGCGAGGAGATCGATACCGTTTGGCCAACGATTTGGCGGCGCGTTTCGCGGGCATGCTGGACGAGCGTTTCGCGCGCCAGGGTCGATTCGAGCAGCTTTTGCTGGCGTTACGTCGGTTTTACTCGGCCGGTCAGTGCGAGAAGATCAACTTGGCGAGGGCGGCGTGATCCACTGACCGCCAGCATTCACCACGGTGCTCTTTGAGCCGTGGTGCTGAGTTTTCCTTCCGAGAGACACCTGCGTGTCAGCCATCGAGCTGAGTTTTTTCTCAGCGTGGCGTGTCTTCGCGAGCGGTGGTGGTGAGTTTTTTCTCTGCGTCGCGAGTGTTCACGAGCTTCACGCGTGAGTTTTTTCTCAGGCATCCGCGAGTTGCGTACCTGTGCCGGAGAGATTTTTCTCTGCGCCTCGAGTCTGGAACAGTGCGATGCAGAATTGATCCTCGGCGCCAGACATAAAATGCGCATGTTGTCAAGTGTAGGTTGAGTCTTTGGGGTCGGTGCGTGGTCGACCTGATGACGGTTGCCCGAGGTGGTCGATGACACAGCAGTGGTTCGAGGCGCTTCTGCAAATACCTTTGCAATCCGCCGGCGCCGCATAGCGAATGGATGCGCATTGGTTACGACGTTGCGGACATAAATGAAATCAGTGCCGTGTGTGATTGCGGCATTGTCGATCTGAAGGACCGCGAGGCGTGGCCCCGGATCGTGATTCGACATCGTTTTGCGATCCGACGTGCGACGGGCATAGACGTCTTCATCCGAATTGATGTACGGCGGTGCGGCAGGACATCATTACGGTGAAAGATCCTCGAACCGTTCCTTCGAGTATTTCGCACGCCAACCGCCGCTTTCAATGTATCGATTGGCCAGTTCTCCACGCCCATGTTGCACCAAGTCCACAATCTCGCCGCTTTCGGTGGTGAACGACAAGCGCAGCAGTCCCTGGTCGATCGCGCGCAGAAAAACCACGAGTGTTTCGTCCACGCAATCGGGAATGAGCACCTGCGGCGGTATTTGGCCGTCAAATGGAATGGCCGCGCGACGCCATCGTTTGGCCATCGGGGTTTGCGAATGCGGAAATCGTTGCAGGTCGCAGCTTTGAATGGCCACGTCGCGTACGTGCCGCACGAGCAGTTCGCCAAGCTCTTCAACGGCGCGTCGAGGCATGTCGAGCTCGTCCTTGTTACGGG
>CAZETM010001368.1:0-2317 GCA_964514885.1 uncultured Polyangium sp. | reverse complement strand
ACGCGCCATGCTTTCGCGCCAGTTCGTACGCACGAAAGTAGCTCTCGCGTTCCGCCGTCGTCGTGCGTGCGTGCTTCAACGCGATCGAAAGAAGATCCGCCGCTTGGCCGTACTTTTCGGCTTGCACCAAGAGGACCCCCAAGCGTCCACCCACCACGGGATCCTTGTGGATGTGCAGCGCTCGCGCATATGCGATCGCCGCTTCGGGAATATGGCCCGCAGCGCGCTCACGGTCACCAATCGCTACAAGTCCAAAGTATTCGGCCTCTTTCGCCGCGTCGATCATCGCTTGCGGAGGCGTGAGGAGTCGTTCGTCGTGCACACGCGGCGTATCCGCGCGCGCAGGCGCAGCAAGAGCAAACAACGCTGCGCCAAACAGGAATCGCACTCGCATGATGCACACCATACCTCGATGAATTGCACGCCGGAAGCGCCTTTCGTCGGGAGCAGTGTGCTATTCGCGACCGTTGACGGTGGTGTTCGTGGGCGGAAGAACGACGTTGAAATCAAGGCGTGAAGGCTTGGGTCGTCGAGGTTTGTCCGATGCGTGCACATGCGCGGATCGCGGTTGATCGGGCGGGATGACCCGCGCCGCGCGTTCGACGACGGGACGTTGTTCGTTGGGAACGTGCGGCGAAGGTTCGCTTCGCGTGGGTGCGACGACGGCGGGTTCAATCACGCAAGGGGGCTCGTGCTGTGGCAACGCAAAGAAACCAATGAGCAGCGGCGGCAAGAGGTGCGCTGCTTGCCACAAGAACGTGCGAAATCGTGCGAACAAGGGTCCACGTGACTCGGCGAGTTTGCGCAGAACGACCAGAAGCCACACGCCAACATGATCGCGAATGGTTCCCGCACGTTTGCGAAGCATTTTGCGTGCCCGCGAAAGGCGCATTTTTGCTGCGCCTTTGGTAATGCCAAGCTGCGCGGCGATTTCTTCGTGCGGATCTTCGGAAAACGCTGCAAGCGTCAACACGCCCTTCATGTCGGGCGCCAGTTCTTCAATGGCGACCATCACCTTGTCGAGCAACGCCCGTACTTGCGCGTCGCGCTCCGGAGACGGGCCAGCACTGGGCGCGAAGTCCGCTGCAATGTGGCGGTGACCGAAGGTCTCCTCGTGACGTTGTTCTCGGCGGAACGCGTCGATTTTTTCGTTATGCGCAATTCGAGCGACCCACGGGCGAAGACCGTCTTCGTGCGGCTCGAAGGTGGGCAAGTGCTGGACGGCTTTGCGCAGCACCGTCTGCACGCTGTCCTTCACAGCGGCGCGTACGTGCGGATCATGCGAACCATCGCACAAAATGTGCTCGATATAGGGCCGAAGGGCAATCAATTCGGCCAAAAACTCGGGCGGAATGGGTGGATTCGGGGGCTTGGGCGGGGGCATGACACAACCAACGTTGGCGAACGAGACGGTAACAGGAAATTTTGGCAACCCGGCAAAAAATTCCGCTCGGTAGGCCCTCGGTCCCGAGCACAAGACGGGTCGGCGTCAGCGCCACCGCGTGCGACGAGGAGTCTGGACCACATCGCTTGACGCAAAAAATGCTCAAGGAGGCATCGTTTACCGTTTCATGGCGTGGCCGCGGGCTTCGTTGCACTGCTCGCGCTCGAGGCAGGCACAGTACGCGCCGGCTTGGCTGGCGCGGGGACAGGCTTGACCTTCACGAATGCCGATGGATAACCGCTCGGGATGGGCTCCGCGATTTGGTCTTTGAAGCGGCACGCCCAATCGCCCACGAGAATGTATTGGCGTTGGCACCAGATAGGTCGCAAGCCGGTTGACGTTTGCAATTGGAACGAGTGTGCCCATGGCGTTCGTTCCCACCCGTTGAACTGTGCGTTGCACGGCAATGGTTTGCCCTGACAAGCGGTTGTCTTGGCCAACGTCTCGACCTCGACGGCCACGCCATAGACGTTGTAAACGCCGGCGACGGCGGCAGCGGTGAAGAGCAGACTGATGGCGTTGCGGAAAAACCAGCCAAACGCCCCAATATACGAGGAGGATCGCGATTGGGGCGGCGAAGACGTCGACATCCGTTGCACCATACCCGCGACGTGGGCGATGAGCAAGACGAACGTTTGTCGGCGGAAGCATTCCGTCAAATCGAAGCGGCAATGCCGGCTGCAATTTCCGCGGCTGGAGGACGTGCTCGAAAAACGCGCCACACCGAAGACCGAACAAAAATTTGACGCCCCGACGCATCCGTGCATACCATCCCCGCTCAACCTTGGAGACAGTTCCCTATGCGCTCAGTTCGATGCATTGGCCTCCGCCGCCGTCACGGCTCTCGATAATCGGGCCACCGAGGCCGGTAAA
>CAZETM010001367.1:0-2318 GCA_964514885.1 uncultured Polyangium sp. | reverse complement strand
CGGGGGCCTTGGCGTTGGACGAGCATGTCGAGGATTTGGCGGGTACAACCGCGGCCGGCGCCAAGGACGACGTCATTCTCGTGAATGGTTATGATACAATCGTCAAAGGACTCGCCGAAGGGCTGAGGATCGAGCTTGGTCAAGTCGTCAAGTCAATCGCCTGGGCCACGGATGGCGTAACCGTGACGACAGCCAATGGCGTTTTCGAGGCGGATCGTGTGGTCGTCACCCTGCCGATTGGCGTATTGAAAAGCGGCACGGTTATTTTCGAGCCACCTTTGTCGACGTCGAAAATCGAAGCAATGGGGCGTTTTGGCTCCGGCGTGCTCAACAAGATCTACTTGCGCTTTCCTTCCTCCTTTTGGGAAGATCGCGAAGTGATCAATTACATTTCGCAAGAAAAAGGACATTTTTGCGAGATGTACAATTTCCAGAAATACGCGGGACAACCCATTCTGTTGCTGTTTAATGCAGGTGCTTATGCAGAGGAACTTGAATTGATGAGCGACGACGCCATTGTGGCGGAGGCCATGAAGACGTTGCGGCTCATGTATGGTGCCAATATACCCGATCCTGTCGAACGAAAGATCACCCGTTGGGGAGCGGATCCTTTCGCGCGGGGATCCTATTCGAGCTTGCGTCCAGGTGGCACAGGCGGCGATATGGATACGCTCGCCACGCCGATTGGTGATCGCATTTTTTTTGCTGGCGAAGCAACCTACCGCGAAGCAAGCGCGACGGTGCACGGTGCGTATCTGTCCGGAATACGCGAAGCCGATCGTATAAAAAAGCTCGTGACGGCATGAGACGCTATTCATCAGGATACCGTTTGCGGCGCCGCGTTGGTCGGATTGACGCCGTGTAAGATGCAGGCGCGCCGTTCGCCGTCCAAGAAAACACGAGCGCCGCGGCCCTCGCGTTTTTGCAGTATTACGTTTACATGATTTCGATGGTCGATCGGCACATTCTTCAAGTGCTCGAGGCGCTTGATCAATCGGGTTTGCGCGAAAGCACGCTGCTCGTGTTCGCCGCTGACCACGGTGAAATGGGTGCCGCGCACGGCATGATGATGGAAAAGTGGCAGATCCGAGCGATTCCGCCGCGAATCATGGCAAGCGTGGGCAGTCGGCTCCGCCCGTACGCACGCAATTGCCGTCCGACCCGGCGGCCCCGCCCGAGCAGCAGCGCATGCCATTCCCGCACGCGGCGGGCGGGGGCAAACCGCTTCGATCGCCGCGGTACTCGCCCCACGCGCACACCGCCCCCTCGGTGCCGTTGTAACGTGCGCTCCCCAAGGTCGCGCGTTGCGGCGGCGCAGCAACGGCCGTCGGGTACGGCCTGGGTTTCAGTGAAATGCGGTGGATGTTCGAGGTGCGGTGCACAAGGTCGACACGAACTTCGATGAGCGTGCGCGGAGCTTGGTAGCCCTGATCTTCGTACGCGACGAACCTCGCGTTTCCGTCGATCAGGGTCGGGGGAATGAGCGCGGACGTCGAAGGCGTCATCGACTCGGCGTCGGCGGCAGGCACGGTCGTCACGACTTGCCGTTTGTCGCGAAGAACGACCGCGCGTGTGACCCGCTGAAAGTAGGTGAGGATCGGGTCGAGTTCGGTCGGGGCCGGTTGAGCGCTGCGCAGCCCAAGCTCGAATGCATCGAGCCCTTCGACACGCCGGAGCTTGGGCCCGTCGGCATAAAGTTGCTCGGGGACGTGACGCACGGGGCTGAGGCATTGGACGTGCGCGAACGGGCCGATTTCCTCGAGGGTACAACGGAAGTCGGCGTCATCGTCGCACCGGCCTCCGTAGTCGGTGCGCAACGCGTCGAAAGCGGGTGCGCCGAAACGCGCCGTCACTCGCTCGCGAAAGGTCCGCCGCTGAGTGCGCAGCCTCTCGGGGTTTCCCCCGAGCTCCACGCGAGTCTGCTCGCATTCGACGTCGGTCGTGGTGGGCGTCGCCCCGGAACCGCCGGTCGGCGTGCGTTTGTCGTTGCAGCCCGCGAAAAATGACAACAACGCAAGCGAGAATGTACTCAAAAGAGCGACGCGCACGGTGGCCTCCTGCCGCCAGCGTAGCCCAAAAATCGGACGCAAGAAACGACTTTGCGTGGGGCACCGCTCATGACAAACTGGCTCATTGCACAGATCAAAATCGACGGAATGAGCGAAGCCGAGATCCATTCGATCATTCCGGATCGACCCGTCGCGAAGAAGACGCCGAAGAATCCGTAAACAACCTTCTGACTCGCCCGCTCCCTGCTTGACGTATCAGCGCTGAACGGCCTCTTGCAAACCAAGTCTCTTGACACCGTGCCGCTTACG
>CAZETM010001366.1:0-2321 GCA_964514885.1 uncultured Polyangium sp. | reverse complement strand
GGCGTGCTGATTGGCGTGGTGGTGGGAATCGTAGTGCTTTGCGGTGGTGGTTTTTTCCTGGCCATGAAGTTTTCGGCGCCGGACGTTGCCGTGCAAGCAA
Organism: uncultured Polyangium sp.; assembly: GCA_964514885.1. GTDB lineage: Bacteria > Myxococcota_A > Polyangia > Polyangiales > Polyangiaceae > Polyangium. Next base: position 2,221 of record CAZETM010001366.1, on the reverse strand, counting down.
CGAGCGCCCCAGTGGCAAACACCCCTCGGCCCACGGCAACACCCGAGACCAAACCCGCGGCAAAACCCGCGGTGGAGCCATCGGCCGCTGCGCCGCCGGTTGAACCAACGGCCGAGGCAAAGCCCGAGCCTGCGCCCCCATCGCCGCCAACTTCGGCGCCCGTCAAGAGTGCGAATTCAGGAATCGCGGCAAAGTCGCCGTCGAAACTGAAAACACCCTTGGGGCCGAAGCCAAAACCTTCATGGGGCGAGTGATCGTTTACGCGCTACGCATCGCAGCCAATTTACGGAGTCTTCGCGCACCGGGCTCCGAAGACAGGGACGGGGCCGTAGGGGGGGTTACCACTGCCGCGGTACGAAGAAAGCAGGTTGGACGCGCTGCCCATCCAATCGCCGCCTCGCATCATACGGACAGGAACGCTGAATGTGGTGTTAGCGCAATTGTTGCATGGATTTACGTAAGATGGGTCGTAGCTGTCCAAGTTCCACTCCCGTATGCTCCCACCCAGATCAGCTTGACCCCACTTCCCGTCGCCTTTCGGAGACTTGGAGCCCACCTTCAGAATGTCGGTAAAAGCGCAGTTCCCTGCCCCGGAACCATCTCCCTTGCAATCGTACACCGCGTATGTTGCATCGATCGTCGTCGAACTCGCAGGATTCGACCACGGGTATTGCCGCTGGGCATTTCCACCCGCCGCCGCGTAATTCCATTCCGCTTCAGTCGGCAACCGACCGCCATCCCACGCGCAAAATGCGAACGACGTGTACCAATCGAGGCAGTTCATCGGCAGATTCTCGTTCGATCCAGCCGTATCCGTCCACGTTTGACGGTTGGCGTCACACTTCACCATTGTCTTCAGCGCCGCTTGATCTACGGGCAAATTCGAAGTCCACAGGGGGTCCCAACCGCTCCCCGCGATCAGCGGATGCGCACCCGCTCCGAAAAAAGGTTTGTTGCCTGGGTACGCCGCGACAAACTTGCGAAACCGCCCCACCGTGATCTCGAACCGATCGAGGCGGAAATCGCTTACCGTCGCGGGGTACATCGGGTCATTGCTGCGGTTGTAGGTTCCGCCTGTCACCACGTTCGAGACGCAGCAGTTCTCGTTGTTCGATGGACCGCACGTTGCGGACAAACCAGCGCAGCTCGGCCAGGTACAAATACCTCCCGTGCATGCGTTCGAGGCACAATCCGAATTCTGGCCGCAGTTCTGCCCCACGTCCTTCTTGCATGCGCCGGCGCCGTTGCAGGCCAGCGTGGTCCCGGAACACGTCGGTGCATCATCCTGGCCCAACGGCACGCTAAAGCAAAATCCTGTAAATGTAAGTTTGCATGACTGGCACGTCCCTGTGCATGCATCGGTGCAGCAAACGCCGTCCACGCAGAAACTGCTCGCGCATTCGGCCTCAGCTGCGCAAACGTCGCCATGGTCCAGCTTGCACGCGCCTGCATCATTACACATCGTGCCATTGTTATCGTTGCAAACCGTGCCCAATGCGACAGGTGTGAACGTGGGCGCTCCGTTGCTGCACGTTTCGACCGTACACAGGGTTGTGTCGCTTGGTGTATCGGTATCGTCGGCGGCGGACATCGTGCCGCCATTGCCATCGCATACGTCGTGCCGGCAATCGCCTGCGTTGGGATCTCCAACCGCCATCCCCATCATTGCGTACTCGAATCCGCACACCCCACCGACACACGTTCGGGTTTGGCACAATGTATCGTTGCCCGGACATTTCAAGGCATCGACGCAGCCGATGCAGTTGCCCATACCGTCGCAAGACAGCTCCATTTGCGCACCGCAGGCCACGCCCGCGGTCAGGTAGGGATTCGAGGAGACGCCACCCGTACACACATTCATCGTGCACGCATTGCTGTCGTCCAGCGCGTCTTCGTCGTCGTTGTTCTCCTTCGTGCCGCCATTGCCATCGCAGACAGTCACCTTGCAATCACCTGTGGTTTGCGTCGGGATCGCGATATCCATCGCCGTAAAGTCGTTGCCGCACACTCCGTCGGTACACGTGCGCTGCCCGCACGCGTCGTCCGTGCCAGGGCATTGGGTAACGTCGATGCATCCACCCAAACCGCCCGTACCTCCAGAACCACTGGTGCCGCCGGTGCCTGCTTGGCCCGCTGCGCCTCCGGTACCACTGCTTGCACCAGCCGCGCCCGCTGCGCCCAAGATCGGCGGCGGTTCTTCGTCCAACCCCAAGATCTGCGC
>CAZETM010001365.1:0-2324 GCA_964514885.1 uncultured Polyangium sp. | reverse complement strand
CTTTGCCTGCGGATGCACATGAGTGTTCCGTGGCGTTGCAGATTCTGCTACACCTCCAACACGTGCTCGGAAAGAAGCCGAGCCGAACACCCGAAGAGCAGGAGTTTGTCGTGACCATGCTAGACACCTGGGAGAAAGCACGGGAAATAGGACGCGACGAGGGACGCGACGAGGGACGCACCGAAGGACGCACCGAAGGACGCACCGAAGAGGCGGCGCAAGCTGTGTTGACCGCGCTGCGAGTTCGGGGCATCGCTGTGCCAAACGCAGCACGCAAGCGCATCCTGGCTCAGAAGGACCCAGAGCGACTGAGGCGCTGGCACGAGAAAGCCATCGTGGCCACGTCGATCGCTGAAGTGTTCGACACTGCGAGCTGAGACTGTTGAGGCGTTTTCGCCATCTCGCCCGCTTACCCTGCCCTTCCGCAGCTCGCGATCGCCACCTCGACCACCCGCCCTACCCATTCCGCAGTTCGCGATCGCCAACTCGCCCCGTTGCTCCCCCGTTCCCGCCACTCACATCGCCGCTTCAACCGTCCGATGCGGTGTTCTTTCCGCCAACGGCACCGGTACAACCTTCCGTTACGGTGACCTCGGAGCCAAGAACGACGCTACAACCGGTTGAGTTGTCGATTTTTGGAAAAAGATCGCCTACTCGGTACGGAACTTGCCCATGTTGGATAGACGCCAGGTCTGAGGAGGCTGGTCGGCGGGATCGGTCAGGAGATCCTCGTCGAGGCGACAGAGGCCGAAGGCGAAGAATGGCTTGCTTGGCGCTTCGATGACGCGCAGTTCGCGACCGGTGGAAGGGTCCCAGTGCGTTTTGCCATCCGGGGGCCGTGCGATGCGTAACACCGCATTGGCATGCCCATGCCAGCGCGAGTCGGTCGAACCCTCACCATAAACTTGCCGCGACGCGCAAGACGCGTTAGAACCCGCCGACCTGGTTCAACAACACGAAAGGTTTGCGATGAAAACGAAAGGCAAAAAAGCCGACAAGCTCGACAAGAAGAAGCCCGCGCCCAGCAAAACGGACGCGAAGGCCCACGTAAACGAAACGCGCGACACGAACGCGGTCGCGCTGGCCGTGGCCGAGGAAACCATTGTCGTTGCACCCATCGAGGCACCATCGCACGGGCCTAGCGTCACTGCCGCTGCTGCTGTTGCACCACGCCGTGCAATCTCCAGCGAAGAACGCCAGCGGCTCATCGCGCTTGCGGCTTATTATCGCGCACAAAAAGCTGGATTCGGCAGGACGAACCCGGTCGATGATTGGCTCATGGCCGAACGGGAAGTCGACGCCATGATGACCACGGGAGATGCCCTCTGACAGGTGGGAATCCTCCCCCTACGACGCTGCCTACCGCGACCGATTGGGGCCGGTTGCGGGAGGTAGCGTTGCTGTTTTTGCGCCTCGGATTCACGGCATTCGGAGGTCCGGCGGCGCACGTGGCATTGATGGAAGCCGAGGTCGTCACGCGTAGGAAATGGGTAACGCGCGACGAGTTCCTCGATCTGTTTGCCGCGACGAATCTGATTCCAGGGCCCAATTCCACCGAAATGGCCATTCACCTGGGTTACCGGCGCGCTGGTAACCTGGGGCTCGTCGCGGCCGGAGCGTGTTTCATCCTTCCCGCAGCGCTCATTACAGCAGGGTTTGCCATAGCTTGCGCTTGTGGGAATCGCTGCGCATGCGCTCGGGCTGGTGACGAAATGAATCTTGGCTTGGGTGGATGAATCGAGTATCGCTGCCCAATGAATGCGCCAGGAGATCCGGTGAGAGGCGAGTCGAGATCGTTGCTATTCGCGTGCCCAGATTACTCGTTGAAGGTCCTCGGGCAACGGTGCATCGAAGTCATCGGCAATCGTGACGGACCCGCGGTCCATCCCAATCGCTGCTCGTTTATCCGGCACCCCAAGCAGACGCTTGGGCGAAACAAGCACGATGACTTCGGCTGGCCCTTCTGGAAGATCCGCCGGTAGTTGGAGATCAACTCGGCGATCGGATGGAATGACAATCGATATTTTGGCCGCTTGCATGTTTGGGCCCTCCCTGCAGTGCTGCCAGTCTAGCGGCATCACGGCCCGTCGTCACGCGACATGTCGCACAGACTGTTCTTGTCCGACCGCTTTGGTGTACTGGCCAAGTCAGTGGGTGACTCCGACTGCAAGCGAGAGCCCAAGACATAGAAACCACGTGACGACGACAGCCAAGTCGGTTTACCATCCCGCACCTTCACCATGCCTCGTCACGAAACAACGCTCCGCTCCGCACTTGTCGCCGCTATGCTTCCCTCGCCCGGCCCAGGTTTGCCCGCCGCCGCC
>CAZETM010001364.1:0-2326 GCA_964514885.1 uncultured Polyangium sp. | reverse complement strand
CGAAGGTGAGTTGCCATGCGCGGATGCTAACGTGCGTGACGAGGGGCGGGCAAGAAAAATGTGAGGAGCCGTCGATGCGGCATGGGGCACTCGACCGGTTCTCGTTGAATGGGATGTGACGATTTTAACCGAAGCGACGATGGGCATCGTCCACCGAACAAATGGAGCGTCCTACGACGGTCTTGATTCCGTTGCGCTTGATCAAGAGATCAAGACAAACCCATTGCCGGAGAGCTTCTTGCAGCCGATTCGCGACAGCCACGCGGCAGATCGGAACCGCGAACACCTCATGCTCGAGCGCATCACGCGTGGGCTGCTGCTCAAGCGTACGAAGACTCGACAACCGATTCACACGCACGACACGCGGGCGACCTTCCCGACGATTTCGTCTGCTAAACGCAGGTCGCAAATTACGGCCGAGCAAGTTGCGGCGCTTGCGAACAACCTGCAGTTCGTAGGGTTGCGGCAAGGGCTAGCGATGCTGGCAGGGTAAAGAAGATAGGAGACGAGTGGCAGAGCTGGCCGCTCTGAGAGCCACTGCGCATCTTTCGATATGGTGAATCCTTGCATGCGGTGAAGCCAGTTCGACGGCGGATTGAACTGCTGCACGTCGGCTTCAAATTTCGTCGTTCCGTCTTTTACCGTGGTTTTGCCCGCATCGTATGACCATAATCGCTCGGCAAAAATCACATCACCGAGTGCGACCTTGCCGCGGCGGCCCGCGCAAATTCCGCTCATTGCGAGACAGCGTGCGGGATGCTGAATAATGAGTTTGCTCGCAACGGCTTGCGCGTGCTCGCAACCTTTATACGGTGCCCATGTGGTCCGAATGCGCAACTGGCGGCTGGTTGGTGTCGAAAAACAACCATCGGCTACCACCCACCCGTCCGTATCACTTGCCCGGACCCACCCAGGGTCGAGGAGGCCGTCGCGAACGCGAAGAACTTGGTCGTATTCGTCTTTCAAGGCGCAGATGAGCAAGACGTCAATGTTCATAATCGTGGATTTCTCTGACCAATATGCCGAGGCCATGTTTCTACTTTACCATCCGTGTAGACACGCATTGACGCGTTCGACCGTCGGCCAATGGGCTTGGAATTCAGCCACGACTTACTTGGACTGTGGCTTTTTTCGCGCCTTGCGCTGAGCCTCGCGCCCCTGCTTTTTCACCTCCGCCTCCATGTGCCTTTCCAGTCGGCGTTGAAACCTAATGCCATACCCTGTGGGCGCCGCCATTGGGAAACCGATATCGTTTGTCTTGGTCAACTCCCACATCAGGGGTACCTTGCTCCTCAAAAGCAGTAATCGAACGACGCGCAGCGTGTTTTGAAGAGCGCCAACGGTGTCGATACCAAATCCGAAGTCATTGATTTCGTTATCCAGGCCCAGGATCTCGAATGGGCACCTCCAATCGATGCCTGACGGATCTGGTTCGGGACAACCTATATGTACGACGACGCGACCCCCGGTGACGTCTCGTCTCATGAACGCTCGCTCCGCGATCCACGGCGATGGTGTAGCCTTCGAGCTATCTCTGCCAGGTATGTTTGTGGTCATCTTTTGTACCTCCAGTTGCACCATCCACGCTTGTTTTCTTCGCTCTCCATATCCCGCGACCAACAGTCCTGACGGTCAAGGGGATCGGGGATTGAATTACAAAATTCACGCCACAAATATGTACCACCCGCAGCAGCATCGAGGCAGCGATTCTTGTTGGGCTTGCGTCGGTATCGCCGTGCCGCCTCCACGACATCATCCGCCACCTTATCGACCAGTTGCACCGTCACGCCGAACAAGATCGTAAATGCCCCGGCTTCCAGAACCAGCTCAGCCAACGCAACCTCCACTACGACCACGACCACCACAGCCGGCGAGCCGAACTGCGTACGTTGCGCCATCGTCGGCTCGTTCGCCGAGGCGACGGGCTGCTGTTGTCGTAAATTGAAAATCCACCCAGGAATCGCCATTGCGCGCATCGCTTCACGAGTGCATGCAGCCAGATCCGGCGCGGTATTCGGTATTTCGCCCGCGTGGACGCCAATGACATAGCCGTCTTGATCGACTTGTACCGTGGGACCGAACGCCCACGATCCGCCATCGAGCTGATGGCCATATTCTTTCGCGCACGCCTGTAATCGTTCCGCGGTGATTTGAGACATCGCAGGACGATCCGCGGTTGGCCGCTGTCGCATCGTCGGCTGCGCGCCGCCGCATCCAAAGGCCATCGCGCCCAAAAAAGCCGCCATGGCAATCCTACGCCAATTTCTCACCATTGCAGTCCTCCGCATCGTTGTCGTAGGTTGTTGCAATTCGGTCAAGTTTTCGG
>CAZETM010001363.1:0-2328 GCA_964514885.1 uncultured Polyangium sp. | reverse complement strand
CGCCATTCGAGCATCCACCGCATTCGTCCTGCTCTTGTCGCCCACCTCGATCGGCTCGGATTGGGTTCAGCGCGAAGTGCAATGGGCGCTCGAAGAAAGCGCTTCGCGGCCAGATTTCCGATTGCTCGTGCTTCTGCGCGGCTTGGAGCCGGGCGTGCTGAAACTCTTGTTTGGCGCAGCCGCCCCCGTCTGCTTTCGCGTGCCCTCCGAAGGCCCGTGGATCGAAGAAGCCGCGCGGGAAATCCTCAAAGCGCTCGGTTTGGCAGGTACAGACGACCATCCGCCGCAAGCGCCTGAACCCGTTCCTCCCATTGCTGAGCTCACGCTCGAGTTTTCCCAGCCGAAGCTTGTCATGGTTGACGACAAACCTCGCGCTGCCAGCACGTTGCGCCTGCGCCACACGCCTCCAGCGGGCCGAGGCATTGATGGCGTTCCGACCGAATTCCGCTCGCCGCTCGGACCCGACGAGGCCGAAGATCTGCGCTGGTACATCGAAAGTTATTCCGATTTCCCATGGGGACCGTTCAAGGACCGTGCGAAAAAGATCGAAGCCAAACTGCCGCAATGGGGCAAAATGCTCTTCGATGCAATCGTCTCCACGCAAGACCGCCCCATGCGTGCATTCATCGAAGCCAAGGCTGCTTCGGGCGAACGTTTGGAAAAACGCATCACGGTGAACGTCGAGTATCGCAATGCCGACGTAGAAGGAGCGACGGCTGCCGCATTGCTCTTTGGTTTGCCCTGGGAATTGCTCCACGACGAATACTCGTATTTGTTCGACGGCGCTGCGGCCATTCGCGTGCGCAGAACGTTGCCGAGTGACAATGCCGAAGCGGCCATCGAGCCTCGTGATCGCGTGCGTGTGCTGCTCGTGCGCGCGAGGCCCGAGGATAACGGGGCGAAGTTCTTGGATCCGCGTTCGAGCGCCCTGCCGCTCGCGGAAGTGCTTCATGACTTGGGCGAGAGTGTGAAACTCGACGTCCTGCACGACGGCACGTTGAAGGCATTAAATGACGCCCTGACGAAAGCCGAGGACAAGAACGAGCCATACCAAATCGTTCACTTCGACGGGCACGGCATTTACGAGAAGGCCGAGGGTATCGGCAAGCTGTGCTTCGAAGATGCCGAAGACGCGCAGAATGGACTCGAAAGGCGACAAGTACATCGTGTATCCGCGAAGGAACTCGGCGGCATCCTGCGGGCTCGCCGCGTGCCGCTCTTCGTGCTCGATGCGTGCCAAACCGGCATGGCCGATAAAGAGGTCGATACCAGTGTCGCCGCCGAATTGCTTCGTCAAGGTGTCGCCTCGGTCGTGGCAATGCGTTATTCGGTGCTCGTCGGGACGGCAAAAAGGTTTGTCGAAGCATTCTACGGCTCGCTGGCGAAAGGACATCGCATTGGCCGCGCGATGCTCGATGCGCAGCGCGCATTGAAAAGCAACGCCGTGCGGGCGGACTACGGCTCGTTCGGGCGCCTCGAGCTGCAGGACTGGATGGTCCCCGTGCTTTTTCAAGAAGACGAGGATTCGCAGATTTTCATCCGCGGCATTGATCGACGGCCGACGGCAGACGAGGATCGCAAGCGCGTGGATGCGACCTGTCGAGGCGATCTTCCCGAGGCGCCGCAGCATGGCTTCGTCGGGCGCGCGCGGGACTTGTTGCGTATCGAGCGGCGCCTCGGGCGCAAGCGCCGTGTGGCGCTCGTGGGCGCTGGCGGCGAAGGGAAAACGGCGCTCGCGGCGGAAGTCGCCCGTTGGCTTTTGCTGACGCAGCAGCGGGAACGCGTCGCGTTCGTCTCAGTCGAACGATTGAGCGATGCGCGTGCGGTGCTCGATGCGATCGGCCGGCAGCTTGTGCCGGGTTATTCCGTGGCCATGGCCGAAGCAGGCGGAAACGATCCGATGGTGCCGGTGAAAAGTGCATTGATGCAACGAGAAACGCTGCTCGTTATCGACAACTTCGAATCGCTCAATGCATTGGCGGGGACGGATCCGACAAATGCGGAAGCCGTGCGCGAAATCGTCGACCTCGTACACGAATTGGCGAACGTGCACGAAACGTGGCTCATCACGACCAGCCGCGAGGCTTTACCGCCGCCGTTAGATGGGCAGGAAACTCGCGTCGGCTCGCTCGACATGCACGATGCGCGTGAGTTACTCGGATCGGTGCTACGGCGACACAACTTCGATCCGCCCACGGATCGAAAAGCGGCGAAGGAAATGGAGACATTGCGCGACGAGCTCATCGAGGCAGTTCGCAGACATGCGCGCAGTTTGGTGTTGCTCGGGCCAACTATCGTGGGGCAGGGGCTCGAGCCGACGCGGGATGC
>CAZETM010001362.1:0-2328 GCA_964514885.1 uncultured Polyangium sp. | reverse complement strand
CCATTCGTTTATCGAGCGGCAAATAAGAAAATGGACGACCTCGCGTAGGAACGGATCCATATTCAAACGTCCACAACGCAGCACGAATCACGCCTGCGGGCTCAGCCGATAGTCCCGCCAGCCATCGATTGACGGATTCCGCAGCCGGTCGGCCTGCAGCTTCGAGCAGCGTGCCCGGTGGCATGGCAGCCTCGGCCACCGCAGCGAGAATGGCTACTTCACGTTCGGAAAGCAGCCCCGGACGATCGGTCAACGCCGAGATCTTCGCCCGCAACCTAGAGATAGGAACGAGGGTTTCGAGCGGAGCGGTCATGTTTGCCTCCCAGGGAGCATCGTGCCCGAGCGTTTGTTCTAAGTGTTCTGTAGCTAAAGAATTTTCAGCGCGCAAGTGGGTTCGTCGGGGTTGTCGAGTTTGGTGTCTTGGTTGCAGGCGCACGCAACGCTTCCGACGAAAGCGCTCGCGCCGCAGCGGAGGTTCTGCCTCCCGAGGCGTGCCGGGAGCCACCGTATCTGGTACCATCGCGTCAATGGCCACCGAAAGCACGGCACAAGATTCGGAAATACGAGAATTACTCAAACGGCGCAAGGACGCGATCGAAGAACTCGAAAAGGCATCCAAGGGTCTCCGGACTGTCGAGAGTCGAATCGGACGGTGGCTCGTCCAGCATTTGGGTGGGATTTATGCGAGCTGGTCGCCTCAGGTGGGCGATCGCGCTGTGCGCATCGTGTTCAGCGGCGAAAAACCTAGCGCTTCGCTGTTGCTGGTGCGGGAAGTCTACGGAAAAACGATTACGCTTGCTGCCGACCTCAACTCGAAGTGGCGCATTCGTCTCGATCTGGAGCACTTTCAGCGCCATCTGCCAGACGAAGACGACGATGACGAGGATCGTCAATTCCTCGAGATCATCGTGCCCACAGATGCGTACGACGACGAGGTGCGGCACTGGCTGGGCCTTCGCAAAAGCGCACGCGAATTGTGATTTTCCGGTTTGGTTTACGCGAGGCGTTGTCCATAGTGAATGCAAGAGATTGCATTGCGAGCAACGATGGTAGAGCTGACGACTCGTTATCGACTTGACTGTCATTCCGCCGCAGGCGTTTGCTGGGTCAGCCGGAACGCCAGATCTTGGGCCGACAAATCCAGTAACAGGTCACCTACCTGCTCATCAAAATCGCCAGGAAACCTCGGCTCCGCCGCCACCGGGCAACACGAGAGGCGCAATGGCGAGCTCTTTGGATTTTGCCTTGGGCCACAAGAGCATCGTCGCTCCGGCGGCAAGAAAAGAGCCGCCAATGATGAAGGTGGTGGTGCTGGCATGGGACAAACGTTTGCCCGTGTCATCAAACGCATTGAACTCAGGCTGGGTACAAGGCGATTCACCGGCTGCGCAACTGCGTTTCACTTCAGAATGGTACCACAAAGCCAAACCTCCGGTGATAGCACCCGCCGTGAGACTCGCGACGCCTACGCCAGCAACGACAAACCCAGCCTTGCTCGACGATGGCGGATCCCCACCAACATTGACTTCCCGTGTTTCGCCCGCCGTGACAAACACCGACAGACGCCGCTCCGGCTCGTGAGGTAGCTGAAGAACGACGATATGCTTGCCGGGTTCTGCGGGAATCTTCATCGTGGGACCGGTGGAATGAAAAACCAATCCATCGAGCGAAATCGAAGCTCCAGATGGGAGTTCGTCGATGCCGCGCAGACGTACCCAAGGGCCCTTGGTCTGCATCTGGGCCATTTCATCTTTGGCTTTGGGAACGAGCACATCGTCTTGTTTTGCCTTGCGGATGAAATCCTCGAAATGCGCATACGCGGCGACAGTTCGTCCAAGGTATTTCTCGCAGAAGGCAATGTTGTACGACGCGGATGTGGAAGGATATGCGGCGTAGGACCGCTGGAAGAGCGACAGCGCCTGTTCGTAATCGCCGGCGTTGCGCACATCAACCCCCTTGTTGAAAAGCTGCTCTGCCGCTTCGAGGGTCGATGGATCTTGGTCGGCATGAGCTACCGCGGGAAGCCAAGGCGTTGCGAGAAGGATCGATACGGTGCAAAGCAGCGGAGGCAGGCGCATCATACGGGTAAGCGTAGCTGAAGTTTGGCGGGGCGGAAAGCAGAAATTATTGAACGCACTTGCCAGTGCTGTTGCACGTGAGCCCGAGCCCCTTGCCACAGAAATTGCCGGCGCAGCAGGGCTTGTTCAGGAAGCCGCAGTCGCTACACTTTTGATACTGGATGGCGTTTGAAGGTGGCTCGAAACTGATGCACGCGTACCCCGGGTTGTCGCAGGTGTCGTCGATCCCGTCGCCATTGAAATCGACACC
>CAZETM010001361.1:0-2330 GCA_964514885.1 uncultured Polyangium sp. | reverse complement strand
CCTACTTTCCGCACATCTCGGTCGCGATATCGCGCCACAGATTCAGTCATTGTTTTCTTTGACGTAGAGCGAACGCGGGACATTGAGGAGGTCCAGGAGTTGGAGTTGGATAGGGTTGAGGATGGGCGGGAAGGAGCGCACTGTCTTCCCGTCCCGGGTGAGGCCATGGCGCTGCACGCCCGTGAACGCGTGGAAGATGGCCTGGGTGCTTGGCGCTCGACAGTCGCGCTCTTCGGGGTATAGCGGGAGAGACTCGACGCCACGGGACTTCATCGACTGGCGGATCTCGCGCTCGATGAGTGCCTCGACCAGCAAGACGACGTAGTAGAGGAAGAGTAGAGCTTCAACACGGCCTTCGTTCTTCAGCCAGACGGGCGCCACCTCAAAGACGGACTTGAACTGCTCGTGCCGCTTCTCGAGATTGGGTTGGTACTTGTACGCCTCGAGGAGCTGCGCCGGTGTGAGATCCCGGCAATTGGTGATGAAGGGGAAGGTACCGTCGCACCGCGCGTCATACTCGATGTTGGTGAGGTTGATCTCCCACGAGATGTCGAATCGGACGCGTTGACGACGAACGTAGCGCACCTTTGGCCCGGGCCGACCACGTTTGTCCTGCCGGTAGACCGGCTCCAAGCGCTCGCTGAGCGCGAGAGTGACCCAGCGCTGAGCGCCGATGTCGGTGAGGATTTTTGAGGCCGCGGCTTCGATCTTGGTGCGGCTCGTGTGGCGAGACCTGGGGCTGGCCAGGTGGGTGCGGAACTCCTCCAGGGCGAGCGCGGACTTTTCGATCTTTTCCTCGCGTGCCTGCCGATCACGGTGCACCTTGAGGGAGCTGTGAATCCAGACAATGCGAAAGCCCTCCGCTGAGGGGATGGGTGACTCGACGGCGCAACACAGATCGGGTGGGCCGTGGGGCTGTCGGGGGTCTCTACGGTGTGCGATCTGCTCCCAGGCTGGCGGGTGTTGCTGCAGCCAGTCGCGGAAGAACGAATGCTCGCGGCGATTGCGAGGCAGGATGGTGAGGAATCGACCATTGCGCGAAGCGATCGATTGCAGATTTTCGGCGCTGCACAATTTGCAATCGGCGACGTACAGGAAGTCTGGCCTTCCCGTCAACGAGCGCAGAACCTCCCATGTCGCAATGTGGGTGTCCACGTCCGTGGTGTTGCCATCGAGCGACTGAAAGTGGACTGGGACAGCGCCGTCGGAGCTGACCGTGAGCACGAACAACAACTGCTTCAGGTCAGGGCGATGATCCTTGTTGTGACCATGGCAAATGCTCAAGGCTTGCTTGCCCTTCAGGGACCTGCCGCTGGCAAGCGAATAGTTCCCGCTGAAGGTGACGGTGGTCGAATCGTTATGCAGTTGGGCCAGGTTTACGTCGAACGCACGTACCGCGCCCACGACCAGTTGAGTCAACAAGGTGGCGCGATCGGCAAGGAACAGCGCGTCGAGGGCACGACCCACGCGATCATCGTTGAGCACGGCGACTTCATCCGCACTCAGAACGAGCAGATGGGGCGCGACCCGCCGGGCCCATTCTTGTTGCGAGTACAGAGGCGCCCTGGCGAGCATCAAGTTGCGCAGCAGAACTCCCAGCGTCTTGGCCGGACGAAGGCGGTAGCGGCGATCAGTCACCGGTACGTGCGCCTCGAGCAAGCGGGTGAATCCCAAGCGCTCAAGAAAGTGGTTCACCACTGGGAGCGCCTCGACCGACAGCGACTCCAGGGTCAGTGCCTGATCGTCGTAGTCAACGGCCTTCCCGTCGACGCCAGTCACTGGCGACTGGTTGGAACGCTTGACGAGATCCATGGCTAGCAGTATATATACTGTAGGCCAGAAAGCGTCAAGCGAGAAATGCAATGGCAGGTGATCGTGACCAGGCGCGCTATGAGGCGCTGAAACAGTCCATCGCGGACTTGGGACTGATCCGACACGGCAGCCTCGTGCGGCGATTCATGCCGTGCGGCAAGCTCGGATGCCGCTGCCATGCGACGCCACCGCAGCTACATGGTCCGTACTACCAGTGGACACGCAAGGTTCAAGGCAAGACCGTTACTGTGCGCCTCACGCCCCAGGAAGCGGAACTCTTCGCCGACTGGATTCAAAACGGCCGTCGGCTTGACAAGATCGTCGCGGAGATGGGCGCCGTTGCCCAGCGACTGACGGATCGCATGATCAAGAAGCTACCGAAGGGCAATGCAAAGCCCTAGATCGCGGTGTAGCAGCGGCAATCTGTGGCGCGATATCGCGACCGAGATGTGCGGAAAGTAGGTTTCACGGCAAGACGGACGCGTGACGTACGTGACGGGGAACATGCAGCTGTACAC
>CAZETM010001360.1:0-2330 GCA_964514885.1 uncultured Polyangium sp. | reverse complement strand
GGGGTTTCCCAGCTTTCGGCGTGCTCACAACGGCTCATCCATTCGCTCGACTTCCCATTGCTCCATCAGCGTCTGCGCCCGCTGTTGGAACGCTTGCTGTTTCTTTTCATCGTATTCATCAATTCCCGCATCTTCGAGCAACGTGACCAAACGCGATGCACGCATTTTCGCCTCGTCCGAGGCCGGGTTTTTTCCGACCACTTTTTCATAATGCGCTACGGCACATTCATGAAGCGCGGCAAGCATGGCACCCATTTCCCGCGGCTTGGTTCCTTTATCGGTTGACCAATAGGGGCCATAATAGTTCTTCTTGTAATCATGTCGAACGCGATCGCATACGACGCCCGATGGTGGCGTGCCGGATTCGGTCTTCGTCGGTGCGTATACGGACAAGATGTCATGCAACGTCAACAGTTCGTCATACGTGACAATGCGCGGCGCGAGACGCCCAAACTTCGCATCCATGGCTGCCAACATGCCGGCAATGGCGTCTCGACCACCCTTGAAATCGCCGTCGCGCAAGGCTTTGGTTGCTCGAACAGCCAAAGGGCGTAATGCCTTTTGCCGAAAATCTTGCCATTGCGGAACGTCGAGCGTGAAATGTACTCGCTCCACGTCGATTTCTCCTTGAAGATTCGAGATGATTACTTTGACTTCGCGCATGAATGTCTGCAAGTCGAAAGGGCCCGCGAACCCATCTTCGTGCTGCCGGGCCATGAGCAAGGCGGCTTTGTCCCGAGCGCTTTCTTTCGGCGGCAAAAGTATTCCCTCGACAGCCACCGCAATCGGAGAAAATCGTACGGTGGAGAGTTTTACGCCTCCTCCACCCAGGAACGGATGAAGCGTTTTTTTCAGGTCGCCGTCGGTGCTCAAATCACCTTGCGTAGGAAACGTGAGTTTGGCGGGCAATAACGTTTGAAGCGACGCAACGGCCGCGCTCCGTAGAGCGTAACGCCTTGCCCCCATTTCCCAATGCGCCACGTCGATGCACAACGAGCCGTCTTCAGCCCGCACCAAGTATCCAAGCAGCATTGCACGTCGCGTGGTTTTACCCAGAATGACGTCGCGCCGCGATGCTTCGTTCGCCGATTCCAATGCCGGTGCCGCAACGTCCGGCCACGGCACTGGAAAGACCGGACCGATGTTCAAATCGAAAAGCCGCAAAGGTTTGTCTGAGAGCAACAAATACAAATTTTGCGGTTCGTCCGCCTGCCCCGTTCCGTACAAGCGTTTGTGCGCAAAAGCATTCGCGAACGTACGCAACGCAGCCAAAACACGTGGTTCCCGCGGCGAACCCAAAAGCCTCATCGCAACGAGACCTCCTGCCTTCAGCCTGCGCCGAACCAATGCCACCACATCCGCATGCACCAACGTCGGCGCCATGTTCGTCCCAGCAAATGCATCGAGCAAAATGAGGTCGTGAGGATCTCCGTCGCGCCCCAACACTTCGACCCCATCGACGGCTTCCGCGTGGCCTTCGTAATTAAAGAATTGTCGCGCCACATAAATGATCGCAGGCTCGATCTCCGCAACTTCCACCCCATACCCCAAACGTGCAATTTCCGATGCGGTCGCTCCCGACCCCAGCCCCACCACCAACGCAGTGCGACCCATCGGTCGAGCTTTGCGCAAAAGCGACACCAGCGGATCGAAAGGTGCCAGCGTAGCTTGCGACGATTCCTTGAAATGCGCCGCATGCACCACGCCATCCATGGTTAGCAAACGAAATGCCCCCGATTCCTCGACACGCACGATACCCGATTTACTGGGAATGATGGCCAGTACGCCGGGAGGTAAAGGCGGCTGGGCAGGAACACCAGCGGACATGGACGATTGCAGAGGTGGCGTCGGATGCGCAGGGCCGGATGCGTTGCGTACGATGTGGCCACCGTCGCACGCAAGCAGGGAAAGCGTCGCGAATGCCTGAAAGAGAGCCGTCTTGTGATGGAGCATGGGCGACCTCATTTCTTCCTGCCCGTTTTCTTTGCACCGGTCTTCTTCGGCGCCTTCTTCGGCGCCTTCTTCGGCGCTCGTGGGAAAATGTCTCAGAGCGTGTCTATCAGGCAAGCATCGCACCCTTTCGAGACGAGGTCAACCTTCGCGCGTACGGGCGAAGACAACAACTACGAAGTGCTTAGTCCAAACAAAGTGGCCATTTCGTAGTTGACGCGTTTACGCCGTCTGCGGCCCGTTTGCGAATTTATGCAGTTGCACGCATCCAGGCACAGTCCTGGTTCGGTGGGGACCGTCGACGCTCGGCGCCGTCAACTGCGACCGTTATGTCACGCAAGGTGCGTCCGCAATGTCACGCCCGACGTTTCTTCGGAAAC
>CAZETM010001359.1:0-2331 GCA_964514885.1 uncultured Polyangium sp. | reverse complement strand
AAGAACCACTTCAAACAGAGGAGCGTTCGGGAAGTAGCGCTTGATTGAGGTCTAGCCACACCCGAATACGATTCTGCAACTCACCAAGTTCAGGGCACGCCTGAAGCATGCCCTTCCACTTTCCGCTCACTCCACGCATCGCCCATTTGCGTCCCATACCGGGGCCGGGATCGGGCTTTGGCGCGTTCGCTTTCAAGAATGGATCGGAAAATCGTTCCTTCGGGTGCGGATCTTGGCGCACGCCCGCCCATGCAATATCGAAGGAATGGCGGTGAACGGCCAGCATCCACACCTCGATCTCCTCGACGGCGAGACACACGAACAGCTTGCCAGGGTGCTCTTGTTCACGTGCGACTGCAATGCGCTGTCGGTCGGCTTTTCCGTCTCTGTCGACGAGCGTGAGAAACAATTGCATGAAGGAGTATTGCTGAACGATGGCGGCTGTTTGTGCAGCAGCGAGTGCCTCGTCGACCCCCTGCAATCGTGGATTCTCCAGAACGACGACCTTTGCGCGTCTGCCTAGATCATCGAACAACTGTTCGACGATTGGCTTGAGCACGTATTTGTCTTTCGTAGGGTCTTCCGGAATGATGAGGACGTTCACAACGCGGCCTCCATCCAGCCGCTGGAAAACAATTCATCGATTCGCTCGCGTTTTACGACTTCGTCGAATGTCGGCAGATCCCCAAGCCTTCGTGTAATGGTGCCCGGGTGATCAGGAACTCGGCCGAATACCACCACGTCCCGTAAGGTTTTCTCGCTGAGCCAGCGCAATACGACGGGTGAATGCGTTGTGGCAATGACTTGAATACCTCGTTCACGAGTCGTTTGTTCGAGAAATTCGACGAGTAGATGAATGCCTTTCGGATGGAGTGCCGTGTCGATCTCTTCGAGAAAGACCAAAATGCCCGGATTCGTCAGGGCGAGTGCAGCGTAAAGACCTAGAAACAAAAGCGTACCATCGGAAAGACTTGGCGCAGGAATACGTTTTCCTCCGCGCTCGATGAGCACGAGCATGACTTGATCGAGATCCGGTACTCTGATGAAATCAATGTTTTCAACTTGGATTGGGCACAATTCGTTTACCCAATCGATGAGCGTATCTTTGCCAGTTGGATTGGTTTCACAATGCGCTGCAAGAATACCCGAGATGTTCTCGCAGTTGGCACCCAAAGGTTTGGCTGGATTTCCCCAGCCCCGCATGCGCTGCGCATCCGGAGCAAAAAACGACGCGGACGCCATTACCTTCACCTGCACGCTCGCGGGCACCGACGCGAGTGGATCAATGCGAGCGCCCAAATTGTTCGTTTCGGGAAAATAATGCGTCGCAACCCGTTCGAGCACCCCACTTTCATCGGGTATTGCTTCGTCCGAAACGGTAGGTCTACTCGACAGTCGTAGTACACCGTCGATTTTTCGCGACGCATGAAACACTGTCGGAGCGGCTCCCCACACTCGAAAGCTCTCCTCGCTGATGCGCACCTTCCCATTTGCCTCGCAGGCGATATGGTGCGACATCGTACCGCCGAATTGCCAGTCCGAAGAAATAGTAAATGGCTTGCCGTGTTCAAAAACGAGGTTTTTGGCGCCCCCACGAATCCCCGGCCACGTCATTGTGCCGCCGACTTCGCGACCACCTACGACTTCGTCCACCGTCATTCCAATTGCAGCACCTTGGAGAAAGCGAACGGCGTCGAGCAGATTGCTTTTTCCTGTCGCGTTCGCCCCCACCAGAAACGTCAATGGTGAGAGCGGGACCGTCTCATTCGCGAAACTTTTCCAATTGTGGAGCCTGATACTCGTCAACATACGCGTTTCCCCGTTAGCATGAAACGCTCACGAGCGCAGCGTGGTCATCAATGACGTCATGGTGTCCAGAACGCCCGTCCCTTAGTCAATTCCCGCCAACCGACTTCGGCATCGTCGTCACCACCACGCGATGCTGGCGCGATAACGTCTGCTTCAATGCCTGCTTCACCGTCTGCACGCTCATCTTATCGAATTCCGCCAAGATTGCCTCGGTCGTGCCCGGTACCAATGCTTCGCGAATTCGCGCGCTGTTCGCATAACGAGGCGCATTGTGCGCAACTTCCCCGCCCTGGCTCGATATCTCTTTCTTGAGATTGTTCTTCAAGTGCGCCACGGCAAACGCTATCTCCACATTCGTCGGACCCGTATCCACGAATGCATCGATCTCCGCATCGAGACGCGCTTCGACCACGGAAAGGTCATGCGGAATCGCCGGCATTACTTCAATCGCCGCCACGCTCGCTCGGCTCCCCGCATCCAGTTGCGCCTTCACCTCCGATGCGT
The DNA here is from genome assembly GCA_964514885.1 of uncultured Polyangium sp. Taxonomy (GTDB): domain Bacteria; phylum Myxococcota_A; class Polyangia; order Polyangiales; family Polyangiaceae; genus Polyangium. Next base: position 18 of record CAZETM010001359.1, on the reverse strand, counting down.
ACCCCTTGTCCATCAGCG
>CAZETM010001358.1:0-2333 GCA_964514885.1 uncultured Polyangium sp. | reverse complement strand
CTCGCCCATCCTTATCGCACTCGATCTTTGCTGGGTTGGGCGTTCCCTCTTCGATTCTGCGCGCGACAATATCGAGCGCCCATTCAAGGACTTCGGGCGAGTAATCAATCTCATCGAAGAAGAGGTCGAGGTACGCCTCCATTCTGCTTACGCCCCGTGGGATCTCTCTCCGTTCAAACTTATTGTCCCTGGGTCCTGGCGCGTCCATGACCTGCCAGGGGTTGCCTTGATCAATGGTCTTTGGCCGATGGAGGTAAATATTGACCCCGCGGTCGTGCTTGGGGGAATACAGTCGCATCACCGTAATGTAAATCATGCTTCGGTCTCCTCTTCGGCTTCCAGATGCTTACCCGGCGCAACGTTGTTAGGCTGAACACTCTCACTACGTTCTCTTAGCGCCCGACGGCGGTATTCGTCGATCGTCTCGTCCTCAATTGTCCAACGATCCTCTTCTTTGTCGCTGGCGTCGGTACAGACGTACACATTGGGTGCGCTAAGGTAGAAAAAGGCTACGGCGGTGGTCTTGACCCGTATTCGATCGCTTTGCGTTTTATCCACGCTGATGGCTACGCCGGTTGTTGGGAGGCTCTTGGCATCGCAGCCTGTAACCACCTTCGAGACGACGTTGTCCGCTGTGCGCAGGTATTCCACGAACAAACTAAAGAAGGTTTTGAACTCGTTTGAGTTGCCACGGAGTGTTAGCAGTTCCTTGTGAAGGCATTGAAATGAAGGTGCGTCGATTTTGACTGTCTCCACTTCGTCAGGTTCCGTGGGGACGAGATCAAGATGAAGCGACGGCGAGATCATGCCGCGAACTGCAAAGAAGCCGGTCATGATGCGCAGAAAGCTCGCCAATGCTCGGGTTGGGTCTCGGTGGTATTCGTGGATGTGCACAGCTTGTGCGCGAAAATTATGAAATGCTAGATAACTACCTTCGTAGCTTTTGCCAGCGCCATCGGGGATCGCATACGATGCGCAGTAAATCAAATGTGGAAGCTGGTCTTGTCCGAGTCGTGCCCCACGAATGCGCTTTTGAGCCCGTTCGATCTCGGCCATAGGCTTTGAGCCGCCGCGCTTTTTCTTGCCAATGCTATTCTCTAACTCGTCATCTTGCGCAACATCGTCTTCCAGCTCCTCGTCCTCCAGCTCGTCTTCTTGTTCTTGCCCCTTTCCTTTCTTGCTTTCCTTGCCGCGAAACAGGATAATCGCACGAAACGCGTTTGGTGCGAGGATGGCCAATCCAGCCGTATGTCCTAACGCGCCACCACCATCATCATCCTTATTATCATCCTGTTTCTTCTTTTTCTTGTTCGACCTCGTATCCTTGTCATTCGGATCGGGCGTAGCCTGCTTCGATGCCTTGTCTTTTGGCTTAGGTTTGCCAAGTTCTTCTGAACCCTTGTCCGTGTCCTTGACTTCGATAACGCCGAGCACATCAGGGGCTGCCACGATCTGAACCTCGCCAAGGCTCAAGAGTGGCGTTGCGGTTGTGCCGTCGTAGATGATAACATCTGTCTGCGAGGACACCGCTGTCGCTGGCGTGCTCGCCGCTAAGGTGCGGCCAGGTTCACGTACAAAACCCGAGGCCACCGTCAGGCGCTGCGGCAGGACCAAACGCAAGAGATCGCGCACGCCTGTCTCGGCGGCGGAGCCCAATGCATGCTTCTGGTCACCTTCGCCGAGATGCTGGCGCATGACGGCGGCCGGTGCAGACATGCGGTCGAGAAGCGTTTCTAGCCATCGTTTGCGCTCCGTTCCCGCCATTTTTACGTTGCTCCCCGAAAGTCGGATGGGTGAATCTCTCGGTCGTACCTATCCTGCAACCAAGCAGAGCGCAAGAGCGTTTGTTTCGACGTCATCGTGGGATGAGCGCGAAGAAACGCCACGAATGCCGACTCCACCGCCTTGGGCTCCAGACCCACGAGCCCCCGGAGCGTCGACGCGAGCGAGCCGCGGGTGATCGGATCGTGCGCGGCCAGGCGCTTCAAGTCCGCGCGTTCGTCGATCTCGAGAATGAGCTTGGCCAAATGCTCGATTTCGGTTTCCGTCACAGCCTTGCGCGTCTTGAGGCGCAAAAGCACCGGATCCGTCGCGAAATGCTGGAGGACGACCGCTCGCACGCGCTCCTTGTACGGCATCAGCTCGGCGCCTGCAAGCGTTGGATAATACGCCTCACGTTACCAGCACGTTCGGCGAAACGATACGGCATCCAGGTCGTGGGGCAAAAAAACGCGCCAACGGCGTAGTTGGAGTACGCGGCCCAATTTTCTTGCACGACAGAACGAGCGCAACGCGTTTTTGAAAACGGCAAGCAAAAAAGTTGGCCCACGTTC
>CAZETM010001357.1:0-2335 GCA_964514885.1 uncultured Polyangium sp. | reverse complement strand
CCATCGAAGAAGGGGGCATGCGAGTCCAAATGCGGTACGACACGGAAGGTCGCGTGTTGGCGTTGACCAACCAAGCCGGTGAGCAACACGAATTCGTGCGTAATCGTGCCGGGTGGATTCGCGAGGAACGGGGTTTTGATAAACGCGTGACGCGGTATCGGCATGATGCCGCAGGCAATGTTACGCGCATCGACAAACCGGGCGGTGCGTGGGTCGAGAAGACGTATGACGCGGTTTATCGTATCACCAACATCAAGCGATCGGACAAGACCGAGGATACGTTTGCTTATCGCGCCGACGGTGCGTTGATAACGGCGACGAACGAAAGCGTTGCTCTACGTTTCGAGCACGATGTATTGGCGCGCGTGACAAAAGCGTGGCAAGGCGAGGCGTACGTGGAATCGGTTTACGATGCAACGGGCAAACGATGCCGTGTCGAGTCATCGCTTGGGGCGCGCATTGACGTGCGGCATGCGATTGACGGCGCTGTCTCAGCCGTTTCCGTAGGCAGTGGGTTTGCTCCGTGGCAAGTCGAGTTTGGCCGGGACATGGCTGGTGACGAGGTCGCGAGAAAACTTCCTGGGGGTATTGTCGCGAACTTGGCGCGCGATCGTCTGGGACGACCCATCACGCGACACGTGGCGCGCGGCGAGCATGCATTGATTCCGGATGTCGCATATCGCTGGGGGTTTGCGGATCGTTTGATCGAGCTGGTCGACGGTTTGAAGGGCGCAACGCGTTTCGAGCGCGATACACGCGGCAGACTCATTGCGGCGCGCCATTCTGAAAACCGCGTAGACGAACGTGCGATGGACGTTGTGTCCAACATTTTTCGCACGCGGGAACGCAAGGATCGCGAATACGCTCCCGGGGGCGCATTGCAACGAGCCGACGGGATTTTGTTTCGCTACGACGACGACGGAAACCTCATTGAAAAGACGCTGCCCAACGGGAAGAAGTGGCGCTACCAGTGGGACGTTGCGGGTCAGTTACGCTCGGTCGAGCGGCCCGATTGGAAACGCGTCGAATTCGATTACGATGCTCTAGGCCGACGTATCCGCAAGCGGTACGACGACAAAGTGGTCGAGTGGTTATGGGATGGTGACGTCCCCTTGCACGAGTTATCCACGGGCGAGGACATGGCGACGTGGATCTTTGAGCCGGAAAGCTTTGCGCCGCTGGCAAAGTTACAGGGCGACAAACGCTATGGGGTTGTCGTAGACCATCTGGGTGCGCCGCTGTTGATGGTGGAGCCGACGGGAATGATCGGCTGGCAAGGGCACCTGGATGTATTCGGTACGGCGAAGGTCGATGTTGCAAGGACGGCGTGTCCGTGGAGATGGCCAGGGCAATACGAGGACGACGAGACCGGGTTGTTCTACAATCGGTTTCGATATTATGACCCGGCCGTTGGCGCGTACATCAGCAAGGATCCGATTGGATTATTGGGTGGAACCGCGCTGTATGCGTATGTCGATGATCCGACGGGGTGGATGGACCCGTGGGGGTTGGCTAAGATCTGCGGTAAATCGGTCAACTCGGATCCAAAGAAAATTTTCAATGAACTCGGGGATAACGTGTATTTTCACTACACGGACAGAAAGGGCCTTGAAGGGATCTTTGAAAGCGGGCGCCTCGTGGCGAATAGCAAACATAGAGCTTATTTGACACAGGAAATATATACCCAAGAAGATGCATTCATGGCGCTCTTCATCGGCAATGAGAAGTACGTGGGTAAAGGGTCGCATTTGCTAGCAATAAAGTTTCCGGGGCCGAAAATCCCCCCTGGCCATCAGCGGAATGAGGTCATGCACCAAGGCGCGCTTCGTATTCTCCCTGATGACATTATCTACGCAGGCATAAACCCATTCAAGTAAACCATGCTGGTAATAAAAGAACGATACATTCTTCTCGCGCTTCACCAGGCACTCTATGTCGCTAAGTTTGCGTGCCACGAAAAAGATGATGCCTTCGACCTTGCAGGAAGCTCATTATTGGCCGAAGCCCATCGCCGCATTATTGATGCATTTCTAGAAGCAGCGCGGAAGGATCTCATGGTAAACGAAGCCATGAAAATGGAGAAATGGATCGAAGCAGATGACAATGAACAAATATTGACGTGTGTGCGAGAATGGCTAAAACGCACGGAGGAATGGGGGGCTATGTCTGCAGAAAGTCAACGGCGATACACGGAATCGCTCCTTAGTCCCTTCCGTGTTTCTCCAGAGACATTTGAGACACTAATCGCAGAGCGTGATCAATGGACGCCGCCCGAAGGAAGCGTTGGTGCTGCCAACGAAGAGGAGGAGGACGACGGGGCGCCATCTAGCAAGGA
>CAZETM010001356.1:0-2338 GCA_964514885.1 uncultured Polyangium sp. | reverse complement strand
GGGTACCGCATTGTCACACCCTTAGGCACGATGCTGCCATTGGATTGGGTGGGCATTACCAAGACGGGCATTGACGCGTTTCTTGTGCACGCATCGTTGCGCCAGGACCAATACATCGCGAAACCACCTCGTTATAACTGTGCACCTTATCGAAGGGCTTGCCGAAGCACCACCGGATACGCTTCGACCTTGCCGCGGGGCTCTCGGAAGCACCTCGGGCTAGGTGGCGACCTTATCGAAAGGCTCGCCGAAGCATCACCGGATAGGCGTGGACCTTGCGGCAGGGCTCTCGGAAGGACCAGGCAATAGGTGCCCGGCTTATAGAAGGGCTCGCCGAAGCGTCGGGTGCTATTTCGATTGTTATGGGGTGCCGTCGTCGATGCACCCAAGGACATCTACGAGATAAACGGGTCTGGTTTCGGAAGGACTTGGGGCCATTTGGCGATTAAGGCTCGGTCTGTTCGGATGACCGACCGGCTGATTCCATGGCGTGGAGCGTATCGAAGAAACCGAAGACGCGTTGTTCGGGTTAGGTTTCTGCCCGGCAAAAAGTGTTGCAGCGGCGCGAGAGTTGCGAGTACTGTGCGCGCGTGAACGACGTTGAGCGGTTTCGTTTGAAACGGTGTACGTTGAGTGGGGCGGCGCGTGCGCGCAGCGTGGTTAGGTGATACTGCTTCAGCCTTTCAGGACAGCGAAAGCGTCAGAGCAGGATAATGGACGATATTCTCGATGACCTCGTACGATTGGCACGGCGCTGCGAGCGTTCGGCGAACACGCTTGACGCGGAGCCAATCGCGTCGATGTGCGCTCGTCTGCGAACCGAGGCCGATATCGTCGGTCGAGCAGCCTCGGGCGGATGGCTTGGATACCATGCAGACATATACATAGAGGGCCTGCGCCCAAAGACGCCTAGTGACCATTTTGATACCGAATGGGGCACTGAGCGCAACTCCAGGAATCGAACCAAGGGCGGTCCGTGGGCAATCTACGAATACGAATACGTCCTCGACGAGATCAAAAGACGCGCGCAAGTCCCTGACACCAGCGTGATCGAACGAGCTGCCGAAGCAGTCGGCGAGGTTTTTACGGATTGCCGTGATGAACTGCTTCCAACCATCGATGCACTGCTCGCTACCAAGCCTGACGAAGCCATCAAGGAGGTCCGCGGCAAGGTGGAGTCGCTCAAGCCGTACTACACGGCAATCGAGTTCTTTCAGGCCCTCGTATCCGAGAAACAATTCATGTCTCGCGATTCCCGCGCAACATCGGGAGGCATTCAAGCGCCTCCACATGTAAAGGTTGGCCTTTGGCTGACCTCACAGATTTCCTACCAAGGCAATGCACGGGAACTCGCGAAACATGCGCGCTACCTGGCAAAATACCTAGAGAAGACCAGAAAGATGAAAGGCAAGACAGTGGCAAAGACGGACGGCAAAATCTTTATTGGACATGGACGGTCGCGCGTATGGAAGGACCTGAAAGATTTCATTCAGGATCGCCTCCAACTTCCGTGGGATGAGTTCAATCGTGAATCCACCGCGGGACTCTCGACGAAAGAGCGCCTCGAAACCATGCTGGAGGACAGTTGCTTCGCTTTTATCGTCATGACTGCTGAAGACCAGCAGGCAGATAAGACCATGCACGCTCGGGCGAACGTCATTCATGAAGTCGGGCTTTTCCAGGGCCGGCTCGGATTCAAGCGCGCAATCGTACTCCTCGAGGATGGCTGCGAGGAGTTCTCGAACATTAACGGAATCGTTCAGATTCGTTTCCCGCCTGGCAACGTAAGAAGCGCGTTCGAAGAGATTCGACTTGTATTAGAGCGTGAGAAGCTCCTTTAAGGAACTTCTCAGTGAACATGCAGTACCTCGGACGCCGCTGACAAGTGGCTGCTCGGCCCTGCGCTTCTGGGAGATTGTGTCCGGCACCCAAACAAGGTAGAACGTGGTCTGGTACCAATGACTATGTTTCGCGAAATCTCAATCAGCAACTACAAGTCGATTCGAAGGCTTACGTTTGAGTTGGGCCGGGTGAACGTTCTTATCGGCGCGAACGGGTCCGGAAAGAGCAATATCTTGGAAGCGATCGCTCTCGGCTCTGCGAGCGATCGCAACAAACTCGACAATGAGTATCTGGCCCCTCGAGGTGTCCGCGTCGTGGAGCCGCGTTTCATGCGTTCAGCCTTCCCCGCAGATGATGGCACCGGCGCGATTGTCGTTTCGTTTCAAGCGGATGGGGGTCCCACAAGGGTAGTCAACATCGACCCCGAACGTCTCGCCGTTGGCGCCACATACGAAGGATCGGGGCGGCAAAGCGTCATTGGGGTGCCACTATTGCC
>CAZETM010001355.1:0-2344 GCA_964514885.1 uncultured Polyangium sp. | reverse complement strand
CCTGGCGGAGGCGAAACTTGACAACGGCTCTCCATTGGTCTCTCTTGGCAGCCGATTCCGGCGCGATGTGCGTGTGGAAGGGGCATTCCCATGAAGCTTCGTCGGCTGAAGATTCTCAAGTTCCGTAATGTGCAGCCCGGGACGGTGCTCGACTTCAACGACGGCTACAACGTCCTGCTCGGCCAGAACGGATCAGGAAAGACGACGCTGTTGCGATTGATTTCGTCGGTGTTGCGCGGCGACTTTCAATGGCTCGAAAACGAAGCTTTTGCGTTGGAAGCCGAACTGCTAGCTCATGGCACGCACGTCACGCTCACTGTTGATAATGAGCCGAGGCAGCATGACGATAGTGAATTCTCTGTGTCAGCGCTCAATCCGCGTGCTTTGATTTCCAAACCGGATCGTTGGTCTGCTACGGCATATTGCCGTATCGTAGATAGCGCCGGTGGAATTTGGGAGTGGCGTCAGGACGAGAACGGCCGCGAAATCACGGTACCTGAGCTTGTGAAGGGAAAATTGCTCCAGCGAGCCCCAACAAAGTTCAAATCGCCGTCCCTTCTACATCCCATCGAGGCAGGAATTCCTTATTTACTTGCCAAGTCTGGCGCCACCCACGCCAAGCCGATGATGCAAAGTGTCGAAGATCTAATCATGTTCCTGCAGCAGTATCTACGTCTGGCAGACGCGTGGCGCTGCGACGAGTCGCTCGAACTGTTTTCCGCCATGACTGGTCGCGTTTCTTCTCTGGGAAAAGAGGAATTTGGAAAAGTCACCGGTCGAATCACCTTGAATCTCGACGGACTCGATAGTGATGGGAATCTTATCCCCCTAGAATTCAAAGCCGTAGATGCCCTTAAGAACCCCAACTTCGACGCCCCCCTAGACAATATCTTCGTAAAACATGACCAAGCGCCATTCCTCGCCAAGGTCGCGCAAATGCTCGGTTATGTCGGCGCGGAGCTGAAACTCGACTTGCTCGGCAAAGAAGTCACCGAAGAAGGAAAGAAGATCGAATACGGCAATCTCCGGTTCTTCTTTCACGGACGCGATGGCTCCATCGTCAACCAAGATCATTTGAGCTACGGCCAAAAACGATTACTCACTTTTTTCTACTATCTCGCCTGCAATCCGCATGTCGTTGTCGCCGATGAGCTTGTCAATGGCCTGCATCATGCCTGGATTGCCGAGTGCATCCGCGAAATGGGCGACCGGCAAGTCTTCGTAACCAGCCAAAACCCCATTCTGCTCGACCACCTCGGTTTCGAGTCGGCAGATCAGGTGCGTCGGACATTCATTACCTGTCAAGCCAAACCAGAAGGCGTGCGTGATCGTCTCTTCTGGGCCAACATGTCCAAGAAAAACGCCGATTCGTTTTACCGAGCCTACAAAGTCGGCGCTCAACACGTCGGCGAAATCCTCCGCACGAAGGGCTTGTGGTGAGCGATTCTCCGCCGCTGTATATTCTCGTGCTCACCGAAGACTCGGGCCAGGATGGTTTTGCGACCATTCGAGCGCTCGTTCTCGCCATTCTTCAAAAGATTGCTCCCAACGTCCAACTCGACCTCATCGAGGTGGAGCCAACCGAAGATACTAATGCCTTGCGCTCAATGCGCGGAAATCATTGGATGGGTGAGAAGACCGGCGAGTCGCATCGATACCGAACGACGCTCATTCAAAGCATTGCCACAACACTCGGTGAAGGAGGCTTCGTCGTTTTTCATTGCGATGGAGACACGTCGTGGAAAAAGCGTAATGAGAGCACGAAACGAGCTAAGTTCGACAAGCTCATGGAGCCCGGCATTCGCGCTCGTCTACGCGACGCAGTGAAGCTCACGCCCACGAAAATTGACGCGGCGATGAAGCGCGTCCTGATCGTCGTGCCCCATTACAGCATCGAAAGTTGGCTCTACCAGAATACCGATGAGTCCATTCGTATTTGCCATACGCAATATGCAGGCAAAGACGTCGCGCAATTCGAGTCCTGGGCAGAGGATCGCAAGCAGCTCGATGAAGTGTTGAAGCCCAAAGACGGCGTTTGTATCAAAGACAAGCACAATCACGTATTGGCCACGACGAGCTTTCCGTTCGATGTCGCTTTTGCCGCGGGAAAGTCTCTGAAACAAGCCGTGATGCAATTCGCAGCATGTACCGATCTCACCACCGCTCTCGCGCGTGTGACCGGCCGCAAGGGTTCATGACAGAAATCCCTTGACAACTTCGCTCACGCGTGACTCGGCAATCCAGACCCCCTTCAGCTACTTCGCTCAGAGCATCCTCGGCGCTCAGACGGCAACGCAATATCCTTCGTAACAAGGGCGATCGCCTCCATGGTGATGGCCAAGGT
>CAZETM010001354.1:0-2349 GCA_964514885.1 uncultured Polyangium sp. | reverse complement strand
GGCACGGGCGTATTGGCGTTGTTGGGGTTGCTCGTCGCGGCCTGTGGCGGAAATGTCTACTTGGCCATTGCTGTCCCGACTGTCTTCGTCTTTTTCATTCCCCGAGCCATTCGTGATTTTTCTGATTGGTTGGAGCCAACTCAGCAGTTGCTCTTCCGCGTGGGCTACTTCCGCATGCTTCCCGGTGAAGAATATCATCTCGGGATTTGGTTCGCTTATTGGGTAGGATTGGCCGTGATCCTCATTGGCTTATCCATCTTCATTGCAGAAAAACGTGAGCTTGCGCAAAAGGTGCACGGAACATGACCGCGATCGTGCAAACGAAGGACCTGGGCAAACAATACGGCAAACGCTGGGCCCTCGAAAACCTGAACCTCACCATCGACAAAGGCGAAATCGTCGGCTTCATCGGTCCCAATGGCGCGGGGAAAACCACCCTGATCTCGCTACTCGCCGGCCTCATGCGACCCTCCGCCGGCAGCGTGCATGTCACAACCGATCGCGTGGGCATCGTTTCCGATCGTTTTGGCTGCATCCCGCACCTTGGCGGCCGCGCCAATCTCGAATTGCTCGCCGACATTCAAAACCGACAACCCGCCGGCGGAGTCGCCGCGTGTTTAACCGCCGTGGGCCTCGATCCCAATGATAAACGTCCCGTCAAAGCGTATTCGCTCGGCATGCAACAACGACTGATGATTGCCCAAGCCATGATCGTCGAGCCCGAATTGCTTTTACTGGACGAGCCCACCAATGGATTGGATCCCGAAGGCATCGTGCTTTTGCGCAAGTGGTTGCTGGAATTGTCCAAAAAAGGGGTCGCGATCTTTTTGGCCAGCCATCTGCTGACCGAAGTCGAAGCGTTGTGCAGCCGCGTCCTGCTCGTGAATCACGGCAAAGTCCGCAAAGAGATTCGCCTCGATGATACCTCCACGCCCGATGTTGGAATCATTTTTTCGACTCGCAGCGATTATGAAAAGTTCGCCAAGCTCGACGCGTATCCATTCGTCGACGTGGCCGAAGGCAAAAACGAACAACCACAGATTCGGATCACCAACGTGACGGACCTGATGGCCCTCGTCGAGCGAATCGTCGTCGAACGTATCGCGGTCGAAGAGATTGGACGGCAACGAGTATCCCTGGAACGAGCGTTCCTCGAGCTGTTGAAATGAGCAACCCTGGCAATTTCCGGGCGCTGGTCAAATACCACGTGGTGGCGGGGATCAGCACCGTACGCTGGCGATTCGTGCCCCCCGTGTACGTGCTGATGTTGATCTCGTTCATTGTCGACAAACGTCGTATCGGTTGGTGGAACGAGATTCCGCTCGGCAGCGAAGCCAATGTGTGGGACGTAGGCTTATCGTTTCTTTGCGACGTGTTTCATGATTGCTTCGTCGTATTGCTCGGCTTCATCCTGCTCGTCGGGGACGACCTTGCTCGTGGACACCAGGAAGGAACGCTCCGCTCGACCTTGCTGCTCAGCCGTTCCACGCAAAGGTGGTGGATCTCGAAGGTCCTGGCCATGGGTGTGCTTGCAAGTGCGTACATGGGTATCGTGTTTTTATCGACGATACTCGCGTCGCTGATCATGGGCATACCGATGGAGCTTGGTAACAGCGTTGCTTCCGCGCGGATGCAAGGGATTAAGTTGCCTTGGTATGAACTGCCGCCCGGTTGGTCGACGATGGGGTACAACGTATTCGTCATTGTATCGTTGGCGTTTACGACGTGGGTCATCACCGTCGTGCACCAAACGATGGCGTTGTTCGTTTTCCCTAGCAACCGCATTCCGTTCATCGTATTTTTCGGCTGGTTGATCCTTGGGTTTGTCGTGCAATCAAGCGGTCAATGGTGGGATCTGCGGTTCTTGATGTATCCAGGGAAAGTGTTTGCGAACTTTGGCCGAGGTGCCACGTCGATTCCAGTGTTTTTCGGCGTCATGACCGCCGTGCTCTTGGGGGCGACCACTGTGGGCTATCGTCGATTGCAGCGGATGGATTTTTAGGCTGACCACTCCGCTCATGATGAGGACATGGCGTGGCCTTGGTACGGCTCACATCGGGTCAGCATTTCCAACGAAGGCAAACGTTTCCTTTGGCAAATGCACGGCAAGACGTGACGACCGCATGGGGCAATCATCCACCATGCGGTCATTGAGGACAAGATCTATTTGGGCAGGCTGTGAAAGGTTTGTCCGCTATGCGCTCGGCGGCGATGCCTCAGGCGCGCGCGCGACGGTCGTTCTGGGATACCGCGCGGCCAAATCATCGAACGAGGCCATCAGCGCCACCGCCAATTCTCGATCCGGCCCCGCTCCAACCTGCTCGATCAACCATTCGAGCGTATCGGCCG
>CAZETM010001353.1:0-2351 GCA_964514885.1 uncultured Polyangium sp. | reverse complement strand
GGATTACGTTACAGAGGCTGAGCGACTTGTTCCAGAAGCTTCGCAGGTCGTTACGCGCGGGTGGTGGTTCCCGTACAGGTTGTCAATCTCACCCGTTGGTGGGCGCGTCCGTGGCGTCCGTCGCACCAGGTTCGTCTGGTTTTTCGTTTTTCCGAGACGTACGACCAAACCAACTTCGTAGCCCGATAATCGATGGAGCTGGAATCGCAGGGTCGACGCGATGCCCATTTTCAACGGCGTCGACGAATTGCTCGAAAAATGAAATAGCAATACCATCCCATACATCGACGTCCGATTGCGTTACGGCCGGCGCAGGCGCAACAGCATCCGCTTCACGTTTTGCATCACGTGCCGACGTTGCAAGACTGCGGAGGTTTGTTATTGCGTCAGCCGTCACCTTGTTCCTTGCCAAACGAATTTTCATGCCGTCGGTCGGTTCCGCAAGCATCTTTTCGGCCACGACACACAGCGCATCGAGTGCATCGGTCATGGGGACTTGCGTATCGGGTGTTGCATAAGCTGACTCGACGCGCGCTTTCCACGCGGGAATGCCACCTGTGACGTTTAGCAAGCTGGTATCTAACCAATCGACCACGATGCCGTAATTGCGCGCGAGTTCTTTGACGAGCCGCGGGGTGCCAATGCGGCGACCTTTGGCGATGAATTGCTCATTGCCAAGACCCGTACGAACTGCTTGCACGGATGTGTGCGATGGTGCCGCCACCGTGGTTCAACATGATTCGGTTTCACGGTGTCCTTGCGCCGAATGCGGCATTGCGAGAGCAAGTGGTCGCTTCAGCGAAGCCGTATGTAGGTACCAGCCGAGGAAAAAGAAGCACGTGCGCTTTTCGACCAAGGCCTCGCGCTGAGTGACGAAGGCCGGTGGTCCGAGGCGCTCCTGAGCGCCGCGCTGGAGCGAGTGCATAATCGAGGGAAACATGATCGCGGGTGAACCGGGCGACGTGATGGTGGGTGAAAAGCGTCGTGTCGGTCGGTTGCTCTGCGCAATGGCTTGCGTGATCCCGCAATGGATTGCGTGACGGCATCCCAGGACAAATGCGCACGACAGGAAAAGCGATCCTTACTTGATGAGCGTGGACGCGGGACCAGGAATGTCCATGCGGGTTTGAGCATCGAACTTTGCAGGTTCAAGGTACTTGGTGGTTGGCCCGTCGTGTGCTAAGCGGTAGGTCATGCGAAACCCTGCCGTAATGGCTACTCTTCTCGGTCTACTCACTTCTTGTTCCGGTGAAGCGCCTGCTCCCTCGAAAATGCCTCCCGCGACGACCTCTTCCGCCGTGACCATTGCCGAGTCGCCAAATATGGCCCCGAAGCCACCCGAAATGCGCCTCCCACGCACGGTTGTTCCCACGAAAGCCAGCGTTACGCTTACGCTTGTCCCAACCGACGACCATACCCAAGGCACCATCGATTTCGACGTCATGGTCACCGAAAAGACGCGAGTGATATGGCTCAACGCGCGTGAAATCACGGTCGATGAAGCGACGGTTCGGCAAGGAGATCAAACCATAAAGGTCGACGTTGTTCGTGGCAATGACGAGTTTCTCGGATTACGCCTCGACAGGGACCTCAATGTCGGTGCGGCTGTTGTGCATGTCGCGTATCGGGGCAAAGTCGACGGTCAATCTGATAGCGGTGTCTTTCGGCAGCGAGAAGGAAATGACGCATATTTGTTTACGCAATTCGAGGCAATTGATGCCCGGCGTGCGTTTCCATGTTTCGACGAACCATCCTTCAAGATTCCCTGGGACATCACTCTGCGCGTAAAACCAAACGACAAAGCGTTTGCCAATACGCCCGTTACATCGGAAAAAATCGATGGCGAGTTTAAGGTGGTCCGGTTTGCCACGACAAAACCGCTGCCCAGCTATCTTGTGGCGTTTGCCGTCGGTCCTTTCGATATTGTCGATGTGGGTAAAGCTGGACGAAACGCGACTCCCATTCGCATTATCGTCCCCAAAGGGCAAGCGGCCGAAACGGCATTTGCGGCGAACATGACCCCAAAATCATTGACGGAGCTCGAAGAATACTTTGGTCTGCCGTATCCGTATGAGAAACTCGACATAGTGTCCATCCCGCGGCTACGTTCGTTTGGTGCAATGGAGAATGCGGGACTTATTACGATTCGCAGCTCACTCGCGCTGACGCCTCCCGGGACAGAAACAGCTATGTTTCAACGTAGCTATACGTTGGTCATGACGCATGAAATCGCGCACCAATGGTTTGGCGATTTGGTCACGATGGCGTGGTGGGACGATCTCTGGCTCAATGAGGCGTTTGCGACGTGGATGGAGGCGAAGGTCACGGCGCGTCTTCGGCCGGATCTGGGC
>CAZETM010001352.1:0-2351 GCA_964514885.1 uncultured Polyangium sp. | reverse complement strand
GGCACCGCATTGCCCGTATAGAAATTCTCGCCCTTCCAGTTCATCTGAAACGCAATGATGGGACCAGGCTTTTCACGCGCCGCCGCGTAATACGCGACCATCGTTTCCCGCTGCCCCCAATGCGGCGACGTCTTCATGAAGTATACGTCAATACCCCACGCCGCAAACGTCACGCCTACCGCGAGCAGCCCCATGACCACCCACTTACGCATTCGCGCCCAGACGAGCGCCAACGTGAGCACCGACGCCGCAATCGTAAAAGCCCACAATGCCGGCTTGAAGTCGAGCGTCGGCGGAAATGCCCGCTTGTAGTTGTACGTGAACAAATGCAAAAGACGCACTTGATCGAATAACCCCGCACGCGCTCCCGCCAAGTCTCGACCGACGAATACCACCACGAGCGCTCCGCATAAACCCGCCGCGCCATACATGAGCCGCTCGTATCGCTCGGACGCCGTTGCATTCTTGGAGAGCACCCCGCCACGCGAAACCATTTCATCGAGCAGCACGCCCGTAAGCATCGCCGCCGCCGGAAGCGCCGGCAAAATGTAATGGTGGAACTTGGTCAGCATCAACGTGAAGAGCGCGAATGCGAACAGAAACCACATGGCCAGAAAGACCGACCCGTCACTACGCCGATCATTCTCTTCGTTACGCTTCAACCAATGCACCAGTGCCACGGGCACCAGCCCCGTCCACGGGAACATCGCATACCCAAGCTGCCAGACGTAAAAACGAAAACCGACGTCGTCGCCATCGTTCGTATCGTGCACGTGCGTAAACGCTCGCTTGAACATGTCGTGGAAAAGCAATCGATCGGTAAACGGTTGCCCATGCCGCCCGTACATTGCGACAAACCACGGCAGCGCCACGCATAACAAGACGAGCACGCCGGCGACGACTTCCATACGCAGCAAATCACGCCACCTGCGCGTGACGACGACATAGACGAGCGCGCAAAGAACCGGCAAACCAAAACCCGCGGGACCTTTCGCCATCGTCGCCAATGCCGCGAAAAACCATGCGGCCAGGAAAAACAACCGCTGCGCACGACGGTCGCCCCAGAACATGTACAGAATCAGCCCCAGCGCCTGGACCCAAAGCACCGCTTGAAATACCGGCTGGAGCCCTCGAACAACCGGCAACACATCGCGACAACCTTCGTTTCCTGGCACTCCGCAATTCATCGGCGAGCCTGCACGAAAAGCGTCCGCGTGAAACCGAATATCGAAGGGACTCGGAATGATCTCGATGTTGCGCGAAATCAGGTACACAATCTGCGGAAGCGCACACGCGACAATCGCGCCGAGCACCAAATGCACGGCCGACAACCGAAACGCCTGGCCCGCCACGCGCACTTCGTACACACGTACGACTCGCTCGGGATCTTCGTGAATACCCAGCAGAAACAGCGCCATCGCCGCGCTCATCGCCGCCACGAACGGCATATCCGTCATGGTCTGGTGCGAAACCAAAAACCATTGCGGCATCGTGGTCAAAACGATTCCGCCAAAAAGCCCCGCTCGTCGACCAAAAACACGCGCAACGGCTTTGTAAAGCAAATACGTCGCGACCAGCGTGATCAGGAAAATCGGCAATCGTACCGCCCACTCGGGCCACGGCACGCGTCCTTCACTCACGGCAGAAAGCATGGCATTCGATCCATATCGAACACCAAAAGTGCCCATCGCGAGCGCTTGGGCCCAAAAATTGAAAATAGGCTTCGACCAGAACCATCCGTCTTGCGCCCACCAAAGGGAAATCCAATCGTTTCGAGCTAAAATCTCGCGCGCGACCTCGCCATAATGCGTCTCCCACGGATCGCTCAGGGAATGACTCCCCAGGCCTGGAAGATACAAAAGCGTCACCAACGCGACGAGCCAGAAACCATGACGTTTATGCAGCGGTAAATCCTCGCCGCCCGTCCATACGCCCAGCCGCTCGACAGCTCGCGCCGCGCCATATACCGCAGCCAAGAAACATGCGGGAATGACGAATGCCGCCGGCAGAGGGCTCAAGTGACCCGCCACCGCCAGCGAAATAGCTCCGACAAACCCAAGTCCACCGCTTAGAAAAATGCCCAGTGGTTCGGCTAGCTCGCGAATGCTGATCCGCTTCGCAACTCGTTCTTCCGAATCGTCGAAAGTGCCGCACAAATCGAGCACTCCAAACGTCGCGACCAGGATGGCCAAAAAACCAAGCGGCACACCAAGGCGAAACTGCGGCCGAAGCGCCATGATGATCAGCGCCGCAAGCACACCTCCCGCGATCGCCGAACCACCTCGGACGAAACGCAACGGATTTCCAGGACGAAGAAGCGTCTCGACTTCAGGCTCGTCTTCAGGCTCGTC
>CAZETM010001351.1:0-2351 GCA_964514885.1 uncultured Polyangium sp. | reverse complement strand
GGCGAAAGCAACTCGAAGGCAAGGTCCCATTTCTCGGCGTTTTCGTCGGTACGCTCGGGGAGCCGTTCTCGTGCAGTGCAACGATCTACGTCGCGCGTGGTGATGGAAGCGCCCCAAGTGAGCAACAGCCTGACCATTTCGAGGTCGAGGCGATACGCCGCGTGGCCGAGGGCGTTCATCCCCGTCGGCGCTGTCGACTCCATCATCGACTTCGTCGCCCCTGCACGCAGGAGCGTCGCGGCCATCTTCAGGTCCCCTCGCTCCGCGCACATGGAGATCGGAACATCTCCCTCGACGCTCCTCACGTTCGGGTCCGCTCCTGCCGCCAAAAGCATGAGCACCACATCTCGGCGCCCGTCAACAACTGCGAACAGAAGCGGGTTTCCACTGCGATGAGTGGTCCAGATATTTGGATCGGCTCCGTGCCGAAGAAGGAGTGCGACCGCTTCGATATCCCTGCCGTCTTCGAATTCGCCAACGGCGTTGTGAAGCGGCACGCAGTCCTCGTCGAACTCGTTGGGATCGTCTCCAGTTGCAAGTAGCCTGGCGATCGTATCGAGATCCTGGTCCAGGACCGCACGGTGCAATTTGGCGCTCATGACTATAAGCCTGACATTGGGTGACCGGGTGCGCAATTCACAAGCTCGAGTGCTCGACATAGCATGATTCCCCCAGTGAGATCCTCAATTTGTTGGTCATGCCCCGGTTCGGGCGAGCCCTTGAAACACTCGTCTTGCACCTTCTGCCGCGCGGCGACGCACGCCGTCACTGCCGTAATGCGCGCCTTGACTAGGGAACATGGATATATCCGCGCACGCGCCTGTTGTTTCTTTCTTTCGTTATGACAGGGCGTACCAGGAAACCCTTGACAAGCGTTCTTTTTCGCCGCCTCCAGCTCATCGAGCCGCTTATCGTCACACGTCTGCCCCGGCAACCTCCGCGGCAGGGCAATGGGCGGGGCCGTCGTCGTCGTGGTGGCCGTGGGTGCCGTCGTTGTCGTCGCAGCAGCCAAGGGTGACGGAATCGTCGGCGCTGATGGGCTGCTCAGCACGACACGCAAGGTGATCTGGATCATGACGCTGATGCCGTAAATGACCAGAAAACCTGCCAGGACGATCGCCGGGTTGGGAATGGCAATGCCCATGCTCGAGCGCGATTGCGGCGACATCGAGACGGGTTCGGTCGACGAAAATTCGAGAATCTCGGGTGAAATCCTCATTCTTGCTACCGCAACGTGAATGCATTGCTCCATGTCCGCGTCGCGAAGATTCGAACTCATGATGCGAGCGGTCTGGGCTTGGCCATCGCGTGTCACGTCGGCACGGAGATCCATCACGAAATCGCCACTCGACGAGCTTGCATGTTGCTTGACACAGTCGCGGATCGCCTGGACCGTCGCTTCGGGCGCTTCGGGCAACGTGGGCAACGAGGACAAAGAGGACAACGTGGCGCCGTCGTTGGTTGCCTGATGCGGCGCATACGCGTAATCGTCGCCGGCGCTGCAACCCAAGGATGTGGACGAAGTGCCCAATAAAACGATGAGCGCCGTGGATATTGACGTTTTGAGCCGTTCAGAAGCCATCGCCAATTCTCCCCATTTTCTTTACGCCAGCGCTTCCGGATCATGCAAGCATGACGCGAGCGCAGGTGTCAAGGATTTCGCCGCGTTTCTCGTTTCGTGAATTCGGCTAATCAGGGATCACCGGCGAACCGGGCCAGGTGATGCCCACGGCCTGAGGAGAGCGTGGCGACGAGGAAACCAGCGTCCGTCGACGTAATGCTGGGAATCTCGTGTCCGTGGTAGACGCGACGGCGAACCCATTCGTTGTAGCCACAGCGTTCGTCGCAGGAACCGAAATGGGCACTCCGATGGCTTGTGCATCGTTATCGAGCGCGATAGCCGAATTGTTCGACGCGGCGAATCCAGAGTAGACAAACCAGCCCGCGGCGCCTTGAGCGACGTGCGGAGACTGCACAAGCTGGCTATTCGGTATAACAAACACAGAGGACGAAACGTCTCCAGAACCCACGCCAATGGCTGCGCAACCAAGCTGAAACGCCTCGGACCAGCAAAGCATGTATCGACTCCCGTCCGTGGCCATCGTCAGTCCACCATAGAATCCGCCCGCCGCGAGCTGCCCGTACGAGACTTCGTAGTTGCCCACGATGAGCGTTGCGAGTTTCCCGCCATCGAGGCCTTGACATGTCGCGATCCAAATGAATCTGCGGCGGGACAATCGCTTGCGCTTCAAAACGACTTATGGCCGCCTTTGTTTGGCGCAAGCGATTGTGGAGCTATGCTACAGATCGAGATTAGTCAGCTCGTGGTGCCACCGCTTCCGCGTTCTGGT
>CAZETM010001350.1:0-2359 GCA_964514885.1 uncultured Polyangium sp. | reverse complement strand
CGGCCCGCCCAAGATGCGCTAAAATGCGAGCTTGCGCGAATGGCTCGCCGCCCGTAAACGTGACACCCTCGATACCTGTCGTGGCGACAATCTCACCAAGCAAGTCATTCACGTCTCGAACGTCGCGCCGGGCA
The DNA here is from genome assembly GCA_964514885.1 of uncultured Polyangium sp. Taxonomy (GTDB): domain Bacteria; phylum Myxococcota_A; class Polyangia; order Polyangiales; family Polyangiaceae; genus Polyangium. Next base: position 2,225 of record CAZETM010001350.1, on the reverse strand, counting down.
AAACTCCACGTGTCCGGATTCCAGCAGCCAGGACACGCCAACGGACAGCCCTGTACCCAAATGACAAACCGCTCGCCCGGGCCATTCACGGCGCTTCGTGCCAACGTACGGGCGATGTTCAACCGCATTCGTCAATAAGTCCGCTTCACGAGGACCATACGGATCTTCTCGCCTTCACGCGTTTCTTTCACCTGATAGCCCATCTTCTTGGCCCGCTCATGAACCGCTTGCCGTTGCGCTTCGACGACGCGATGGCGTTCCTCCTCGAGTCGTCGACGTTCCGCTGCTGCGAGGCGCTCTTGTTTTGCCGTCCAGTGAGCCTGGTAGCGCGTGCTCACCGACGACAACCAGCCTTGGCCAAATCGCGCATGGTCGTTGCTCAAGATTGCTGTGTAGCCGGTGGTTGTCTTGAGAAACCCGATGTCGTTGTAATGATCCCCCGTGTGCTCTTTGCGGAGCACGATATTGGCTTTGCGTCCGGCTTGCCACCCGCGGAGATCGATGGGCGTCGAGGATCGCTCAATCACTGATTGCGCAATTCCTTGATCCACGATTGCCGCAATGAGGCACTCTTCGTCGATCATCGGTGTGACCAACGTGATATACGCGCTCATTTCTTCTTCCCCACGGTCATCGTGCGCGCCGTCGTGACTTTCGCCGTCCCCGCGTCCGGTTTGCGATCTATGGTGGCCATTCCCGGTGCAAGTCCTTCGAGCAGCCGCTCCAAATCACGCAGGCAGGTGTCTCCGGTAAAACCTTCAGCATCGGCCGTGATGCGCCCGTCGCCATCAATCTCGATCGTAATGCGCTGCTCTTTCATACGTTCTCCGGTGCGACGAGATTGGCGGAAAGACGGCTGGCAGCCTGTTCGCCTTGCGTCAATTCCTCCCACGTTTGAATCACGAGATACCGCTGATTCTTCAAAATACGCAATGCTCCCACTTCGGGCAATGCTTCATCGGGTACGGCATTCGTCGGACGAGCGCTCGATGTTGACGGGACAAACCGCCCGGTCCCACTCGCACCCTGAGAAGAACGCGTGGTGAGGTTTGTCGGCGGCCGGAATTCGAACTTCTCGTCCGCCTGCTGCTCCAAACCGCTGATCTCGCCACGCAGCCGTGTGACGTCATTCTTCGCTCGCGTGACGTCGTCGGATAACTTCTTCTTTCGCGCGTAAAGGTCCTTTTTGGCCTCCTCCGTCTCCGCGGCTTTCATAGCCTCCTCAAGGGACGCTTGCTCCTCGACGAGCGCGGAAACCCTCTCCTCCGCCTCTGTCAGCGCCTTACGCCTCGCCGGGATCTCGCGCTTTGCCTCGTCCACCCGAGCTTGGCACGCAGCTTTCTGCTTCTCACGCTCCTGGTCCTCTCGCTCTTTGCGTTCGGCTTCCTCGATATCGCCTTGCAAATTGCGCGCCTTTTCTTCGATTTTCGCCAGGTCCGACAACATTGCCAACGCATTCGATGGTCCCGCCGCGGACGGTCGTTGTTTCTCCATCGCTGCCACATTTTCGAGCAATCCCTTGTGGGTACGCCCGAAACCGAGCAATGCACTCGCGAGTTGCGAAAACATTTTTTTCACGCGCCCTTGGTTTTCCTCGGCAACCTCCAAGGTTTGGCGAACCTGAACAATACGCGAACGCCACTCGTCATCCACCTTGTTCCATTTGCCAATCAGCAAATCCTCTGAGCTTCCCACAGCAATTCGCGGAGGCACCACCGTCCATCGATAACGAACGGACAATGCGAGCGGCTGCGCGGTGCGCCGTGTCGCAGGCGACGACTCCGGCACAGTACGAAGCGAATTCGCCATAACGTCGGCGACTGGAATGGTTTGCTCCGCCTCGAGGTCACTCGCACTCTTTTCACCGGCAAGCCAGAACTTGGCGTAGCGTATCGCCGGATCGCCAATACAAACATCAACACGGAAGTTCCACCGCGCCGGCGCGTCGAGAATGCGCGTGGCATCTGCTGTTTGTCCGGGCATAAGGATGACCCGCATAAGGGCGCGCGTACCGGGAAGCAGAACTTCGGCGCCATTCGCACCAATGACCAGATCAGGCAAGCCTCGGTCATCCCAAACCACTTCAGCTCTGTCCCGAACGAGTTTTGCAAGTCCATCATGGTGCTCCGCGCCTGCCGGAAACCAGAGCTTTCGTGGTGTCGCATCCGGCAGCGAGCCGCCCGTAAGATGCACGAGCGCTCCACGCATATCCATTTCGAGACGTG
>CAZETM010001349.1:0-2362 GCA_964514885.1 uncultured Polyangium sp. | reverse complement strand
AAATGGCAAAACACTCGGCCAAGCCGTGGACGACGCGATGCGGGCCATCGAACGCGAGAATGCGCAGCTCGCGGGCGTCTTGCCGAAAACGTATCAAATGTTCAATGCGCGGCTGCTCAAAGAACTGCTCAAGACGTTTTCGACGATTCCGATGGATTTGGAAGGCGATTCGTTCGGAAAGATTTACGAATATTTCTTGGGCGAATTCGCGATGACCGAGGGGCAAGGCGGCGGCGAGTTTTATACGCCGACGTCCATTGTGCGATTGCTCGTGGAGATCTTGGAGCCGTTTCAGGGGCGCGTCTTGGATCCCGCGTGTGGGTCGGGCGGTATGTTCGTGCAGAGCGCCAGGTTCGTGGCGGAACACCAGCAGAGCGGCACGTTATCGATTCACGGCGTGGAGAAAGTGGACGATACGGGTCGGTTGTGCCGGCTGAACTTGGCGGTGCATGGGCTGGAGGGGGATATTCGCCATGGCGGCGAGATCAACAGTTATTACGACGATCCGCATGCCTTGACGGGTCGTTTTGATTTCGTGCTGGCGAATCCGCCCTTTAACGTCGACAAGATCGACAAGGAGCGGCTGAAGGAAGCGGTGGGTGCGGGGCGGAGGTTTCCGTTTGGTTTGCCGAAAACTTGCGCCGCGACTTAGTTGCCGTCTACAAGTGAAAAGAAGGGAAAACCGCATGACGAAATTCCAATTGCGTATTGCCGCGATCGTCCCTTTCTGCTCGTTTGCCGTGACATCAGGCTCGTTTGCCTCTACGCACGACGACATCGCGGTTTCCAAAAACGTCGCGCATGGCATCGACACGACAGCAGATTCGACGCTACCGCTTTTCTCAGGCTCGGCTGCAGCTTCCGTGTGTGACATGAACGAAGCAGCAGTCGAGTCCACAGAAATTGTCGATTCATTTCCCGGCGCATCCATCATCGACCCGGACGACCCCGAGGCGGCAGCCCTGAATTGGTTGGAAAACGAAATGCAAATGTCGATCGATCCGAGCGGTGAGCCACAAGGATACACCGCTGGGTGGTCATGCACGCGTCCACCGTTCAATTGTCCAACATACCAATCATGTTATGGGTCTGTCTGCAAAATCAACGAATGCGGTGAGGGAAAGTGCTCCTTTTGTCCAGTGAATCCCCCATTTCGTATCGTCAAGTCGTGGTGCACATACACTTGCATGAAAGGGCCAAACGTGGTTGGAAGTGCGTTCGGATTCCGGTTAGCAGCGGACCTTTGGTGGGGTCCAACCTGCCTTTGAGGGTAATCCCATGAAACATACTCACAAGTACCCACTTATCGGTGACGGAGACGGAATGCCCGGGACGCCTGAGATCCTTCAAGGCGTCGCGAACTCCTTTTACGCAACCGGGTGGATCCTTATGTTGAACTCGCCTAAACTCTGGGGTGCTCTGCGTCGCATTCCACCCAAAGCGTTTCTGCTCGAACGACTCGACGCTTGGTTGGCCTTTGCTAGGAGAGGCGGGCAGTACGTTGACTCTTTGGAGGTGGATGAAAGGACCGCCGCGATGGAGCGGCGCAGTGCCCCCTTCCAACGTTTGCGCGATCTGCTGGTCGATTGGGAGCCGCCCGTGGTAACGCCCGAAATTCGAGAAGCTGCATGTGCGCTTCACATTGCGGAGTTTTCTAGGCCCCCAGACGCAGATTGGGAGCGACTGGATTTGGCGGGCATGCCCCTCGAAGCCATGTTGCTCTGGCCCGAAGGGGAATGGGACGAAGAGGCGTTCGTCGCGGGACAATTAGGCAACAAGCCGTCGCCAGAACCTTAGCGTTCGACGGGATTCCTCCATTCACGATATTTCATACGCATGCTTGACGATCGCCCTACGCGTACGTGAATCGAGCGCGTACGAACATCCATCCGCCCGCCCACGCAGCCAATCGCGACTTCTTCAAAATCGCCACCGACGGCATCAAGCTCGCCATCAAAAATGCAGATACCCACAAAGAAGAAACGCTCACGCTCCGGGTCGTCGATTGGGACAAGGAAAACCTCAACGACTTTTTGGCCGTGGCCCAATTCTCCATGCAAGGCCCCCTCTACAAATGCATCCCCGATATCACGCTCTTCGTGAATGGTTTGCCGTGGGTCGTCATCGAGCTAAAACGGCAAGGAGTGCCGGCGAAACAAGGCTTTGACGATAACCTGACCAGTTACAAACATCCGCAAAATGGCGTCCCGCATCTGTTTACGTACAACGCTTTTTTGATCGCTTCCAATGGCGAGGAAGCCAAAGTCGGTTCAATCACGGCCGATTGGGGGCGCTTTTTTGATTGGAGGAAGAACGCACGAAAGAGGTGTTCTGCGATTACGTGAGCATTTACGACTTCCAG
>CAZETM010001348.1:0-2363 GCA_964514885.1 uncultured Polyangium sp. | reverse complement strand
CCGCCACCGCCGCCTAGGGAAACGTGCGAGGCAAACAGCGAGCTGAAAAAATATATCCGGTGCGACGATCCGAAGATCAGCCACTACGACCGTTGGGGCGAGGACAAGGCGTTCCAAAACGTTGTCAAGGAGAAAGGACAGGGGCTGAAAAAATCGAACCGCGACCCGGCCTGGAAGGGGCCCTGCAAGGACCGAGGAGGGTTTCACATCAACGTGCTACGGCGAGGGGACTCGGTTGCCAGCATCATGGGCTGTGACTGCTGCGACGATTCGAGTGGCAAAGCCGTGCCGAAGCAGCGGACATTGACGAACAAGAAATATTAAAGCGCGTCAAGCGCCCATCCGAAGAAGGTGCGAAGAAACATGGAAACACGAAGACAGGATCTCTTGAACAAACTGGAAGCGGCGGCCAACAAATCAGTGCGCACAAACGACGACTTGGGGTCGCTGATCGATGCGCTCCATTCGCTTGGCTTCCAAATCCTGTACGGGCTTCCTCGTGAGCTGCAGTTCCGGGCGGCGTTCCACATGTGCGAGCGGTACTTGCCCATCTTCGAGAAGAAGCAGCCAGGCTCCACCTGGGTCCGGCAGCTCCTCGGCGATATCGATGCGTGGCATCGTGCGGAAGGAGACGCCACGCCGGACGCACCGGACGACTCCGATTCGGCCGACACGACTTACCATTGCGGCTTCAGCGATCTCCTGGTGGGGTACCGCCACAGGGATCATCCAGCGTGCCTGACAGCGGGGGTCTGCGGGATGATCACCCATGTGGTCGGAGCGCGAGCGCGGAACGTCTGGCTCGCCGACGATGCGATAGCTGCACGCATCGAACAGGAGAAGGATGCGTTTCGACGCATGAAGGATGCGTATTACCTCACCGAGGATGGGACTTACCGCGAAGAGGAAGAGGATGGGCCGCGCGAGCCCGAATACTTTTATCAACTGTGGAAATCCGAGCACAATGCCTACGACAACCTCGCGTATCAGGCCGTGTACTGCCGCGAGTGCTTGCACGTGGTCGAATGGCTGCGCGCCGAGGAAGTGTGGAAGTACCCGGAACCGGACGACCTGGACGCGATGAGACACGGGCTCAAGCGCTGGGAGGAGTGCGAATGCACGTTCCTGACGCCCATCTATGTGGAGCGCGGCAACTCGCTCAACGACTCGCCAGAATGAGCGGTGATCGGGCCTGGGCGATCGGCCGTCTTGAGCCGTTGCTTCATCGCAAACGTAGTTGAAAGCGTCCTTGCTCGAAGTCCGATCGCGACGCACGGGAGCGAGATCGACTCCGAATTCGATGACCGACACCGTGAACCGAGTTCACTGCCACGGCCGCTGCTGCACCCACATCACGACGAAACCCTCGTTTCCGAAATTCTGCGTTCAGCTCGAAGACGTTCTCCTCGATCTTCAGGCCGAATTGTCGTGCGATTTGCCTGCGGTCGTCATGTAAACCGAAACCAGCCTTCGCCACTTCGCGTCCTAAGACGGTGAACTGGCAACGCCCGGTGTGGCTCGAGGACCTCGGACATTTCTCGTCCGGTTGTCACGTTGCGACCTTGAACGCTTGTTTCACGCGGCGTATCCTCGCCCCAGGCTGAATTGTCCGACCGACACATTGCATAAAGCCGTACCCGTTGCGCTGCCGCTTGCCGCAAAAACCATTGATGCCGCGTCGTCGACTTGGAAGCAACTGCGAAATTGGCAAACAACTCGAGTAGAAGCACAAACGACAAGGACGAGGACGACATGCTTCATTATTTGCGCATAAGTACCGCGGTGGTTTCTTTGGTGTGTGGCACGGGGGCCATGGTGCTCAGTTGCACCCATCGTCTTGGCCCGGTTCGAGCGACCCAGAGCGCTGGTGGTGTCGACCGTCCCAACCTTCCAGATATATTTGTCGAAAAAGCCAAAGACTGCGTGGCGCAGGATGCGTGGCAAATGGACCCGGGGCGTGTCGTCATCGATTCGACGCTCGAGGTAGATGAAGACCGCTACAAAGTGGGCGTGACCATTGACGGCATTCCTGAAAAGGCTGCTGATTTTGGCGCGTGTATGCGGAATGCTTTGCGCGCTATGCCCATCGCCGAAGAGCCCTTCCAGCAGTCGCGTTATTGAAACACCAGCGCGAACACGCGAGCGACACACCGGATTCGCTCGTGAGTTTTCTCGAGGTCATCGGTGCCGGTGTGCCCATTGTCGTCGCTGAATTGGTGCTCGAAGCGCAAGGGTATACCGTTGTACTTCCGGTAACCGTAAAGGTGGTGGGCAAGGCGGTAAAGCCCATTGATTATGACCAAGCGACGTTGGCCAAGATTGGCCAAATGGCCATCGGCACGCTGGGCTACGACGAAATCATG
>CAZETM010001347.1:0-2364 GCA_964514885.1 uncultured Polyangium sp. | reverse complement strand
GGAAACCAGAATGGCTTGGTCATGTAATCGTCCGCGCCGGCCTCCAAGGCTTCGACTTTTTTTGTTTGGGCCCCTTCCGAGGAAAGCACAATGATGGGGACCGTGGAGCGCCCCCGTATCTCGCGTGTCAATGCGATTCCGTCCATATCGGGTAGAATGAGATCGACGATCATGAGGTCGGGCTGCGGCGCTGCGAGCTCAGTTAACGCTTCTTTGGCCGTGGCTGCGAGGTAGGGGGTGTAGTTTTCTCGCTTCAAGGACGTTTGAAGGAGACGTCGAATCTGGCGATCGTCATCCACAATGAGAATACGGGCGCCGCTCATGTCTGCTCCATCGGTGCTGAAAAATGGAACGGGGCGACGGTTTGTGGTTGCAGTTCGAGAATCGAAGGCGCTCGTTCGAGAATGGGTAACGAGAAAAGAAACGACGTTTTACCGCCGGGAATTTGACGGATCCAGATCTGCCCATCGTGCGCTTCGACAATACCCTTGCAAATCGCCAAGCCAAGACCCGTGCCGTTGATTTTGGCATCCAAATGCGTGCGAACATGCCGATAAAATGGTCGAAACATCTCGTTCCATTGTTCGGTGGGTATTTTCTCGCCCTCGTTGGAGACGGCGACTTCGACGGTTTGTTCCGCAATGCGCATATCGATCTCGATGACAGAGTTGGGGAAGGAATACTTGGCAGCGTTGTCGATGAGGTTTGTCAGAACTTGGAGCATGAGCACGCCGTCGATGAAAAGAGGCGGCGGATCGGGAGTAACGTGAAGGACTTTGATACGACGTCCATTCAGTAAGTTCTTCATATTCTCCACGGCCGTGTCGATGACCTCATCGAAGTATTGCCATTCGCATTGCGGCTTCAGTCCGCCTGCTTCGAGACGAAGCATGTCGAGAAGATCGTTGACGAGCGTTAACATCGACGCGCACTTCGTGTGAATTTGCCCCAGGTGGTATTGACGCTCCTCGGGCGAATCGGAGTCGGACACGAGGCGTGCCGACCCGTCAATGGACGCCAGAGGAGAACGCAGGTCGTGAGAGATAGATGCGAGAAGGGCTGATTGCAGCTCGTTGCTCCGTCGGAGTGCTTCGCGTCGCAGCGTCTCGCTTTCGCGTAGGTCGTGCTCCGCGCGCTTTCTTTCAGCCACCTCTCGCTCGAGTGCCTGGCTCGCCGACAAGATGCGGCGTGAAAGTACCAGGCCAAGGCCAAGAAGCGGCAAGGAGATAGTAGCTGCAAGGATGATGAGGATCCGTGATCGGTGGTCAATGAATTGCGAGGCTTCCAGCTCGGCATTGCTACTCTGGGTTGCGGCAAGATTGACCACGCGATTGATGTAATGACGGTGCTGTTTGAAACGGTCCTTCAGTGGTCCAACCGCGATCGCTCGAGCGGTTTGCTTGTCGTCACGAGCCAACGCCGGGAGAAAAGCGGATTCGATTTGATGATAGAATTCTGCCGCTGCGGTGTGAGAATCAACCATGAGCGCCGTGCGAAGGGGCCCGTCAGTGAGCGTGGTCGACCAGTGATTGTGCCGTGTTTGATAGCTGATTTGAAGTTGCTGCAGGTGCGTGAGAAGCTCCGTCCGCGTTGCAGCGTTGGGTTCGTCGATGAGCTGCAGGGCGACCAGATACGACTCGACTACATATTGCGGTGGTGGCAATACGTCGGCAATCACCGCATTCTTTTCCTGGATGAAGCCATAGAGGGGTCCGTTGATCTTCACCGTGCGTAAAGTCTCGTAAGCGAGTCCGCAGAGCAGCAGGAATCCAATCATGAAGCTTGACAGAAGAAAGCCGAGCTTACGACGAACACGATGTCGATCCGTGAGTTCGTCGTCGGCCATGCTTTGTGTCTGCGCACGTGATACGGGCGAATGTTTGTGTTGAATCCGATCTTGGTCCATCGTTCCACCGTCGCGCTTGCCATTCTCGGCAACGTTTCGTCAAGATATGGTAGGATAAAAGACGGGAGTCGTCACGCTTATTAAAATGAGTGATGTTTTTCGAGGGACCATGGGCGAACTAGAGGAAGCTGATGATGATCGGTGGACTCACCGCATGCACATGCGGAAGCGAATCCAGAGCTTCTGAACGTTGATCAGTTCCGTTCTGAGAGCGCGCTCTGAAACACTTGCGTCGTCGGCGGCTCGCGCTGCTTGGGTCGAGCCGGATCTTGCTGCGTATGTGGAACGGGTCCGATGGTTTGTCTTAGGGAACTACACCGTGACACGGGCCGCGTTTCGAGGTCATTCGAGAGTGGAGTCGGGACGCTTGTCGATGAGGTGCCCGAGTTCATCGACGCTTTCGTTGTGTTGCGTGAGGTCGAGGCCGAGGGCTTCTTCTTCGGCGGACACACGCAAGG
>CAZETM010001346.1:0-2366 GCA_964514885.1 uncultured Polyangium sp. | reverse complement strand
GGTGCGACGCCAATATCGCTCGATATTCATGGCCTTGGTGGACTTTGCCATTGGCGAGGATACGTTACTCCCATTGGTTTCGCGACGATTGCCTGGGGCGGAGTGGCTGCCCAATTGATCCTGTTCTTGCTCGCGATCGCCGCAATCGCGGTTTTCGGATTGCCATCGACGCCGACGATGGTCGACCTTCGTCAGGCATTGATTGAAAAAAACTTTTTCCTCATTGTTCTCAACTTGCTGCCCATCCCGCCGCTCGATGGGTCCAAAGCTTGGCAATTGCCTGGCTTGCTGCTGGAGCGACTAAAGGCTCGAAAACATGAAAAGGCTCGTCGGGATACAATGAAAAAGCTTCGAGTGCTCGACGACGCAGATGCGAACATTCCGAGCGTGAAATCGAATGTTGTGGATATACGAGGAAGGGCGGCTGCCAAATCTCGAGATAAAAGCGGCACCCGAGGAAAATGAATAAGGCACGTGTGTCGTGGACCGACCGTATCGTGAGAATCCGTTCAGGACTCGTCCGCCCCGCGTTATTCGCCGATTTCGCCTTGATCCATATCACCGATCATCGCACACTCGAAACCAATACGGCAGAAACGACGGCCACTACGCCTGAACCTGCGCCTTCGCCTTGAAGGCAGCGCTACTCGAGATGCGGGCAAGCCATTGCGACATGCGTAATGGTTGCTCACGTGCTCGGTGCAACGTTATGACGTTACCGGGCAGCGCATTGCGACCCCAGGAACGCTCAATGCGACGACGGTGCGGGGCGCTGCGTCACGCGGTCAGAACGTCGCGTTTGCCCTAGGAATGGACGGTGTGACGAGTGCAACACTTCGAGACGTCGGTAACGACGTTTGGGACATGCGGGCAAGGAGTTGAGACGTCGGTAACGGGGCAAGTGAGAGGTGTGCAAAAGGTCGAGGTGCATGGGCGGAAGCATGGTGGCCAAACAACACAACGCCGTAACGGTGTGCAAGGATCGATGCATTCGTCGGCCTCCTGTTCATCGTCGGCGGCCATGCGCGGAGATGTGGGTAATACCTTACTCTCCTTTAGTCTACCACCCGGACGTGAACCCCCGTGACACCGGTCTGGCGTTTGCCGCGGGCGAGCGTCAAAAGTGCAATCATTTTCGAGTATTACGACCTTTCGACGAACATCTGCATTGCCCCGTTGACCTTGGCCAGCATCCCAAGACAAACTTGGACTCGAGGGCTGCATGGCGTTGCTCGAGCTTAAGTTCCAATCCGGTGAAGAGTCGCTCTCCGTTCGGAAATTCGTAATCGAAGAGGCGATGTCGAGCCTTTTCAGCGTGTCCATCGTGGCTCGCTCGGAGAACGAAGACCTCGATCTGGAAACGATTGTCGGACGCCCGGCATCTTTTCACATCACGAGCGGGGTGAAGTTCGCTCTGGTCGGGACACGCGTTTTTGGCGGCGTCTGCCAGCAAATGGAGCAGATTGCCGTGGAAACGGCAGGTTTGTCGACGTACCAACTACGTATCGTGCCCAAGCTGTGGCTGCTCGGTCAGCGGACAAATCATAGGTTGTTCCAGCATCAAAGCATTCCGGACATTGTCGACAAACTATTGGTCGAGTGGGACATTCCGCATCACTTTGCATTCGATCGCGAGCCGTACCCGAAGCTCGAACTACGCGCGCAATACGGGGAGAGCGATTTGGCCTTCGTGCACCGATTGCTCGAAGAGGCAGGCATTTCATATTCGTTAAGTGACGAGCCTCCCGAGGGCCTACAAACGCCGAAGCAAAACTTGGGTGCGATTGCAGGGTCGTACATGATTCTGCACGATGCGCCTCAGGCTGCCGAGCCTCGTCCGGGCGGGCCATTGCATTTCGTGGACAATCCGAATCAGTCATCGGAGCAAGAATTCGTAACGCGCGTGCGTCTTTCGCAGCAAGTGAAGCCGGGCAAAGTGACGCTTCGCGAGCATGATTTTCGCCGCAGTCCGACGTTCGAGTTTTTTGCGACCGGTCATTCTGGACATACGTTCGAGGAGACGCTGGAGCAATATCGGTACACGCCTGGAGCATTTCTCGTTGAGCTGGGGGTCGACGAGGCCAGCAAATTGGGCGAAGTGTTGAAGGGCGGTTTGGGAGGAATTGCCGGATCGCTGGGTGGGTTTCTCTCGGGCAAGTTGGAGGGTTTGCCTGGAGGAGAGCTTGTCGGCAAGCTTGGGGGCAAGGGGATCGGGTTTGGCGCGGGGAAGGTGAGCGATATCGTCGGAGATCAACTTGGTTTGGCGGGAAAAGCGACAGGGGATCTCTTCGCTGGCGATCTTCCGGGCATATTTGGGGACAAGCTGAAGGATGCGGTGGGGGGAACGCTGAAGGAAACGCTCGGGG
>CAZETM010001345.1:0-2374 GCA_964514885.1 uncultured Polyangium sp. | reverse complement strand
GGCACGTGGGAGCGCCTTCCCGCACGCCTGCCCGTTGCGGGATTACGCAATCGGCTGCGGTACGCGGCAACGATGCCGCAACCGTTTGCATAAGGGAAACGACGGGGCTCTTGGAATGTGTTGATCAGGAATTGGCAGCAAAAGGCGAATTGAAGGCCTCTCGTGTCTGGCACAAGTGTTGCTTAACGATGTGCAATCCGAAATCGGATTCAGTTGGCTTAGCGCGGTCTTTACTTCGAGGTTCAATCATGAAAAATTCGCAAGGATTCCGTAATCATTTGGCATTCCGCTTGTTCGTCGCGGCCGCGGTATATGCTCCGCTCGTCGGACTTGTTTCCGCGTGTGACCTCTCTTTCCCGGATCCCCAAGGCGAGCAGTGCTTTTACTGGAATGTTGCCGTCACTGACAATACAAGCTCGAGCGGAACGAGCGGTGCTAATGGAGGCGCGGGTGGAATGGGTACAGGAGGCGTGGGGGGCGTTAGCGTCGGTGGAGCAGCGGGCGCGGGTCAAGGAGGAATGGCTGGTGCTGGCGCTGGTGGAATGGGCGGTGCGGCGGGCGGTGTTCCCCTCCCTTGTCCATCAAGGGCCGACGCTCTCTCCGAGTTCACCGTCAAATACGACGGTTACGGTGATGTCGTCGAGGAGGTGCTCAGCGAAGGCACGTTCCGCGATGGACAAGGATGCTGTTACAACACCAGATATTATACGCCATTCGGGGGCCTCGGTCGTGCCTTCATCGTCGAAGATGCCATCGTGGTTGCGCCCGTTGTATACAATGCTCCCGCGGGTCGAGGTTTTACCGGTGAATCGAGTTTGCCCGAGATAGCCTCGCTTTCCATCGAAGAGCGGACAAACCTTGCCGCCGCATGGGCACGAGACGGACAACTTGAACACGCTTCCATTGCATCGTTTGGTCGGTTTGCCCTCACATTGCTCGCCCTCGGTGCTCCCGCGGATCTCATTGAAGACGCGCATCGAGCAGCCATGGACGAGGTACGGCATGCTCGACTTTGTTTTGGCCTCGCGAGCGCTTATGCGGGCGAAACAATGGGGGTAGGAAGCTTTCCATTTCATGGACGCGTTGACGTTATCGAAAACCTTGCCGAATTGGCGGCCAGCACTGCGGAAGAAGGATGCATTGGCGAAACCATTGCCGCGTGCATCGCTGCCGAACAGCTCGCCTTGGCCACGGATCCTGCCGTTCGCCGCGCACTCGAAATCATCGTTGCCGACGAATCACGCCACGCAGAACTTGCCTTCCGTACCGTTGCATGGGCCATTCGCGTGGGTGGAACAAGCGTGCGAACGGCCGTGGCGCGCGTTTTCGATGCAATGAACATTGCCGAGCCTATCGGTGACGATCTCAAAAACGAGATGCTCGTTGCCCACGGCCGACTTACGCCATTGATCGAGCAATGGGCAAAGCGTCGAGCCATGGACGAAGTGGTTCGCCCTGCCCTTCGTCGTTTGCTAGATACATCGACCGAATCATTGCCTCATGGCGCGTCCGCTCCAAGCTGAGTGACGATGCAGCAGAGCGCGCCGAAGACACGCCAAAACCCCGAGCTGAGCCCCCGCTCCCAGCAATCCATCCCGAAAACATTCCCACGCCCGAGCTTCGGTCCTGCGTTGAAGTGTATGGACACAATTCGGCGTTGGCCTCCACAAAAAAACTTGCCTCGACTCTCCGTTGTCATGTATGCATGAAAGCGGAGAGATACAATGCGGAATCTGACGAGTGGAGATCTGAAGCTCGTGCTGCGGGATTTGCTTGAAACGAACCTGCCAGTGCTTCAAACGTCACAAACAGGCAAGATGTACGAGACCCGCTTGCGCGCCAAGCAAAAGGCTCTCGAAACGATACCCGATCCGGCGGAGCGCACCATGCCCTTGGCGGGTGAACTTTCGACCAAGGATATACATCACGATGGTCTCGGGACGGCCATTCATTATTTTTGTCTTGCGGTGGAAGCGCATCCCAAGCTTGCGCTGGCGGTCAAGATCGCGGCGAAAGCCGCACGCGAGACATTCGTTCCGCAACTCGGCGTTCTTCGGCGCCCTTATGCCGATGAAGCCGCAGCGGCGCTCGAAAACAAGCCCGCACTCACGCAGTTGGAAGACAAACTAAACAGCCTCGCCGTGCCCGGTGGCGGAACACTGACGACGTGGGCGAAGGATTTTGTTGAGGCAGGCGATGCGATCGATGGGCTGTTGCGTCAGCGTGCGCAGCAGTTGAGCAGTGGGGAGAACGCGGCGGCGACGGCACCATTACGTTCGGCAACGGTGGGGCTCTTGGGTCGCTTTCGGGAAGCGTTGCGCGACGAGCTCGAAGAGGACGGCTCGGCACTGCCGCGAGACCACGAAGCAAAGCT
>CAZETM010001344.1:0-2374 GCA_964514885.1 uncultured Polyangium sp. | reverse complement strand
TGGGCACGGCCACCGCTGCGGCGCTCGTGGCTGCCAACGAGGTGCTCATGCCGGTTCAAGCCGAAGCGATGGCGGCCGAGGGGGTGGCGCGGTTGTGTGAAAATATCGAAGAAGTGAAAAGCATCAATCCCGGCCTGCGGGTGATTGGCGTGTTGCCGTGCATGACGAGCGCTCGTGACAGCTTGTCGTTGGAGGTCGAGGCGGCGTTACGCGAAAGTTTCGGCGAGCTCGTGTTTTCGCAATCCATCAAGCGCGCGACGAAAATTGCGCAATCGTACATGGCGCGAAAGCCCATGCACGCATTCGATCCGAAAAACCCGGTGGTCAAAGCCTACGACAGCGTGGCCAAAGAGCTGGTCAAACGAGGGGTGGCAGCAAAATGAGCAAAAATCGTCAGCAGCTAAAAACAGGACTGCGAGCCATTTTGGGTGGTGGTTTGCGGGAAGAGCCCGCGCCGGTGGAAGCATTGGGGGAAGCTTTGGGGGAAGCTTTGGAGCCCGCGCCGCCTCCGTCCGAGCCAATGCCGGCAGTTGTCGTTGTGCCCGAGCCTGTCGAAGTCGTGGCAACGCCGGCGCTTTCGGAGGTGATGGCAGCGGTGCAGGAGACGCAGGACGAGGGGACTTCGGCCGCAGTTGTCGAAGAACGCGCCCGGAAACAGCGCAAGCGTCCGGCACCGGCGCCCGTCGTCGAACCCAAGCCGAAAATGGCACCGGCATTACGAGTCGGTACGCTCGAAAACCCCTACGTACGTAAACGAGACAACTTGCCAACGCGCAAAGTGGGTATCGTGCTTCCCGTGGCGCTTGCCGAGCGGATGCAGATTCACTGCGTGAAAGCTCGAACGCGGCCGAACGAATTCGTGGCGCGCGCGATCGAAGAATTGCTCGACGAATTGCAGACGTAATGGCTCGCTCCCGCCGGTCGTTCATCCTGACCACATGCGACAAACCCCGCGATGATTCGGATTCCCATGTCCACCACTGCACTCGCTCATACCCGCGAAGACGGCGCCCTGCACGCTCTCGACGAGCATCTGCATGCCGTCGCCACCCGCGCTGCTCGTTATGCTGCATTCTTCGGAGGCAGCGAGCAGGCCGAAATCGCCGGGCTCTGGCATGACTTGGGCAAATACGCCCGCGACTTTCAAGACTATCTGCGCGCGGCAACCGGCACTCAAGCTCACGTCGAGACCGACGAAGAGATCGTTTCCCGCAAAAAAGTCGACCATTCCAGCGCCGGTGCTCTGCACGCCGGGACTCGCCATCGCTTTTGCCATTGCTGGTCATCACGCGGGCTTGGCCGACTTCACCAAGCTCCGTGATCGGCTCGCAACCAAACAACCTCGCCTCGATGCCGCCAAAGCAGGTGGAGCGCCCTCAGCAATTCTTGCTCGCGACGTGCCTGCGCTTCCCGTTTGGGTTCGTCCTGTAAATCAACGCGACATGGACGGCTATCGCCGATTCGAGCTGTTTACGCGTATGCTTTTCTCGGCATTGTGCGACGCGGATTTCCTCGATACCGAAGAGTTTTTCGATTCCAGCCGGACCCATGCCCGAGGCGGAGGCCTTGCGCTTGCAGACCTTGCCCCACGTATTTCGGCCTATGTCGATCGTTTGGCAACGGGCGCGGCTCCCACGTTGGTCAATACCACGCGCCGTGAAATACGTTCCGCGTGTTTGTCTCGTGCGGAGGTTTTACCGGGCATATTCACCATGACCGTGCCCACGGGCGGCGGAAAAACCTTGGCCGCCATGGAATTCGCGCTCCATCACGCCGTTCGACATGGCCTTCGACGCATCATCGTCGCGCTTCCTTTCACCGCCATTCTCGAACAATCCGCCGACGTGTATCGCAAGGCATTCGGCGTTTCCGATGGCGAGGTCACCGTGCTCGAGCACCATGCCACGCTCGACCCAAAGCGTGAAACCGCCAAGACTCGCGTTGCATGTGAGAACTGGGATTCGCCGGTGATCGTCACGACGAACGTGCAGCTTCTGGAAAGCTTATTTGCGCGGCGCACGTCGAAATGCCGCAAGCTGCACAATATCGCGCAATCGGTGATCATTCTCGACGAGGCGCAAATGTTGCCGCGAGGTCTGCTCGCTCCCACGACGGATGTGCTCGAAGCGCTCGTCACGAATTATGGCTGTTCGGTCGTGCTCTGTACCGCAACGCAACCCGCGCTGTTGCGATCTCAGCTCGGGGACGCAGGATTCACCAATGCCACCGAAATTGCTCCCGACCCAGCGCGCCTGGTGGAGCAGCTTCGACGCGTCGAGGTCGATTGGTCGCTCGCTTCGGAAGTAACCACCTATCAAACGCTTGCCGATCACCTTGCGGAAATCGTCCAAGATGTGCTGATCCATGCCGACGG
>CAZETM010001343.1:0-2375 GCA_964514885.1 uncultured Polyangium sp. | reverse complement strand
CGTCACGGACCCGCCATCGCCTCTGGGTGGCGTATGGACTTGCATTGCCGGCATCAACGGTGTTGGAAAGACGTCCGTGCTGCAAGCGATCGCTCTTGCCGGCATGACCGATCTCGACATGGGACCCATTCTCCCCGAGACTCGGAAACGGCTACGTCGCTGGGACGGCGCCGACTTCAAGTACGACACGATTCCCGATCTCCTCGGTACCGGTTCTGGTCACGCGCTTGCCCCGGCGACTCATCGGCGCACGCGTTTTGAGGACAATGCCCAATCGCCTGACGCAACCATCAAGCTCGAGTGGGAAACCGACGGCAAAATGTTCGTACGTGAGGTTTCCATCAAAGCGGATGGTCGTATCGCGACGACTGGAGCGTCGTCCGATGGACTTCCCATGATCGTTGGATACGGAGCAACGCGAAATCTGAGCGATTTTGGCGAGCCTAATTATCTCAAAGATGCGAGTCCTGGTTTCCGTCGCGTGATGACCTTGTTCTACCCATTGACGCATGTGGCGCACGCCGAAATGCTGCTGAATGAGCATCACGATCCGACGCTTTGGTCCATAGTCTCCCAAATCGCATCAAAAGCATTCGATACCGAATTTTCGATCGAAATGCGTGACGACAGGCTGGTCTTGGGAGCCAAGGACGGCATCGATGCGCTCGACTTGCCCGATGGTTTTCGTTCGGCGCTTGCATGGCTGACCGACCTGGCCGCGGCGTGGTGCGAAGCGGACGATTCGCGGTCGGACGACATATCCGCGATCGAAGCCATTGTTCTCGTGGATGAGATCGATCTCCACATGCACCCATCGTTGCAGCGAGATCTCGTGCCGAGGCTTCGCCGTGCCTTGCCGCGCGTGCAATGGGTCGTCACGACGCATTCCCCGCTCGTGCTGGGAAGTTTTCACGAATCGGAGCTCGTGCCACTCGATGCGACATCCCCCGGCGGAATTCGCAAAGTGGACCGTAGCATTTTGGGCTTTTCGGTGGATCAAATCATCGAATGGCTGATGGGGGTTACGCCCGTCAGTGGCGAGGTCGAAAGGCAAATCAAGAGCGGGGCACACGCCTCGCTGGACGAGGATACGCTGAGCATGGTTCTCGAGGTTTCGCCCAAGACGACACCGGAACAAGCAAAAGCGAAGATTGCGCGTCGCCGAGATCTGCTCGACAAATTAAAGAAGGGGAAACTGTGAGACGCTTCCTTCGCGTTGGCGCAATCCCTCCGACGCTTCGTGACGGCAAAGGAAAAGCGGCCGCCACGGAGAACGTCAAGGCGCATGCCGAACCACGAGCGAAAGAGTTCCCCGGGCATTGGAGTGAGCCTGACGTCCGCGGGTTGTTGCACGCGACATTTGGCCATGTTTGTGCTTATTGCGGGAGGGATCTCTCGAAAGATGCGCCAGCAGGACAGGTCGAGCATTATCGTCCCAAAGGCGCGGTCACCGGTGACGACGATGGTGGTTATTGGTGGCTCGCGTATGAATTCGAAAATTACACATTGTCGTGCTCCACCTGCAACAATCGGTACAAGCGAACTCGATTCCCCCTGCTCTCTGGGCGGCCGCGGGTGACGTTCGACACTCGCGATCAGCTTGCGACCGAAGCCCGTGCGTTGCTCCATCCTTGCGAGGACGACGTGGAAAAAGCGCTCTGCGTCGATATCAAAAAAACGTTTCTGAACATTTCCATCGGGTCGGATCTCGACGAGACGCTTGCCCAACGAGCCGACACGGTCTTGCGCATTTGGGACAAGTTTTACGACACGCGATTCATTCAGGCGCGCAGGGAGGTTTTAAGCAAGGTGCTGGAGTGCATCGAGCAGGGAAAAGTGGAAGATGCTCGTCGAGCAGCGTCACGATATGCACCGCATAGCCAAATCGCACGAGCGGTCCTTCAACAAGAAAACATCCAGGTTCCGACGGCCGACGAGGAGCTGGGATGGCTTACCCGGCAACTCGTGGAGACGTTGGATGTGGCGCTTGCGCTGACGGAAGAGGATTTGCAGCGCAAGGATGCTCAAAATGATGCCGAAGGAATGTGTTATGCGCTTGCGGGTCTATTGCTTGCGCCACCCGTGGGCTCGCCTGAAACGGTTCGACATATTCTCGAGGAAGCAGAGTTGCTCGATGACATCGATTCCTATGCACAAAAGTTGAACGCGCCATCCGTGCCTGCGTCCGTGGACGGTGCCAACGTACATGCCCGAGAGGTCATAAGGCTTGCCCGTCTGCTCGCTGGCGAGGCCGAGCAGTGAGACGAGGCCGTCTTGAAGCTGCTTTGCGGCCTTTTCGGTGAAGGTGCTGAGGAAGATCGACTCGGGCGCGACGTTGTGGAAGACGATCATGTTGACGACGCGCCAGAGCAGGA
>CAZETM010001342.1:0-2376 GCA_964514885.1 uncultured Polyangium sp. | reverse complement strand
GGGGGCAGAGCAGTCGGCCCGTGTTTTTACGAAGTAAAAACACCTGGAGGGCCGCCTGCGAGCCCCCATCGTAGACTAGCCTCGCGCAGCGCGCGTTTAAGCGCGCGAAGCGAGGGTTCAAGCCCTGACTCGCTCGGAATTACGACTTCTTTCGATCCCAATTTGGATCGAAATCGGCTGGCGGGGGCGGCAGGTAGGACGTTCGCGCCACCGGTGGGGGCGGTGGCATTGTTTGCCTAGTTTGTCCTGGAAATGCCTTGTTTTCATTGCGCGACGACGGCGCGGGCGGCAAGGACGATGCTCGATCGATGTTCGCCTTGAGCGCTCCGATTCCCCCGGGCACCGAGGCCATACGATGTCGCAATGGGCGAGCCCGCTCCAATTTCACTGACAGCTCGCAAATGGGGCTACCGGTCGACACGCAGCGCGTTTCATCAATGAGGACGGGTTGATCCATATGCGCACCGGTGCCTCGGATCAAACCTTTGATGAGCGGACACAGGCGCCAGGAACCTTGATAGCTGACGATGATTTCACCATTGCTACCGGCTCGTCCCAGGATTGGCGGATGGTCGATTTTGACTCCGTGCTTCAACGCCGCTCGTTCGACGATCGCCTCGCTGCGCAAAAGGATTTCGAGCAAGCTCCAGTTCGGGTCGATCATATTGGAATAAGCGCCGAGCAGATCGGGGGCGACATAATCACCGACGCTTTCGAGCACGAGCGGGATCGACATTCCGGAATGGCGTGAAACGCTGGCGACGACCGCCTCGAGCTCGGCCATGGGATACGCGTGCGACGGCAGGTATACACGCCCGGCGATATTTACCTCGGCTTCGACCGTGCGCCAGAAGTCACCACCGAGGCGGTCGCGCACAAACCTTTGAATACCAACGAGAATTACACCCTGCACCGATGCCCCCTGCTCTACGAGTAGGCGTCAAGGACCAAGCGTCTGGAGCATCATCACTCGAAATGATTCCGCCGTGCAAGCAAAATGGTCGTGCCGCCAGATTGATATATTTTCCGTCTATCAAAGGCAAACTGACGCGTCGCAACATCAGCACGCCGACGATTTCCTGCACTACATAATGAAAAGACGATAGGATGCTCTCCAGCAGGCTTGCTTGACGCGAGCCGCTTTCTTAGGAGGTGTCATCGTGCGAACGTATTCTAATTCGCGTGGGCTCGCGGCGCTCATGGCTATCGTTGGACTCGCTGTCTCAGCCCCTTTTGCTGGCTGCGGTGGTGATGCGATATCCATAAACAAACCACCTCCTGGCACCGGCGGAAGTGGGGGCGAAGCAGGCGCTGGCGGCGCGGGTGGAGGCGGAGGCGGCGAGATGGCCGTATGCGGTGACGGCAAGGTCGGAGGAAACGAATCGTGCGACGATGCCAATTTGATTACGGGTGACGGTTGCGAGCCCGATTGTAACTGGACGTGCAGCAACGGCAGCCCGATCACTGGCGACGCCAAATGCGACGACAAAGATCCTTGCAATGGGGCGGAAACGTGCCTCGATACGCATTTGTGTGCACAGGGCACGATGGCCGCCGACGGTAAAGACTGCGGCAATGGTCAGCTTTGCATTGCCGGCGTATGCAGTAACAACCTTTGCGGCGATCTATTCCTCAGCAGCACGGAAGAATGCGAAGACGGAAACGTCAGCAATGGCGACGGCTGCGACAACTGCCAATTCTCGTGCGTTTCGACCGACCCAGCACGCGATTGCACGAGCCTCGATCCGTGCATTGCGACAGCTTGTAATGACGCCAAGCATACGTGCGGAAGCCCGCTTGGCGACGGCGTGACGTGCGGCGTCGGAGCGATTTGCAAGAGTGGCGTTTGCACGGCGACGGTATGCGGTGACGGGCAACTCGAAGCGGGCGAGATCTGCGACGACGGCAACGTGACGGACGGCGACGGCTGCGATGCCGATTGCACGCTTTCTTGCGTCAATCCCGCAATGGATTGTCCCGCCGCACCCACCTGCCAAGCGGCCGCGTGCAATGCCAACAATGTCTGCACGACGACGAACGTCAATACGCATCCAATGTGCGTCGCGCCAAACACTTGTCAGAATGGCGCGTGCGTGGTGCCCGGCGCGGTGTGCGGCAATGGCGCCAAAGAAGTTGGCGAGGAGTGCGACCGTGGCGGGGCAAACGGCCAAATGGGCAGCGGCTGCGCAGCGAATTGCCAATACGTATGCGACACGAGCGCCGATTGCGGCGACATGAATAGCTGCAATGGCGCGGAAGCCTGCACCAACGTCCAGCAGGGCAATCAAACCGTAGGCAAGACGTGCACCGCTGGCATGAATGAGGCCAACTGCACGACATGCAATGGCGGCCTTTGCAACAATGGCGCGTGCGCGG
>CAZETM010001341.1:0-2380 GCA_964514885.1 uncultured Polyangium sp. | reverse complement strand
GCAAATGGACGTTCAATCGCAACGCCGAGTCGAATCGCTGAATCACCGTCACCATGCCCGCGAAAGCGTCCTCGACACTGGTCAAGCCAAATAGACGTTTGGCTCGCCATCGATAACTGCGTTGCAATTCTCGAATGAATGTGTCCACCACGAGCGCACACAATGCCCGATCGTAGCCAGCTCGAACTCGCAATCCCCATGGCAACGTCAACACCCATTGCCGAATTTGCACCGTGGGAATCACGTGCTCCGTCAACCATACCGCCGTGTCGCTCATTCTGCGACCCAAACACGACGGACAGAATCCTCTGCGTTTGCAGCTAAATGCCACCAATCGCTCGAATTTGCAATCGGTACACTGTACCCGAACAAACCCATGTTCGACCAGCCCGCAACGTAAATACTCGTCCACTTCGCGCACGACGAACTTCGGCAAATGGCTCAGTCCTTCCATGCGCTCACGAAAGGCTGGCCAATGCTCGTCCACCACTCGATAAAGGACACTCTCCTCGGGGCGACGACGCTCGTATTGGGTTGGCTGCGGGTGTTCTGCGTGACGGGCGGGCTCGAGCATCCACGCGAGCTATGCGCTCGCCATGCCAAACGATTTCCCCGCCAATTTCTCGGCGATTTTACCGCACTACACCTGGCGGCCGCCACGGCGGAGGGTGGCGGCCGCCAGGCAACCACCAGCACGAGGCTGGCGCGCCAAAAAGTGCGTGGGCGTGACGTCGAAGCGAAGATCTTTTCGACGACGGGCAGGCGTGCATCATCTCGCGAGCGGACCATCGCCAATATCTCGCAGCAGCACGTGATCGAAATGGATCCATTCATCCCACGAGTTCACGCTACCTCGTCGTATCAATGCCACCATTCATTCGACGTGCTCAGGGCAGGTCGTCGTATAGATGCTCCCATTCATTCGACGTGCTCAGGGCAGGTCGTCGTATAGATGCTCCCATTTATCTCTCGTGTGCACCTCATCACGTCGAGTATGTCCAGCCATTTATCCCGCGTGCTCGACCTCCTCGAACGAGATATCGCTCACATCTGTGTGCGATGCGTCCGTTGATCGCGTCTCCGGCAGACACCTTCGTTATCGAGAACGAGGAGACGGCATATTCTGACGATCTGCTCGACATCGTGCTCGATGAGACGCAAATGATGCACCTCGAACAACTCGATGCCGATGAGCTTGCGTCCGCTTCGCTCCGCCAATCTATCCGCGGGGGTTGAACGTTGCGAAGTGGGAGCAGATAAAAACGTTCTTTCTTGCCGAAGCGCCCAAACTCCTTGCAGCCGACTGATTGAGCACGAGCACGAGCACGCGCACGCGCACGAGCACGAAAGACGCGAGACGAAAGACGGGGGACGCGAGACATGGAACGACCTAGCCAATCCCCAGCGTTTGGGTTTCCGGACATGGAACGACCTCGGGATCTCCCCGCCGATTGAGGTTTGGGACATGGAAGCATGTCCCCAAAGCCAAAGTCCGGAGGGTGGTGGATATCCCGGGACCTCGGCAAAGCCCAGCGTTTCGGGTTTGGGTAGATCGATCGACCTTCGTGAAGGCTAGCGGCGGAGTTCGGGGATGTGACGGATCAGGTCCCGACGGGAGTTTCGGGGTTTGGTGGAGTGGCAGGATGCGCAGAACCGCTCGTATTGGCATCGCGATGGGCATCGATGGGGTGCAACGCTGCACGGGCTTCGGCAATGCTTTTCGGATCGTCATCTTCTACGTGCGCGCATACTTTCGTCGCATACGTGACGATGGCTTGACCCAAAGCGCGGAGTTCGGCACTTAGATCGACGTTGACTTGGGTTTTGACGAGAATGTTTTGCACCATTGCGCCATATTTGGCATGGCGTTTCTTGATGTTATCGAGGAACTCCAGGCCAGCAATGCGATTGATATCGGTGTGCAGGGAATCGGCATCAATACGTTTCAGAATGGTATCGGCCGTCGTCCATTGCACGGGATAGGTTTCCTTGAGGAAGGACAAACCGTCATCGGCAAAGAGAATCGTCACCAGTTTTGCCGCGAGTGGCGCATCGGCGTATTCGTCGGCGGGCAGCATGGCATAAGCCGAAAGACGTGCGCGTAACGCGTTCCAAGAGGCGTCACCGGATTGGTCGATGAGGCGTCTGTCTTCGTCGGAGACGGCGCCCAAAGCTTTTTGGCGAATGGCCAATCCTGATTGTGCTTTGTCGGTGGCATCCGCGAGTTTCTTGGCGGCTTTGTGAATACGCGCGGGCATGCTTTGGGGGCATGCGACGACGAGGGCGCGAGCCAAGGCAATGCCGCTTTGGAGGGTCATGCGTGGCGTGTCGACGAGGCATTCACGGGCACGGTCACGGTGATTCAGCGATTCGACTCGGC
>CAZETM010001340.1:0-2382 GCA_964514885.1 uncultured Polyangium sp. | reverse complement strand
ATCGATGAAGGCCGTCCCTACCGCGACCAATCCACCTCGCATTGTCATGGAGACTGTGACCGGATCGTGTGGGCGCATTTCATTGATTTCTCAACGCGCCGTCGCGAATCGAATATATCGGTCACGCCACGTACGAGTTGAAGCGCGTTTCTTGCAAAAACGAATTTGTGTCACGTTTTTGAAGCTGCGGCTTCGCGATATGTCAAAAGCGTGGAACGTGCGCACGCGTCCCAGGTGAAAGTAGCGGCGCGCGATAACCCACACGCTCGAAGTTTGTCTCGGAGATCTGCATTCGAGGTGATTTGTTCGATCGATTTTGCGTAACCTGCGACATCGGTGGGTGGCGTGAGCAGAGCGGCGTCACCGAGAACTTCGCGAAGTACCGGAATATCACTGGCAATGACGGGCGCACCGCATGCCGCAGCTTCCAATGTTGGTAGCCCGAATCCTTCGACGAGCGATGGGTGAAACAGCGCGAGCGTGGATTGCAACAATGTAATGATATCCGGGCGCGGCAGAGCATCTAGAAACAGGACCCGATCGTGTATGCCAAGCGATTTGGCCAATTGCCCCAGCCCGGATCGACCACCGTGCCGCTGTACGAATACGAGCCGCGTATTGCCGGCCGCGGCTCGGGCAAACGCGCGCACTGCATATTCGTGCCCCTTGTAGGGTTGATTCGTACCGAGAACGAGAATGAATGGAGCGGCAGTGCCCAGCAATCGAATGGCTCGGTTGCGCACGGCAATTGGATCTGCCGGAGGGCAAAATGCAGATTCAACGCCATTGAGTGCAACTCGTAAACGTTGCGACGCAGGGGGATAAAAAGCACGAATCGAATCTGCTGTCGCTTCTGATACAGCAAGCAGCCGCGTAGCACGACGTAATGCGTGCCATGCGCCTCCCGCAAGAAAAGGCCAGTTGACCGCGCGTAAAAGAGCATTCCCCTCGACGAGCGCCGGACTCGTGAGCCACATCGTGTCGTGGACTGTGACGACCGTCGGACAAGACAAACCCCGTCCGATGATGTTTTGAGGACTATGGAAAACATCGGCGTCTTCGAGCGGAGCGAGCCATTGCGGCCATAAGTACGTGCCGGGACCAAGTGGATCGCCTTGAACCGGTCGTAGTGTCACGTTGGGTCCAGAAGGAATCGGGTCCGGTGCGCTCGGATCAACCCAAAACTCGAAATGGTCATCAGGTGCAAGCGTGGGCAATCTCGAAGCGAGTCCTCGAACGTATGCGCCTATGCCACTCGGCTTTGGTCGGACGTACCGGCAATCAAGTACGAACTTCATTCATGTACTCAGTGTGAAATAAGAGTCGATGTGGAGGGTTTCAACAGGATTTGCCAAATGTTTGCCATTCGTTCAAAGACAAAGGGCGAAATGCAGGGCGGAGATTCTTCTCGCTTCTACTGCACCGGTATGTAAGATCGTGGGATCTTGCAGCAATGCTGTCGCGTATCGCACATGAGCCTGTTGGGCACGTTATTATTGGCATGTGACGCGTGAGTCAAGCACCTAGTCAAAACAGTGCGACCAGGCAAGGCCTTTATCGAGCATCGGAACACCAGTTGGCACATGCCTGGGAATGTAGCGAGCGAACTGCCGGAACGAGGTGCGATCACCGACAGCGGCCGTCGTCACAGGCGTCAGCTTGCCCTCCTTGATCAGCGCCAGGCGTCGCTCCCGCGGGGAGGCGGGAGACCGTCATGACCGCGAAGTTGATCTGCTGGTACGTCTGCCCGGAGAGGATGCTGCCGAAGACGAGTAGAAACAGGGCCGATACCGAGAGCAACGAGGCGACCGGATAGGTGTAGGAGAGCCAGTTTCGTAGAGCAGCGTGGTCGGCGACAGTGAAGAGGATCGCAGCCACCGCCGCGAACGCGGGCGCGACCCGAACGCGTACCAGGAGGAGATACATACTGGTGACGAGGGCGAGGCCGAATGCCAGGTACGTCGCGTGGAAGGCCGCGTTGGTGTGCGCGCCGCACGTCTTGAGGACAACATCTAGAAAGAACGCCTGGTCACCACCCTCAGCGACGCTCGACAAACCATCGATGGTCCGACGTCCGCACGTGGAGAAAAGTCGTCATCGACGCATGCAGCGCGTTCAAAGACCGTGATGCGAGGCTTCAGGGGTAGAGATACGGAAAGCTGGGATCGCTCCGAGACCTCTTGACACACGGAGTTCGGAAATGGCAGTTTGTTTGCCCTTAGCACATGGCCCGCAACTCTTTATTTTTTCTCCGATCCTCATCCTGCCGATTTGTTCATGGGGACAAATGGTAATTCACTGAGCTTTAAAATAGGGCGAATTATATGGCCGATCCATCTGCTGTAAACCGATACGATCCACGACGCTCATACCATCTAGTCC
>CAZETM010001339.1:0-2385 GCA_964514885.1 uncultured Polyangium sp. | reverse complement strand
GACGTACAGCGAAGCCAAGCGAAAACCGCGTGGGAAGAAATGCGCAAGCTCTCCTATGACGATCGCTCTGGTTTGTCCAAGTGGATGGCCGGCGAAGACAAACCTCGCGGATGCGAGGATGCCTGGCGCGATGCGATGCACGCACGCACAGCCACTTTTTGGTCGTGGGTCGAAAAAGATTTGGGGCGAGCCGCATTGCTTCCGGGACGCGGTGATTTGCATCCCAGGCTCGGCTATCGAGATACCTCGAGGCCCAACGGGTTTCCCTTCGACGTGCATGTCATCGGTCTGGATTCCGCATGGCTCGCAGGCGATGATGGCGACGCAAAAAAACTGCTGCTCACCAAGCACCAAATCGATCTGTCGGCCTTGCATGAAGGGCAAAAATTGTCCGGCTTTCGTCTGGCGCTCGTGCATCATCCGCTCGGAGAGCTTGCGGACGACGCGCAGGCAAAGGCCCATTTGGCCGATAGTGTCGACTTGCTCTTGCACGGCCACCAACACGATCCGATTGCCGAAGAACAACGCGATCCCGATCGCACGTTACGCGTGCTCGCCGCCGGGAGCTTGTTCGAGGGCGATCACGGCGATGCGTGGCGAAATGCCTTCAACGTGATCGACGTGCAGCTCGATGAACAAGGCAAACCCCTGCAATACGACATCGACTTCTGGGGTTGGTCCGAACGAGGCCATTGGCACAAAACCGGCGCCATTTACGAAAAAGCACCGAACGGACATCTCACGTGGAAAATCGCGAAGAAGACAAAAGTCGATGTGCGCAAAAAGCCGCCGGGTGAAGATAAAACCCCCGTCACGACGCTTACCACAAACAAACCTCCCGGTCCTTCTCAGCCTCCCAGCCACACCAGCATCGTGCTCGATCGCATCCGTCAATGGACGCCCATTCTCGAGCATTGTGCTTCTCGACAAACGCATTTGCTCTTCGTCGTCTATGGAACGCCCGAGCAAAACATGCCGCTCTTTCTCAAACGCATCAGCAGTTTCTTGCCGGAAGAATGTTCCAATCCGCGGCATCGCGTCATCGACGTGGAGCGCAAGTACGACCGGATCGTCGCACGCAAAGCCGATGAATGGAAACGTTGTCTCATCTCCAAAACCGAAGCCGGTGCGGGCGAATTCGATGTCGCTTTTCCTCGCGAAACACAGCGCAGTTGCCCCGTCTACCTCTTCACCGAAGGCGGAGGACCGTTACGCAATCTGGACGAAGAATCCATCAAAGGGTTGGTCGGTTTGTTTTGTGGTCAAATCGATCGCGAGCTGCGACTGCTCGATGCCGACCGCAAGCTGAAACATCCCGTGCGTTTCATCTTGCCCATCGAAGTGGAAAATACCGACAAGAATCCGCTTCTCTCCCAACTGGGTGAGGGCCTTGCGCCTTTACGCGCCTTGTGTCTCAAACCGCTGAGGGACATCAGTTTTCCTCCGTGGGAAGAAGTCTGGGAGCACGTGGTGAAGGAATTCGACGGCGCAGACAAAGACCTCGACTTGCGAGACGCCTGCCAGCGCGTGTACGAAAAAGTTGTCCAATCGCCCAAGCGAACGCTACAAACCCTGGGCGATGCGCTGCACCGAGTGCTCTACGATTGGGAAGAAGCACGGCTACGGCGGCAACGTTGACATCCGAGTTCGATCATGGCGACTTTACCTGATTTTGTGAACGCTTCGGACCTGATCCCTCAAACGGGTCTGTCCGGGCAATATGGTCCGTACCTGGCCGATGTGGCGCTGGTACATGCAGCCAATACTGCGTTGTGTCTCGAAATGCCGCTGCTCCTGACGGGCGATCCGGGGTGCGGCAAATCGGATTTTGCGTGGGCGGCTGCGAAAGCATTGAAGCACGCCGAGCCTTTGCGCTGTCACATTCGCAGCGACACGAAAGCTCGCGACTTGCTCTACCATTACGATGCGCTCGTCCGGTTCGGTGATGCGCAAAATGGCGATCGCGATCGCGCGCGGGATCCACGAAACTACATTTCCTTGCGACCGCTCGGCGCGGCGCTCATGCATCCGGGACTGAAACGGCCCGTCGTGCTCATCGACGAAATCGACAAAGCCCCGCGCGATCTTCCCAATGACTTGCTGCACGAGCTGGACGAAATGCGCTTCGAGATTCCGGAGATTGGAGATTTCACATCCGACAAGGAGCATTTCGATCGCGTTTTTCGCGACATACCTCTGCGACGGGACATGCATCGTCCGGAGGGCACGAAGAAGCCGCTGATCGTCATCACGAGCAATGCGGAGCGACAACTGCCCGAACCGTTCTTGCGACGCTGCGTTTTCTACCGGATTCCAGAACCGGACAAGACTAAACTGGTGAGCATTGCGAAAAGTCGATTCCCGAAGGGAGACTCGGCATTGCTG
>CAZETM010001338.1:0-2386 GCA_964514885.1 uncultured Polyangium sp. | reverse complement strand
GAAAACAGATGGTTTGTGACCCGGCCCAATGCTCCGTTTCGCGCTGGGCATGAGTCCTCCCAGTGTTGAGGATACGGCAAAAGGCGCCGTGAGTGTCAACTCCCAGCCATCATCATGCGCGACCGACAACTGAACCGTGACCCATCGCACGCGTTCGCGAAAATCGACCGGCCCTCGAAAAAAGTCTTCGTGGTTTTGTCCCCCGAGCGCCCCTTAGTAAACGAGGAGTCGCGAACGGCTCCAACTCCACGGTTGCGCGCCCATGTAGACGCGATTCCCACATTTTTGTTGAAATCCATGGATGCTGCCGTACGATGCTTGCTCGCCTCGGGAAGAAGAAAGCGCAGCGCGCGCCTTCAACAACTCTGGGCGCAGGAGGAACGAGTATGCGTAAGGTGTTCAACTCCGGATTCAATAGTGGTCATGGGCTGGCCAAATGCCTCGCGACAACGACGCTTTTTTTGCTTTGCGGGTGCACCGAGGAGGTGCAATTCGAACAAATCTTCAGCACCGAACACTTCAACTACTACGTCGCGGAAGACGTGAAGCATGAACCGTGTGACGGCGCCAAAGTGTGGCTGGAACATTCGTACGAGGGGATGTCCCAGCTTCTAGGGGTGACGCTGCCGCCTGGCCAGAAGATCGAATACCACTACGACGGCGGGCACGACATGCCCCAATGCATCAACGGCTTTCCATGCGCCATCGGCACCACGATCTATTCGTCGCAATACATCGGTCAACGTGATATCGCGCTCGCCTTGGCGAACTTCGTCGGCGATCCGCCGCTGATCTTTCAGGAGGGTTTGACGGAGGTGTTGGGATGTGTCCGTTCGTCGGATTCGCAGGGGCCGCTCGAAAGGTCCGAGCCGGTGCTGGACTGGAATATCGAATCGAAGGATTTCGAGTGGTGGGCGGAGCACAATGGCATCCCCATGACGTCGACGGCCGGCACCTTCGTCCGGCAGCTCATCGATACGCACGGGCTCGAGAAATTTTTGTCGTTTTACGCGAAAGCACCGCGGAATGGAACGAGGTCGGAGATCGATGCGGTCTTCGAACAAGAATTCGGGGTTACGCTGAAAGAAGAAATAATTGCTTGGCGGTGGCGTCCGATGCCTCTTCCGGGGGATATCTGCATTCGAGCTACGGAATGCGAAGCGAACGTGCCGCTGCTCCCGAATGGGCAGATCGATTTGGAGTGTGGCCCCGAAGGATACGGAAACCAAGGAGTGTTTCGTTTTCAAATCGGGGAAAATCAGGCAGCACAGATCGTGACGGCGCCGCACGTGAGCGATCCGCAAGTCCTCCCTTCGGTCACGCTCCACCGTTGTTCCGGCGGAAATGCGATGGTTTCGGCCATGACGACGTCGGGCTTCAAGGCCGGCCCGAACAAGACGCTGATCATTGATCCGGAATATCCAAACCATCAATTTTTGCTCGACGCACCGGCGGGCGATTATGTCGCGTGGTTCTGGGCGATGGATCCAGTGAGTATCGATATTCAGTCGACGGGACTACCGAGCCCCATGCGAGATGGTTGCACCCCAGCGGCCGAACCGGTGCTTTTGGAGAAGGGTCGGGCGCTGAGCTTGTCGTCACGGTGGACGGAGCGAGCTTGTCAGGGTTTTTGGTGTCCCGGGCGCAGTTGGGACGTGAAAATTGGGCCGACGGGTGGATCCCTCCGCGCCGGTCCGTTCACTTTCGACGGTCGGCCCCTGTATTCGCCGAACAACATTTATGTGTGTTCGAATCCGTGTCCGACGACGCTGGACCAATGCGAGCAGCTCGTGTTCAATCAAAACGGCGAGATTAGCGCGAAGTCACAACAGGTGTTTGCTCCGGGCACGGTCGTTCACGTAGGCGCACCGTTGTCGCCGTACCCAGAGCATTTTCAATTGCTCATGCGCCTCGAGACGGAATAAGGTTCTCACAATCTCCTCTGCCACCATGTCACGCTCGCCGACGCCTTCTTCGGCTCCGCTCGAACCGCCCTCTGCTCCCACCACCCCATTTCCAGAACGCGCTCTTCCTCGCCCATGGTCATCGACGGTCGTTCGCCTCCATTTTTCTCACACGCTTTTTTCGCCTTGCCTTCCGATCCAAGCCAACATACAACCGCCCCATGAGCGATCCTAAAATCTCCCGCATGGTAGCCGATCGTGTCTCCATCTGTGACACCATTACCACCGCCATTCGTATTCACGGCCCCGAGGTCGTGGCCGTTATCGAAAAAGCCCTTTTCCCAGGGGGCCCGCCGAATAACCTCAAAGTCGCCGACGTCATCGACGCATTCGGAGCGCATCTCGAGCGGCAAACCACCACCCTCGTCAATGCCGATCGCGCCCATACCAATGAGCTTACCGATGACGAAGTCACCCGCCAA
>CAZETM010001337.1:0-2386 GCA_964514885.1 uncultured Polyangium sp. | reverse complement strand
CGGCCCCTGTTCTGCCGGCTGGGACTCGTCTTCCCTCGGCAACGAAGCCTCATGCCGCACGTGAGACTCGTCTTCCGTTCGCCCAGGAACGCGATTCTCAGACCGAGAATCGCATTTCTCGATACAAATTACCGAGCGTGCCTAGTCCAAACAAAGTGGCAATTTCGCACTTGACGCGTTTACGACGCCACGCGTTACTCCTGCGGATTTGTGCACTCACTCGCATTCAGACACAGTCTGGTTCGCTCGGGGATCGTCGACGCTCACTCGCGTAGAACTTTTTTGACACGCGGACACACGTGTGCATCGGCGCTGGCAAATTCGAGCGCAAACTCACGCAAGATGCAGCCGCTGCTTCACCCGCGACGTTTCTTCGGAAACGGAAGGAGAGTTGTCCCAGCGGGACTCTCCGCGCCCTCGGAGGCCCGCGCGCCGACAAACCTAGACGCGCCAAAGGCCGGCCAAACCTCGCTCACTCCCCGATAAAGGACACATTTTTAGGGGCGACGCCGCTCATAGCGATATACTTCAGCGTCTTCGGCACGGTGCTCGGACGCAAGCATCCACGCCCGCTATGCCCTCGCCATGCCAAACGGATTTGTTCAGCTCTTATCCTCCCAGCCGACAACAACGCCGTTCTCCAACGTGACACGTAGCTTATAGCGGTTTGCGCCCGCAGGATAATATTTCCAAACTTCTTTCGTTTTGGTCTTGAGGACTTTTTTCTCCGAGTCGGCAGGATTGCCCAACGACTCAATGAGCATTTCTGCCGTGGCGCCAAGCCATAGTTCGCCTCGAATGATTTTGGCCGCGTCCTGCTCGCCGAATCGCTGTATCAAAGAGTCTCGGCGTTGACGCTCTGCAGCCTGTTTGGCCTCCTCGTCGGCGCGGATTTTCTCGGCTTTGACCCGACGGGTTTCCTCTTCGCCACGCCGAGCTTGCTCTTCTTGCTCGCGTGCTTGTCGGTCCAGCACCGCTTGGATGCGCCGCCGCTCTTCTTCTATTTGCCGTTCCTGTTGCTGCCTCGCAGCTTCCATTTGCCGCGCCTGCTCCTGCCGTGCTGCTTCGAACATTTGACGCTCGCGTTCTGTCTGAAGCGCCATCGCACGCGCGTGCTCCTGTTGCGCAATCCAAGCTTGGCGGGCACGCTCTTCTGCCTCGCGGCGTTCCCGCTCTTCTTGACGACGCTGGCGCCATCGCACCACCAGTAGTGGTACTGATACAATCGTGCAGCAGGAGAAGATGAGTATCGCCCAGACGATTAACTCACCGATCGTCTTGCCAGCCTCGTAGGCTGCTGTTTCTGACGCGCCCCGCGGAGGCTCCAGCAATGTACCACTGCGAGCGTTCAGAGAAGAAGAACCGTTGGCCATCCAAGCTCCGATCGATGGTGCACTTTACAGGCGTCCATTGTCCTTCGGCAAGCGGACTTTCTTGAAGCGCCTCACGAATGTTTCAATCACCCCCCCGCCCACGGCCTCGTCATCATTGCCAGCATTCGCTCCATCCCCATTCCCACCACCGATGGCGCCGTTCGCCAATACGTATCGAATTCGTCCGCACCTTTGCCCCGAATCGCCGCATCGATTCGATCCAGCTCCCCCGTTACCGCCGCTTCCTGCGCCGCGCGGCTTTGCATTGAATCGTCACTCGTTGCAACCGCCTCGCCAAACGATATCCATAACCCAGGCCGTTCCATCCCGCCAAACTCGTATCGAAGTCCGATCGGTAATACCTTGGCGCTCTTCGCCATCCGCGATATCTCCGCCGACCCATTACGAAATCCTAACGGTCGCTCCGTAACCGGTCTCTCGGTCCCTTGCGGAAATATCCATACCAAGTTTTTGGGATCGTTCAGCAATTCCGCCGAATAACGAATCGCCGCGATTCCATCAGCCTTGTTACCCAGCTCCACGCCAAACCCCCCCACCATCCCAAAGAATGGCAGACGCTTCCGGCTTCTCGCGTCCATCATCGCGTGCCCGCGCTTCTCCAACATGTGCAGCGACACGTGCATCGCGACCAGCGGATCCCACCACGACGTGTGATTCGATATCACCAGCAGCGGCGCCTCTCGCGACAAACCTCGCGCACCCTCCAAACCTCGAACCCGCACCTCGCCAAACGTGCTCCGGATGCGCGAACGCGCATGGCCACAAAACCAAGCGTTGAACCATCCCACCCGTCGCGCAGGGATCATGTTTGCCTCGAAGGTTTGTCGTTATCGTACACACGCATCGACGAGGAACTTCACCTCGTCAAGCGGCGGCGCTTCCGCAACTTCACGCCCCACAAGCAGCTTCGGCGTTGGCGACCAAAGCGCTTGCAACAGCAGTCGTAACTTGCGCCCAAGCGGCGTGTACGCGCGTCTCGACACCGAATCGAA
>CAZETM010001336.1:0-2388 GCA_964514885.1 uncultured Polyangium sp. | reverse complement strand
GAACGGGAAGATCTGGTCATGAGTCCGTCGTCTCTCGTCCGTCGGGGAAGCATTCAAGAATTCGTATGTGATACGGGTGGCAAGCCCGATTTTGAAAGTTGCGAAGGCTCACGATGACTCACCCCATCAAATCCCTGCGAGAGGCACTTCGCGATACGTTCTTCCATTGCACGGGTGACCTCGGCGATGAATCCGTGAAGAAGGTGGAGCGCTGAAATTTGCTCGAGCCCGCCGCTGTCAGATGGCTCGAAAACTTCTCCACACCCGTATCCACATGCTAGGTTGGCAAAGTTCTCACTCCCTGTTCCAAAGGTTCCGTCGATGAAGATCCGCAGTGTTGCCGTCCAGCATTTCAAGCGTTTTCAGGACTATCAGCTCGACCTTTTGGACCCGCTCAGTCAACGTCCGCGTGAGCTACACCTGCTCATTGGCGAAAATGGCTCCGGCAAGACCACCCTCCTCCAAGCGATTGCTTTGCCCCTGGCAGTCGCGACTCGTGCGCGCGCAATCCAACAGCCTGATGCTTTCTCCTGGCCCGGCTTCATGTTGGATCGGATCGATCCTTTGGTGGCGAAGATCGAAATCGATGTTCAATTCGACCCGGACGAGCTTGATATGACCTGGCGCCTGTCCGAAGAATTGCGACGTCTTGGGCGGTTCGACCGCACGGCGTACATCGCTCCGGGCAAGAACCCTTGCGTGAAATTGTTTTACGAAAACGGCCAGGTCCGTTGCAGCTCCAGGGAGGAGTTTTACCAATTTCGAGGCCGAGAGTATGCTCGGCAGCTCGTCAAGCAGTGCGGGTACGAAGCGTTCGATCATGTGGGCTCCGTTTTTTGGTACGACCAGGAGCGACGAGCGACGAGCCTCAGTCCCGATTCCGAACAAGCCAAGACCGACATCTCGCGTTTGCGCATGGAATTGTCACGGCTTCAGACCATACACTCCAACAAACTCGGCGCGGCCACCAACGCGCGGGACCTTTATGCCGAATTCGATGTGGCCTATCGCAAAGCTTTTTACCCTCGACGGCTCGAAGGCGTCAGGCTCAAACCGGGCGTCGACATCGAGCGTGGCGGCGACGATTTCTGGTTCATGCTCTCCGATGGAGATCAAAGCTACGAGCTCGACGAGATGTCGTCCGGCGAGCGAGCACTTTTTCCCATTCTTTTCGATTTCGTGAAGTGGAGAATCAACCGTTCCATCGTCCTCGTCGACGAGTTGGAATTACATCTTCACCCCCCACTGCAGCAGCATTTGATTCACCTGCTGCCCACGCTCGGTCGTGATAATCAATTTATTCTAACCACGCATTCGGATGACGTGCTCAATGTCGTCCCCAAGGATGCAGTCCATCGCGTGGAGGCACGCCCGTGATCTCCAAATATGTCTTATTTTGTGAAGGTAATGAGCAATCACCGGACGCCAGGCTGCTCAGCGCACTGTATACACGCAAAGGAGTGACGGTCAAACCTTTGGGCGGCAAACGCACTTTGAGCGGATACGTCGAGGGGTACATCGAAGGTAATGCCAAGGCGTCTCATGTCGCCGTGCGCGACCGTGACTTCGATGTCGTGCCTGACGAGCAGAACCCACCTGGCAGCCTCATCAAAACGCACATTCCCACTCTATTTCTTTGGGTACGCCATGAAATCGAAAACTATCTGCTCGAACCTGCCATCCTGGCGCATGTTCTCGATGACGTACGAACCTGGAAGAACGCCCCGCCCATCGATGTGCAAGACGCAACCGGCGCCCGCGCCGTGCTCGATGCCGCCGCCAAACGAATCATGTTCTTCGAGGCGTCGAGGTGGGCTTTGGGAACGCTCACGCGAAAAGTCAAAGATGTTTCGGTTTTGCACAATCGATGGGGACTGGACTTCCCAACCCTGCCCGATGCGGACGAATTAGCCGAAAGCAAGTGTAGAGTGAACACTTGCCTGGGTGTGCAAAAATTCCATCAAAACACCCGCCAAATCAGCGAGCACGACGCCGCGACGCGCTACGAGCATTACGTCAATGCGTTCTCCGATCCAGCCTTCTGGTCCGATGCTCGGTATCTCGTTTGGTTCAGCGGAAAAGACATCTTTGCGTCAATTCTACGCGAAGTCGGCTTGCCTCCAGGCTATTACGACGGAGTCGTCAATCGCGCGCTCCATCATTTCATCAACGATTCGGCGGTCGAGCGCCCCAAAGAATTTGAACAGCTCGGCGAAGAAATCGATAGAATGATCAAACGATGACATGGGTTACGCGAATCTTGCCATCAGGTGGGTATGGAGCGGCAATAGCGTTTTTCCCCGTTCCACCGAGGACCACGCACAGATGCGTGGTGGGACGCCCCCGGGCGCCTTGGCGGCGAGGTTGCGGCGCGCTTCCTCCACGACG
>CAZETM010001335.1:0-2389 GCA_964514885.1 uncultured Polyangium sp. | reverse complement strand
GTGCAAATCAGCGATTGCGAGATGAAATCGAAACGCCTCGATGCAATTGCATGCTGGGGGCCCCGTCACGGTCCCGCCGTGCTTGTCAATCAATACGGAACGCACGCGCAACAATTGAAAGGGGCTCGCTCGACGCTTGCCCATGAAATGGGGCACCTTCTTCTCGATCGGCACGGATCTTTGCCGCTCGCCGAAGTCCTTGGTGGAAACGTTCCCGAAACGCCCGAGAAGCGCGCCCGTGCGTTCGCCGCGGAATTCCTCCTCCCGCAGGATGTCGTCGAGAAGGCTGTACAAAGCTGCCCAACCATTGCGGATGCGGTGCAGCAGCTTCGGAACGAGTACGGCGTCAGCAATCAAATTGTAGGTTGGCAAGTCACCAACAATAGTTCCACGTGGTCGTTGCTCGATGACGAGGGTCGTCGTTATGTCGAAGCGCTGACAGTGCCGATATCTTCGGGTGCGTCGGAGAGCGACGACTGACGAATCGCGCGGAAAGGCCCTGGTCCAAACACGCGCCGACCGGGCTCGCTCACGGTTCGAAACCGTCCACAAGTGCCTCCGACCGGGCTTTGACGTAACTCATACAACAGAGAAGGGCCTCCGACCGGGCTTCGAAACGGTTCGAAACCGTTGGCAAGGGGCGCGGCCGGGCATTCTGGTTGTCTCGATTACGCGTCGGACGGCTCCGTCGCGGGTGCTGGGGCGCTGGAGCGCTGGTCGGCTTTGGATTCTGCGAGCTGGAGGGGGCCGAGAATCAGTTTATGGGACGCCGCTTCCAGCTCGGCGGATTCTGCAAGCGCGACGAAAAGATTGACGGCACGGATCCATTTGTTGCGAGCGGCGAGCAGGATGGCATTTGCAGAGGATTCGCCGGATGGTACCGCGAGATGGGCTTTTTCGTCCTCGAGGGAGCCAATTTGTTGGCCGAGAGCGATCCATTCGTCGAGCAATTTGGTGAGGGTGCGTGATTTGTTTTTGGGGCCAACTCTGATTTTATCGGTTTGTGCGCGCAATTCGGGGGTCAATCGTTCTTGGAGCTGCTGAGCTTGGCCAGCCTCGGCGCGATAAGATTTTTGAAGGCTGGGAAGGCCATCCGGGAGCAGAGCATTACGCAATTGGAGCAAGGGGCCGCCATCGGATTGGGGGCCGAGCAAATGGACGGTGCCGGTGAGCAGCCAAAAAATGCCGCGGAGAATGTCGTCGTGACGCGAATCGAGGGAAGCTTGTTCTTTGCTGATTTCGGCAATACGAGGATTGACGAGGACAGGTTGAGCGGTCGAGGCGAGTTCGTTATGGGCGGCAGCAATCTTGGGGAGCTGAGGGGCGAGGTCGCTGGAGGCAAGGATCGCCTGATGCGCAGACGATTGCGGGTTGATCCAGGCAGCAGAGAGCGCGATCATTTCTTCGCTGAGCAGTCGTTTGAGGGCCATATTCATCCCAGGAGGTGGTGGTAATGGTGTGTAGGGTTTGGCAGCAGAGAAGAACACTGTGGGAGGGAAACGGTCAAGCGGAAAATGCAGGCGCAAAGATGCCTACTTCGCCAGCTTCATCACGGTGCCATTGTTGCGGTTCGCCCAATAGACGCTCGTAGTGTCTATTGCGATGCCAAACAGAAGGCTGCTCACAACGGTTACGTTCGACTACAGACAGCAGGCGATCGGGCGACCGATGTTGCACGAGCCCGAGGAAATGTTGCCATCGCTCGCGACGAGATACCCGACATTTCCCGAACCGGACAACGTCCAGTTGCCGCATGCCGAACCTGACGACAAACGACCTGCGGTAATGACGCCCTGAGTTGTAACGCCTCCGTCGATCGTCGTGCTCGCGTCGAGCCAGGCGCCGCTGGCGGGAATGGGCATGGGTGAGGCTGCGCGGAGGTATTCCGCGGCGTGGCAAAGGTGCGAGCCGGTGAACTGCGCATCGCACGCGGCATGCATGGCGACGCGGCCATTCATCGTGGCATTCGCCAGGGTAACTCCTGCAAACTGCGCCTTTGTGTCGCTATTGCAGCACGCGAAGGAACGGGCGATGTTGCAAGCACCCGACGAAATGACCCCGTCGGTGTTGACGAGATACCCCGAATTTCCCGAACCGGACAACGTCCAGTTGCCACACGCCACACCGGACATGCAGCGGCCGAAGAGCGGGGAAGATCCAGTCGTCACCGAACCGTTCGGCTGAACACTCGGGTCGAGCCACGCACCGAGCGCCGGGACGGGCGATGTCGAGCTCGTGAGTGTGTATTCGGAAGCATGGCAAACGTGTGAACCAGTGAAAGCGGCGTTGCAGAGCGTGTGCGCGCCGACGCGTCCACCTACCCCCCCAACGTATTGCGTGGGCGTGAAGCCTGCGAACCCCGCGGTTTCCTCGATGTAGGCGCCCGACC
>CAZETM010001334.1:0-2392 GCA_964514885.1 uncultured Polyangium sp. | reverse complement strand
TCGACCGGCTGATCACCGGTGCGACCAAGCACGAGGCGCAACTCGGTCCCGAGCTACTCGCCGAATTCACGGCGCTGAAAACTACGTTTTCCACCGCGCGCGAGGGACAAGTGGACGCGAAAGGAGACCTCGTCCAGGCCCGCGCCGACGTCGCCATTACGCGCACAACGCTCGAGCTCCAAGTCGGCAAGAACATCCTTGCAATCGCGTCCCAGCACATTGGCAACCCCGAGCGAGCCGCCGATTACTTCAACCAATCGCTGCTCGAAGACCCCACGCGCAGCAATGACGACGTGACGCCGCCTCCCGTGGCATGACGGTTCACTCTCGACTGCACGTCGGTGAGCCCCATCGACCGCCGTCAAAACAGATAGGATCTTCCACGCAGAGCCCTACAAAACGCAGCTCAAGGCCCCACCCTCGACCGAAGCGCTTTCGCTCTATCGCATGCATCTTGGATGGTGGGACAAGCCTTGTCGAGCAACTCCAACGCCTTCGCCGCATCGCTGTTCATATACGTTCCGGCCAGCCCGAAACACCCCAATGCCGAACCTTGATTGCAGGAATTCTCGAGCAAAGCCTTTCCCTTGGGAATGTCTTTCTGGACTCCGAGACCCGCAATGTATAAACCGGCGAGACTTACGCAGCCCATGTCTACATTTGCATCACAACTTTTTTGAAAAAGCACCGCGCTTTTGGCGGTATCTTTGATTGCGTCCGACCCGATCGAATAAAGCATTCCCAGTTGAACACACCCCAGCATCGAGTTTCCATCGCAAGCCTTTTTGGCAAGCTTTACAGCTCGCCCCTCGTCCTGCAGCACGCCAGTACCAAATTGATACAATGCGCTCAGATTGGCGCACGCATCCATCTCGTCACGATCGCACGCTTTCTGAAGGAACCCGGCACCTTTCTTTGGGTTTTTCGCCACCCCCACTCCGTCGACATACAATGCTCCGCTTAGATAGCACCCTTGTCCCTCGCCCCCGTTACAAGCCAATTCGAAATATTCGGCACTTTGTGCAGCATTCTTGGCCACACCAATCCCCTCGGCATACGCGTAGCCGAGCCAAGTGCACCCACGGGGATCGCCTCCCCAACACGCTTTCTCGAAGAAAAAGGCCGCCTCGGTATGGTCTTGCGCAACATCGTCCCCTTCACGATATATGAATCCAAGTTCATAACATGCGAATCCCGAGCCCGCGTCGCATGCCGAATCTAAATATTGGAGAGCCAGGGCCGAATTCCGAGTCACCCCTTTGCCCTTCTGGTAGCTCAACCCAACACCATAACAACCCAAAGCATTTCCCGCCTTGCACGCCTTCTCGAAAAGGCTGAATGCATTTTCGCCGTTTTGCGCTGGAACCTTCGCGTCCCACAACAGTAGCCCGAGCGAATAGCAACTGTATAAAACTCCCACGTGACACGAGCTTCGGTACACGTCCGCCGCTTTGGTGAAGTCTTTCTGCACGCCGTCGCCGGAATAATACAAATTGCCGAGATACGCACAAGCCGGCGCATAACCGGCCAGACATTGTTTTTGGAATGTCGCCATTGCTTTCGTCGCGTCCTTGGGTACGCCAACCCCATTGGCCTGCAACCAGGCCACCCCCGTGCATCCCAATTGACTACCACCGGAACAAGCTGCCAAAGTGTATTTCGCCGCCCGTTCGTTGTCCTCGTCCCGGTGAAGGCGGAACACTTGCCAGCGATAAAACCAACCCAAGACGTCACACGCCCGAATCTCTCCCCGGTCACACAAACGCGCGAGCGATTGCTCTTCGGACACCGCATTGCCTCTGATCGCGGCCTCCGTGTCCAGCGCCGACATCGACAATGCAATGCAACCCATCGGGTCGTTTGCTTTGCATTGCTGCTCGAACAAGCTTCGCGCTTTCGTTTCGTTCTTCGAAACGGCCCGCCCTTCGTACAGAAGCAACCCGGCACCTACGCAACCAGCCGAATCTTCATGGGCACAAGCGGCGTTGCAAGCGTCAAAATCGGCTGAAGACATGTCGGCCAAATCTTCGAGAGCATGAATCCAGATGCGGTCGAGATTGCATCGAACTGGTGGCTCTTGCTGGCCCGCGCGCGGCGTAACAATGGGTTTGCCGCAACCCAACACGCCTAAAAGCAGGCAGGCAAAACCGACGATATGAATGCTTTTTGCTTGTGACCAACACCATTGCATCTCGATCATACGACCTCGATTTCCCCGCCGCTATTCGTCTGGATGGACCTGCATGAGTTGGGAGGTGCGATTACGACGTGGATCCGGATAGCGCGGAAGCGCTTCGACTTAGCAAGTGAAGGGGCTGTTACCCAGACGCCATCGAAGGCGTCTACCACTTCTCAAACTCTTCCCTCGTCGGACATGGACTGCCCCGACGTT
>CAZETM010001333.1:0-2396 GCA_964514885.1 uncultured Polyangium sp. | reverse complement strand
TGTCGTCGACCGGCGGGAGTAGCGTATTGCTGGATGGAAATGCATTGATGGCGAGTCCTGCGCAAGCTGCAATGACGGCACCGTCGGCAAGCGTGACGGGCGGTGCTTCAGCGGTCATGGCGGGTCCGGGAGGCGCAGTGGCGGTGGATGGCGGTGTCAATATCGGCGGCGGATCCGTCGCTATCAGTGGCGGTGCGGTCAACGTCGCGGGCGGGGTTGTCGCGGTCAACTAAAGGGGAAAGTGGGATAGTACCATGTTGAAGTGCATAACAGACCGGCTCGTGCGTGTCGCGGAGGCGATGCAAACGTTCATGGCCGAGCCGGAAATACGATTCCTGCACGTCGTTACGACGGATCCATTGCGCCTCGCGGTGCTCGAACATATCGCGGCGATGGAACACCACAGCGCAAACGATAAACCCATGTTCGTCCTCGAAGCTCCCGTCGAATTGAATGACGATGGCTGGGCTGTCCGCGGCGAGGAATTGCGCGTCGATATGGAAGACCTGCGCGAGCGCCTATCCAAAGCTGACGAGGGGATCGTGGTGGATGAAATGCCTCCAATGGCAAAGGCGAAAACAGGGCTAGGAGCTTTCGGCCTGGAGCTTGGCGCTGCCCTGAAATGCATTCACGACCCCTTGGGCGGGCTGATCATCGTGCTGTCACCGTTTTGGGTACGCGATCAAGCTCGCTGGTTCGATGACGTAAAAGCCCTTGCGCAAATGCCGGCGCTCGCTCAAGTGCGCTTCATCGTCGTGGATCTCGATGTGCCAATATGCAAACCCATTGCGGGCGAATTCGGCGAGTACGGTTTTACCTTGGACGCGCGTCTCGATGATCAAGCGTTGGCGGCGGATATGGCGAAGATGACCGCGCTCGCCGAAAACGCGCCCGACGGCGCCGCGGGAATGCGGCTCGCGGGATGCGCAGGGCCGGATGTGGCGCCCCCCGTGCGAAAGGACAAACCAGCGCCACTCACGCGGGAAGAAGCGGGAGCCATCGCCGACAAGTACAATGTCCCGGCAGAAAGTTTGCTGGTCAAACCAATGCAAGAATTGCGAACACTCGTGCTTGGCGCGGGCGTGGCCATGGCCGGAGGTGATGCAGGATTGGCGGTCGGGAAGATGCGTGACGCTCGCAATGCGGCCCGTCGCATCGGGCTCGAGCGCGTGGCCATTCTGATGACGCTGATCATGGGCGGTTATGCGCTCGAAGGACGCGCACCGCAAACAGCGGCGTCAATCTACGAAGAGGCGAGAATGGCTGCCGAAAAAGCCAAATTGCCGGAGCTCGAAGCGCAAGCACATATGGCCATGGCGGCCGGGCTGTTTGCCGGGGGCAAGTATGCGGAAGCGGCGCTCGCATACGCGCAGGCGGGTCAACGCGCGGCCGAAGCGGGCATTCGAATGCTCGCGATCGAAGCGTACCGAATGAGCGGAGAGCTTTTGGTGAAGCAATTTGATTTCGACCATGCAGCGCAGGCATTTTCGCGCGCGTGCGCGATTGCAAACGATGCCGAACCCTCGGAAAAACAATTGTCGAGCGCTTCCGAAGCAACGCGTGCGTTGGCGGCATTGTTCCGTAGGCATGACTTGCACGATACGGCCGACCATTTGGAACGTGTCGCCGAAGAAATCGAAATGGCGGTCCATAACGAATCTGCACACGATGGAAATGAGGTGAGCCATGCTGGTTAGTACGATGCTTGATCCCGTTATCGGGCTTGATTTTCACCTCGTGGGTATTCTCACGCCGCCATCGCCTGTGCCTGTTCCCGCGATGGTTCCGAAAGCCTTCGTTGGAATCATCTTCGATCCCGTCGGGATGGCTGTATGCGCGGCCGTCAGCATGGCGGCCGGTGGTGGGCCGGGTTTGGTGCTCATCAATGGTATGCCCGTGGCGAACACCGGGACGCATGCGACCAATGTGCTTACGATGCCGCACACGCCGGAGCCCGGCGTGATGTTCATGCGTCCGCCGTGTCCGTCGAATGATGCTCAATTGATGTTCGGTTCGCTCGGCGTAACGATGGGCGGAAGTTTGGCGGTGCGCATGGGTGATATTGCATTGTCGTGCAGCGATCCCGTGCGGCTGCCGACGAGCATGGTGATTGCATTGCCGAAAGGTGCGCCGGTGCTGATCATGCGGCCGATGGTCCCGGACGTGAAAAGCATTGCGATTGCTGCGGGTCTTCGCGTTGCGATCCATGCTCTTGCACGGGCGATCCGTGCGGGCGCAAAATCATTTCGAGCGCTCCGGCATGCGCAAAGGCGAAGTGCCAGTTGGGCGCGCGCGAGCCAGGGCGTACGTAGGGCCATTGATCGATATGCGCCGCAGCGGTTTCGCGATTGGCTGAAGAATGCCGCTTGCTTCGTGACGGGACATCCGGTCGATAT
>CAZETM010001332.1:0-2397 GCA_964514885.1 uncultured Polyangium sp. | reverse complement strand
GCCCCAACGTGAGTGTGCAACCGGGATCGTCGGTAACACTTTAGACCGGGACCTCGGGTGACACCTTATTCTTCCAATGCACTGTTGCGGTCAGCGATGACTTCGCTGTAGGGTGTGGACAGTCCGCTTGGCGCTGCTCGGAGGTATCCATGACCGGTTCGGTACAAGATAACGAACAACTCATTCGCGAGGCGTGCGACGGCCAGCGCTGGGAGGCTGCCGCGGTAGGTACGCTCAATGCGTATGGGGCGGAAATCGTCGGCTTTTTGACCTTCAAGCTGAAGAGTGTCCCCGAGGCCCACGAAGTGTTTTCGATGTTTTCGGAAGATCTGTGGATAGGGCTGCCGCAGTTCAGTTGGCGCTGCAGCATGCGCACTTGGGTCTATACCCTGGCGCGCAACGCCGCGTCTCGTTATCGAAGTGCCGCGTACCGCCGGCGCGAGCATGGCGGTGACGAGTTTGCGACTGCAAGCGGTGTCGAACAAGCCATCGCGCGGGTGCGCTCGGCAACCCACGAATATCAGAAGACGGACGTCAAGGACCGCTTTCGGTTGCTTCGCGACGAACTCGACGAGGAAGACCAGATGTTGCTCGTGTTGCGCGTCGACCGCAACCTCTCTTGGCGCGACCTGGCGTTGGCCATGACCGGAGACATCGAACTCACAGAAGAGGCGCTCGACAAGGAAGCCGCGCGACTGCGCAAAGCCTTCGAGCGTGTAAAGGGTGAACTGAGACGGCTAGCACAGCGTGAAGGGCTGTTGAACGTTGCAGAGTAGGGAGGCAATATAAAGATGAAGTCCAAAATGTTAGCATTGCAAGCCGAGCCAACGCCGAGTCCCGAGTTGCAGCTATCCATAGCGCGAGCTCGCTACAACTACACCCGCACTTACCCCAATCTCGAAGACGTCCCGCTGTGTGCCAACGTGCCAGCGTCGGAAGCGTTCACCGCGGACTACAATGCGCTCGTTCAACGCAGCAGCATCGAGATTGCGAAGAACTTCGCGTCTCAGGTTGCAACGATCATCGAAGCGGAGGTTGAGGGGGATGGATTTAGCGCGTTGAGCGACATCACGGCGCTGTTGAAAGGTCTCCCGGAAATCGCAGCAGAGGCAGCCGCCGAGGGTCCAACGGCGCTGCTCAAGGACACCTTGTGGGAGCTGCTAGGAAATAGGAAATATCTCAAAGCCACTTCGATGGAGCAATACGCCGAGTTGCTGAGTGGCTTGCCCAAGCCGGCGATGCTGACCATTCCCCCGAGGGACTGGATGCCGTCCGCTGCACAGGCGGAGGGTCTGAAACTGCAGCAATGCCAGCAGGACTGGTACTTCGGATACACCCAGGTGGCGGGATTCAACACCACCAACTTGCAAGGCGTCGTGCTCGAACGCGCGGCCAATCAAACTTGCATGAGCCTCAGTGAGCTGCTGAAGAAGCTGCCCATAAACGATGCGATCTTCCAAAAAGTGGCGGGGGCTAACAGCCCGACCCTGGAAGAAGCAGCCCGTCGCGGCTTGCTATACGTCGTCGACTACACGGCGCTCGGCGGTGATGGGACCCACGGCAGCAAGGTTCACGACCAGGAGCGTTGGGTGCCGGCGCCG
This sequence comes from uncultured Polyangium sp., assembly GCA_964514885.1. Classification (GTDB taxonomy): domain Bacteria; phylum Myxococcota_A; class Polyangia; order Polyangiales; family Polyangiaceae; genus Polyangium. The sequence continues at coordinate 796 of CAZETM010001332.1, read as the reverse complement.
ATTGCGCTGTTCTATTGGAACGAGACCAAGCTCGAAGGTTATCCCGCGGGTTACGGCGACCCCAAGTCGAAGGGCGTGTTGCAGCCGATTGCGATTCGACTTTCCCAGGCAGCCAAAACCAATCAAGGCAATCCCGCGCCGATATTCACGCCCAATAACGTTGCGGACGGCAATGATCCGAACGGATTGAAGTGGCTGGTAGCGAAGTATTACGTGAACGTAGCGTGTGGAGTGCAACACGAGTCGATTGCCCACTTGGGACAATGTCACTTCATCTTGGAAGCGGTGACGATCGCAACCCATCGGCAGCTAAGCGAAGAGCACTGGCTGTTCAAGTTGCTCGCACCCCACGTGCGGTTCACCCTGAGCATCAATCACGGCGCCCTCGAGAATTTGGTCATTCCTGGCGGGGTGGTTGCAACCAACGTGGCACCGGACATTCACTGGACGCTTCAGTTGGTCAACGACGCGCGCAAAGCGTGGCGCTGGCACGACAATAACCCGGAACAACTCTTCAAGTCGCGTGGCGTCGATTTCGATAGGCCCGTGAACTTCCCCTTCCGCGATGACACGATGTTGCTCTGGAACTCGATCAAGAGCTTCGTCACGCGTTGTCTCGACGGTCGAGATCAGCAGGCGTTGAACAAAGATGCACAACTGCAAGCTTGGCTGGGCGAACTTTCCGATCCGGATCGTGCGTCTCTGCTGGGAATCGAGCGTACGCCCGATCCACTCAACCCGGGTCGGCTCGAAGTGAGCAAAGCCGAACTCATGGATACGATTGCTCAGATCATCT